>JBLIHL010000672.1:0-3015 GCA_047635895.1 Paracoccaceae bacterium | reverse complement strand
TTGATGGCCGACGGCCTGGCGTTCACGTCGAGCCGGCCCCTCGGTGATCTGGTGGGAGAAGCAGGTGGGGAAGCGCGCCCAGCCTCGCTGCGCGTGCTGGTCTCGGACTTCCTGGTGCCAGCGGATCCCGTGCGAATGGCGCAGCCGTTCGCCCGTGGCGCCGGACGCATCGCTCTGCTGCAGGTGCTCTCCCGAAGAGACGCCGAGCCGGTGGCGATGGGCGCGCTGCGGCTGTTGGACGCCGAGCGCGACGAGATCCGCGAGGTCGTGGTCGACCGCGCGGCACTTCGGCGGTACGGCGAGCGTCTGGAGCGACTGCAGGCTGGCCTCGCGGAGGCGGCGCAGCGGCACGGCGGCCAGTTCGTCTCGTTGCGCTCGGACGCCACGTTGGCCCAGGGGCTTGAGGCCCTGGCGGCCCGCGGGATCCTGGGCTGATTCAAACGACTGGCGTGTTCGGCGGCTAGACGGAGACTGGGGGGGGGCTCGGGCGTAGTGCCGCTCGCGCCGGGCTGCATTTCGGCTACCGTATCGGATCACCGCGCTTCGCACCCCACCATGCCCATGCACCTTCAAGCTGACTCCTTCTCACTCGTTTCGAGGCGGGCCCTCGTGTCCGCGCTCAGTCTTATTGGCTGCGCCGTGCTGGGGGCCTGCGCGGCCCCGGGGTCTACCTCAGAGCCCACCTCAGAGCCCACCTCAGGGTCCACTTCAGGGCCTACCTCGGAGCCGGCGATCTCGCCGCCGCTCTCAGAACCGTTCCGCGTCCTGCTGCTCGGCGACTCCATCTCGATCGGCTACACGCCGGTCGTGGAGGAGCTCCTCGCCGGTCGAGCGCACGTCGTCCGGCCGCGGAACAAGGGTAAAGACGGCGTGGTCCAGGGAGGTGGTCCGGAGAACTGCGCCGGTACCACGAAGGGCAGCGCACAGGTCGATCGCTGGCTCGGGATCGAAGGCGGCGACTGGGACGTCATCCACTTCAACTTCGGGTTGCACGATCTCAAGCGCGTCCAGCCGGGGAGCGGCAAGAACTCGAACGACCGTGATCATCCGCACCAGGCCGATCCCGATCGCTATCGAGCGCAGCTTCAGAGCATCACGCGGCGGCTGAAGGCCACCGGGGCGCGCCTCGTATTCGCCACGACAACTCCGGTGCCTGAAGGCGACCTGCGCCCCTACCGGGAGGCAGCAGACTCGGTTGAGTACAACCTCGTCGCCAGCGCGGTCATGGCCGAGGAGGGCGTGCCGGTGAACGACCTCTTCGCGTTCGTCACGAACTACCCCGAGCCCATCCTGCGCGAGGCCAACGTGCACTTCACTGGGGAGGGCTCGCGTGCGCTGGGAGAGCGCGTCGCGAACGCCATCCTGGCGGCTGCGGGTCACGGGGTTGCCGTCCACCCAGCAGTGCCATGAGCGCAATGGCGAACTGCTATGGCGTCTAGATGAAGCTGACCGCGAGGCCGTCCGTGAAGTTCGAGGTCGGACTCCCGGATGAGTCCGTGTCTCGGAACCATGCCTGGAAGTTCCATGTCTCACCGGCGACTACGGGAACGAATCCGTTCGGCTGCGGTATCCGCGTCAGATCGATGGCTAGCGAGATCGTGCCGGAGGCGCCGGCCTGCTGAATTTCTCCTGGACCAACGTAGCGCCCGACGTTGCCCGAGAGGCAGAGGTTGCCAGAGCTCCCGCCCGGGTTCATGACCAGCGCCGGAGTGAGGCTCGTGATGAAGAAGCTGAAGGAGTTCTGCGGAAGGCCTGACCCCATCAGCGTCAGGTCGTTCGCGGCTATGGACGGGCTTCCGGAAGCGCTCATCATCGCGGGCGTCCCCAGTGAGGTGGGGTTGGCCACGCAGTAGTTCGTTCCGATGGCGCCCGGCGGCGTGAACTCGAGCTTCATCGCGATCAGCCCCTGCCCGTACCAGCTGTCGGGCTGGGTGTAGCTTGAGACGCCGATGGCCTGGGTGAATGAGCTGGGCACGGTATCCAGACTCCCGCTGGACCCACAGTCGTTCCCGTCGTGCTGGATCGTGAGCAGCAGGTTGCCGCCCTGATAGACGTAGGGCGCCGAGAAGGTGATGGTGGTGCCGAAGGGATTGACCTGTGGAGTGGTCGCGCCCCCTGGGAAGAAGTCGTCAGACAGTGACAACGGCCCGCTCCGAACCAGCACGACGTCGGGACCGAGGTTGTCCGTGTACGTGGTGCTCAGCGAGCCGGGCTGGTTCAGCGATGTGGAAAGGAAGACGTCGTAGTTTGTGAACGTGCACGTGGCGCCCACTCCGGGCCAGTCTGAATGGGCCTGCCACGTGGGCCGTCGCCATGTGATCCCCGTGATCGTGCTGCCGGCGGGCACGCTCATGAGCTCCTCGGGACCCACCACGAGTTGATAGGAGCGCGGCAGCGATCGCATGAGCGTCGTGTAGCCCCCGGACCCGGCGGTTGTGGGCGCCTGGTTTGGGACGATGACCTCGTCGGCTGCGGCCGAAGCGGCGAGGGCGGCGAAGAGCGCAACGTGCGAAAGTGTGGCTTGCATGAAGAGTGGGTGCCGAGGGCCTTCGGGAGACGGGGCGTGAGAATCAGCCCTAGACGATTCTGGCAGATCCTCGAGGGAACCGCAGTGCCGCTTCCAGCGAGCACGCGGTGACATACACAAGTCGTTTGATCATCTCGTCGTGTCGTCGTGGGTCAATCCAGGGCCCGCACGACGCGATCGACGGTGTCATCATCAGTCAGCATCGACACGAGCAGGCCCTGCTGGACAAAGCTCTCCTGAAGGCTCAGCCAGGCGGATCCCGACAGGCGGTTGAGGAAGAGCGCGCCCACGCGGATCTCGCCGGCATGGTCGCCCTCCATGGCTACCAGATAGGTGGCTTCGGTCAGGACGCCGGGGACGGAGCCTCCCTTGGTGCCGAGCTGGGCGAACTGATCCGCGTTCCCCGGTATGTCCATCGGCCAGTCGAGCAGATCAGCCATGAATCCGGACGCCTCGGGGGAGATCCATGTCCGCGTGGCGACGCCGGC
>JBLIHL010000671.1:0-3023 GCA_047635895.1 Paracoccaceae bacterium | reverse complement strand
GAACTCGTCGAAGCCGAGCATGACATCGGCGCACGGGTACTCGCGGGTGCCCCACGCCTCGGGCCCCTGGTACACGTCGCGGATGATGGTCGCGCTCGCGCCGACCGACCTGCCCTCGTCCTCCGCGAGGAGGAACTTCGCGCTGATCTCTTCCATCACGCCCTGCGCATCTGCGCTAGCCACGATCCCCTGGGCCTCGCGACCCTTGAGGTTCAGGAATACCATACCGAGGCCCAGCGAGTACGCACGCGTCTTCGACCAGTCCACGCACGCAAAGCCGCCTGCCTCGTCCGTGCTCTTGATGTCCTCGTTGAGGACCAGGTAGCCCTCGCTCTCCAGCCAGTTGTTCACGTTCATGCCGCGGCGGTAGCTCGTGAAGCCGTGGTCCGCGCAGAGAAGGAGCGTGTCCTCGGGCTTCAGAGACGCGACGACCTCGCCCACGATATCGTCCATCTGGCGATAGATCGCAGGAATGACGTCGGCCAGCGTCATCTCCTCATCGAAGAACGTGACCTTCTTGGCGGCCTGCTTGGCGCTGTATTGGGGATGCTCCGGATCATAGAACCGGTACATCATGTGCTGGACGCGGTCCGTCGTGCTGAACACGCTGTAAAGCACGCGCCAATCCGGTTCCTCCAGCATCCGAGCCATCAGCTTGCGCCGATATTTCATCGTGAACTCGACGTCCTGGAGGAACATGACCGGATCGATCATCTTGTCCTTCACCTGGTTCGTCATGCAGCCCCAGCCGAGCGTTTCGAAGGGACTATCGATCTTCTTGGCGAGTTCAGCAGAGAAGCCAATGGGCTCGGAGGCTGGCTGCCAGGCGGGTGCGTTGCGCGGGTCGATCTGGAGCGTGTCGATATATACCGCGAAGCTCTCCGGGTTCGGGTCAGCGATACGAGCGCGCGTGATGGCGTGAACGCTGAGGATCGGGCCCATCTCGAAGCGCACGGAGTAGAACTTCTTGGTCCACTCATCGACGCCAATCGTCTGGGTCTCCTCGCCGATCGTCACGTCCCACGTGGGCGCGTCTCCGCCCTCGTTCGCCACGATGCGCAGCGGCACGCTCGTGCGGTGCTTGTACTCCTTGGGGAAGATGCGCGACCCCGTCGGCGGCGACCCCATCTCGGAGAGCGTGCGGTTCAGCTCTTCTTGCTCGATAGTAAGGTCCCGGCTCTCCTTGAAGCTCATGCCGGCACGGTCGCCGTCCAGCAGCGCGCTCAGCTCGTCATAGCGTCCCTGCGCAGCCGTCATTTTGCCAAGGTCGAGCGGCCCGTAGAGCTTCGACTCAATCGCGCGCGGACCGTCCGAACCATCCTTGGGTGCCGCGAAGTCGACCCGGAAGATCGTTCCTGTACCCGAATCCGAAGCCTTCACGTTGCCCTTCGGCTCGCGACCGGTCTCAAGCTTGTCGGTGGTATAGAGGAACCAGTCGCCGTTGAGCGCGGCACGCGTATCGGGGAGGCCGAGTCCGAACAGCGTCTGCGCGCCGTCAGCACCCGGGCGTCCGAGGGAAAGGGGCGCCTGGAGCGCCACGCTTTTCTGGCCGGCACGGGCAGCCTCGATCCAGAAGCCGTCCAGGCGGACCTGATTCGTGACCACGCCTGGGATCTCCATCGGCAGGCGTGATTCTGCTTTCTGGGTGCCGTAAGCCGCCGCGGTGCCGAGCGCGAGCCCGAGCACGAGCGACAGAAGCGCGTGGGTCTTGAGCACGAGTCGGAGCACGATCGTCACGAGAAAGAAGACGCCCACGCCCAAGAGGACGTTGCTCGGGCCGTCCCCGAGGCGGTCGACGAGTCCGACTGAGCCCCCGCTGGAGGCAGACTCACGCTTCACCGTCTCCTGCTTGATGTGCCCGAGCGCCGGGATCGGGTCCGCGTTCTCGCCGAAGAAGTCGCGCTTGAAGAAGCTGGCGACCCCATTTCTGGCCGGGTTGGCGCCGGTGTTGATGGCGGCCCAGCCCGCGGCCGACTCGGCCGGGTTCGTGGAAACGAGGGGACCTGCGGTCCCCGCATCCATGAGCTTCGCCATGTTAGGAAGCTGGCCCGCGGCCATGAGCTCCTGGGTCTTGCGCCAGTCGGCCCCATCGAAGCCGACGACGAGGACCCGTCCCTCCGCCTCGGAGGAGCCCCGATTGAGCCCAAGGCTGGGCTCGGCCTGGGCCGTCGGAAGTCCCATCGAAAGGGCCACGAAGGCCGCCGTCAGGGCGAATGAAGAGAGGCGCAGGGCGCTCTGGAGTAGGTTCATGGGATCGATTCTGGGCGCGTGGACACCCCGCCGGAGATGACTCGGCGCGGGTATTTGCGGTGATAGCTCTTTTCGGCCGGGCTGGGCGGGACCTGTTGCGATCGTTCCTATCTACATTTGGTCTACACGCTGGTATGCGTCTCACCAACTTCTGCCCAACTTCTGGCGCTTGGCTGCGGATATCCTCCCCGATGAACATGGACATGCCAAAAGACAGCCAGGAAACGGGCAAGGAGGGCGCGGCCGGGGCCGCGCGGCAGGGTACGGGGACAGCGAGCAGGCGTGGGAGCGCGTCTTCTCTGTTCTTAGGGGCTCTCGCTATTCTCGTCGCCGTGGGCGCAGCCGCCTGGTTCCTGCAGGGGACGGGGAATGAGCGAAGCCCCACCGAAGCGGTCCAGCCGGAGGTGACCAGCGACGCCGAAACGCGTCCCGAGCCGCCCCCAGGCATGATGCGAGAGTCCGATCTCCTGGCCATGGAGGCCAATGGGCCCCGCACGATGGGCGGCATCGAGACCCGCCCCTCCGGCGGATACGAGCCCTTTGAGAAGGTATTTGGCGACCCGGGTGGGACGATCGTGGGTGAAATCCGCGTGCAAGGCACTGATTTCCCTGAGAGCTGGACCGTCACCATCGAGCCGTCCCTGGCGGCCGAAGGCCGGGATAAAGCCATCACCCGGACCTTCGAGTCCGAGCCAGGCATGCGCACCTTCGAGCTTCGGGATCTGCCCCTGGCGGCCTACCGCATCAGTGCGCGGGCCCCGGGCATGGCCACC
>JBLIHL010000670.1:0-3029 GCA_047635895.1 Paracoccaceae bacterium | reverse complement strand
CTGACCCCCTCTTGGACGACCCGAACTTCGTGCCAACGACTCCCGAGGAGCGCCGCGTCTACGAATTGGCCCGGCGAGCGCGCGCTGCCGAGCTCAAGAAGGAAAAGGACGAGCGCAACTGAGCGACGCCCCTGGCGCGCGACCTGCCCCTTCGCCGGGGCTCTCCCTGGGGCCCTCCCTGGGGCCACCCGCCCGACGGCCGCCCCCCCCGGGGAGCCCGACCCGATCACAAATCCCCGAGCCGCGTTTCCCGCGCTCGACCACCACTTCCGCCCAGTAGCCGGGCGACCCCAGTTTCCATGAGCGACAACAAGCCAAAGCCCATCCCGCGCAAGACCCCTGGCGATCAGGCACCCAGCGGAAAGAAGAAAGGCGGCATGACCATGCGCGAGCAGATCGCTGCGCGGAAGAATGCTGAGACCGGTGACGAGAGCGCTAAGCCTGCCGCTAAGACGGCAGGCGCCGCCGGTGACGAGAAGCCCGAACGCGCCGCACGGCCGTCGAGCCGCTCTGGCGCTCGCAAGGGTGGTTCATCCCGCGGCGCGCGTTCGAAGGACGAGGGTAACGATGACAGCGGCGGCACGACCCGCGGCCGTCGCGCACGGTCCGAGCCGAAGAAGAAGTCCCCCGTGCCGATCATCGCTGTAGCCGTTATCGTCCTCGGTGGCGCCGGCGCCTACTTCGGTGGCGTCTTCGACGGTGACAAGGCGGAAGCCGCCGAGCCTGCGGACACCACGACCGCTGGAGCCGATGGCGACTCCGCTGCGGAAAACACCCTGTCGGCGTCCGGCGAGATGACCGACGGCGAGATCGCTGCGGGCGATGCCGCCACCGCCGACGGTGACGCCGACGGTGACGCCGCCGCGGACGATTCCGGCGCTGGCGAAGCCGCCGCAGACGCACCGGCTGAGGACGCAGCGAAGGCCGAAGCCAAAGCCAAAGCAGCCGAGGACGAGAGCGAAGAGGCACAGGCTAAGGCCAAGACCGACATGTCCAACCTCAAGCCGTTCGGGAAGCCGCCCGGCGCCACGGACGAGCAGTGGGCCACCCTCCAGGAGAAGGCTGGCGAGTTCTTCGACCCGTTCGCTGGAGCCGCCGGCGGTCGCGCCCAGAAGAAGCTGATCGAAGCGGGTCAACTCGCATGGCCCGCGATCCTGAACGAGATGATCAAGCTCGACGTGGACGACCCTGAGGGGAACCGCATGGGCTTCAGGGCGGCCGACGCCCTGGATCGGGCGCGTGGCAGCGACACCGGCCGTGCTCTCGACTGGCGTACGTCCCAGAACAGCTCGACCGGCGAGATGAAGGCGAAGGATCTCTTCTTCAACAAGCGCCTCATCATCCTTCACCATGACGCCTGGATGAAGGTGCTTGAGGACCCAGCTCACTGGGCCAAGTTCGACAAGACGGACGCCGCGACCGAGGCCATCGAGCGCGCCAAGGCGAAGGCTGCAAAAGCGACCGACGAGTTCGACGACCTGGACCTCGGCGACATCGAGATCGACTGATCCATCCCATCGCAGCGGCAGCGCTGCAACGAGACAGGGCCGCCATCGAATGATCGATGGCGGCCCTGTTGCATAGGATTCCAACCCGTTGACCGCACGCTGGCACGCGGCCAGGTGGGGCAGGTCCTCGAGTGCCGCGCCATCCGATCGATCCGCTACAAGCTGATCCAGCTCTCGGGCCCGAGTTGTGAAGAGCTCTACGACATCAGCAGCGACCCGCACGAGACCCCATCTCTGCTGGCGCCGGGGGCAGCGACGCCCTCCATTCGATACAGCCTGGCGGCCTGCCTTCCCGCCCTCTCCCTAATCGGGGGGCGAGCCGTCGCCGATCGGAGGGCGGAGACGTTCTGTTTCTGCGTGCCCGTCCGTCGCCGAACCCAGCTCCACCCGATGATCCGCCGTCATGCCCGCGTACTCCGCCATATGTTCGCCGTTCTGACTCTCGTCGCACTGGATATCGGGTGGTCTGTGGGCGGCGCTACCGCACTTCCTCGACCGCTGGCAGGTCAGAGCAGCGAGCTTGCTGGGACCTCAGGGACCGCGAGCCTCGTACTCAAGCTCGACTTCCCACTCGACTCGACGCGCGAGGAGCGACGGGCTCTGGTCGGAAGCGAACTCACGCTCGTGGGGCGCTCCGACCACTTGGAGGGGCCGCGGGAAGAGCGCGTCACCGTGATGGTCGCCGATGATCTTCGCATCCGAGCCGAAGGGCTGCACCCATGGATCTACGGGCTCGAGGTGACGTCTGCGCTCGCACCGGACCAGCTGGACGAGAGCATCCGGGGATTTCGACTCGCACTGGATCAGTTCTACTATCCACGCGAGGGGCGGCTGGTGTCGGAGCCGGCCGTCCTGGAGCGCGGTCTTCACTTCGAAGGCATGGTGGTCAACGAGGCCGGCCTACCGGCTGCCGGGGCCAAAGTCGCGGCTGTCTGGGCCAGGCAGTCGATTCACGGCTTGGGTGCGCGCCAGGCTCTCCGCTGCGACGGCGAGGGGCGCTTTCGATTCGAGAACGTCCCCACCGGGCTGACGTCTCTCGAGGCCCGCATCAGCCCAACGGCCAGCGTCCTGCTGTCTGGCAGCGCGCTCCGACTGGCAATGGTGTATCCGCTCAAGGTACGGCTTCAGACCCGCGAGACGCCGGCAGACATGGGCGGCTGGATCGACGTCCTGTCGATCGACCGGAAGGGCGATGTCCTTCCGGCGTCGCAGTGCAAAGTATCGATCACCAGCCACTTCGGCGTGCCGATCGAGCCAGGAGTGACAGGAGCGCGAGACGACGGTGTCTTGCGCTACGGCCCGCTGCCCCCCGCGGGCTATCGGGTCCAGCGCGAAGTTCGGAGCCATGACCGTCACGCGTACCTGATGATCCTCGAAGACGTCAGGGTGATCGCAGGCGAGGCCGTGCGCCTGACGCTGGATGAGAGTGCCGCGAACCACGACGTGCTGAAGACGTCGGTCAGGGGTTCGGTCTACTTCGATGACGCCAAGGTCCCAGGGGCCAGCGTGACGGTCAGCGAC
>JBLIHL010000669.1:0-3040 GCA_047635895.1 Paracoccaceae bacterium | reverse complement strand
GGCGCTGCGAGGGTATCTTCCCCCTTCGGTTCGCCCGGTCTCACTCACCGGATGCGCCAGTCGATGACTCCCGTCGACTCTTCAGGCACCTGATAAAGACGCTGGAAGTCGTCTATTCCGGCGACACGCGCTCTTCAGCCCCGTCCACGGTGACGCTCCAGCGCGTCGGTAGGAAGAGCAGGCCGTGCTGCATGTGGTTGGCGTCCATTACCTCGAACGACACCGCATGCTCGCGGTGGTCGATCGGCGTAGGTGCGGACTTGTCGTGGTCATACACGAAGACCGTCAGGTAGTAAGCACCCTGCAAAAGCGGGAGGCTCTCGAACGCCATCTCCACGAAGCCCTTGGTGCCGGCCTTGATCTCGCCCAGCTCGATGGGAGCGCGGCGCCAGAGGTGATTGCTGCCGTTCACGTAGGTGCCGTCGGAGCGGTACACGCCGAGGCCGAACACCGGCTCGCGGCAGGTCTCCTTCGCTTCGAAGTGGATGCGCGCGCGGAAGGGTGACCCCGGCTGGAACACGTTGGTGGCGTCCTGACCCTCGCTGAACAGCTCGACCTCGCCCGTCCGGATCTCCCCCGATCCCCAGCGCGGGTACTCGTCGGTTGTCCGGTTGATGGCCGACATGCGCTCGTTGCCGCGAACGTGGGCGCGCTTGAGGTACTCATCGGCCACGTCCTCAGCCGTTCCCTGCTCGAGGATGCGACCCTCGTGCATCAGCACGACGTGCTTGCACATCGACTTAATCGAGCCAATGTCGTGGCTCACGAAGAGCGTGGTTTTGCCCTGCTCTTGGAACTCGTTGAGGCGGTTGATGCACTTGCCCTTGAAGTGCTCGTCGCCAACGGAGAGCGCCTCGTCAATGATCAGGATGTCCGGGTCCACCGTCGTCGCCACCGAGAAGCCCAGGCGCACATGCATGCCCGAGCTGTACGTCTTGACCGGCCGGTCGATGAACTCGCCCAGCTCGGAGAACTCGACGATTCGGTGGAACCGCTCCTCCGTTTCCTCCTCGCTCATCCCAAGGATCGAGCAGTTGAGGCGGATGTTCTCGCGTCCCGAGAACTCGGGGTGGAAACCAGCGCCGAGCTCGAGCAGCGATGCGATTCGCCCGCTCGTCTTGACCTCGCCCACGGTGGGGCGGGTGATGCCGGTGAGAAGCTTGAGCAGCGTGCTCTTGCCCGCGCCGTTCTCGCCGATGATGCCGACGGTCGCGCCCTGGGGGATGTCCAGGTAGACGTCACGAACGGCCCAGAACTCCTTGCCACGCGGATCGCCTGGGAGAATCAGGTCCCAGAGCCGATGGATAGGCTTCTCGTAGATCCGGTACGCCTTGCCGGCGCCGCGCGCGATGATCGCCGAGCCACCCGCGGCGTTTGCGGAGCTCGCAGCGGACTCGTCGCTACTTTTCTTCTCGTACATGGTCGGGTCTTCGAGAGATCAAAGGAGGTCGGGGAACCGCTCGCGCTGGGACGAGAAGAATTGGCTTCCGAGGAAGAGGGAGACGAGGGCCACGCCTCCGAAGAGCGCGAGCTCTCCGAACTCTGGCGAGATGTTCTTCACCATCACGTCGCGGTACATGTCGAGCAGCCAGTGCATCGGGTTGTACGTCAGCATCCACTCGAACCCTTCCGTTACCATCCGGTCGGCTGGGTAGAAGATCGGCGTCAGGAACATCCAAACCGTGACGATCACGCCGATGATGTGGATGGTGTCTCGCCAGAACAGGTTGAACGTGGCCAGGAAGAAGGCGATGCCCGCGGTGAAGACTCCCTGGAGGATGAGGAGAACCGGCAGCCAAAGGAGCGCCGCGCCTACCTGAATCCCCAGATTGCCAGACTCCAGCGCGGCCGCAACGGTCGCCGGATCCTCCGGCGGGTTCAGCATCCCGTAGATGAGCGCCAGGCCCACCACGGGCAGGGCAATGACCATGTTGATCAGCGCCGAGATCGTGATGTACACGGGGAGGATCTCGGAGGGGAACACGACCTTTTGGATCAGGTTCGCGTTGTCGATCAGCGTGTTGGTCGACCGACTCAGCGTCTCCGCAAAAGCGGTCCAGGACACGATCCCCACGAGCATCAGGAGCACGACTTCTTGGGAGGACTTATCCGCTGACCAGGTCATCTGCAGCACGATCTGGAAGACGAACAGGTACACGAACAGGTTCATGATCGGGTAGATCACCGACCAGAAGAAACCCATGCTTGACCCCACGTACCGCGCCTTGAGGTCGCGGACGACGAAGTCGCGCAGCAGGTGTCTGTTCCGCGCGAGGCTTTTGAGGATCTGTATCAAGGCGAGACGTTGGGTGACGAGGTGCGCCGAAGGGTATCCGGAGTTCCCGCGTCAGGCGTTCCCTCAATCGCCTCCTTTAGCCCGCATTATTCGCGGCGGAATCCTCCAGCACGCCTCAGCAACGATGTGGCGGCGCCAGAGATCAACCTGCGGGCTCCGGATCAGTCGTCCAAGTTGGGCTTCGGGAAGGCTTGGTCAGCCTTGAGGGTCATCCGTGCGCGCCGCGCCACGTCAGGCTCTGTGAAGATCGGCTCCATCGCACTTTGGGGCAGCTGGAGCTTCTGCACCAGTGCATCCGTCAGCAGCTCTGGAGGCACGTCTTCCGGAAGCTCCAGGGGCGACTCGGAGCGGGCGTCGAGGGCGGCACGCAGCGAGTTAGTCAGCGGCTCTGCGGAGCGCGCTGGGATACCCGTCTCCTCGAGAGGCCGTACCTTCACCTGGCGATAAAGGCGGTCGGAAGGGGCCTCTTCGAGGTCGAACCGCCCGATCCCAAAGAGCCAGATGAAGTAGCGGCCATCGTCCGTTTTCTCGTGGCGCGCGATCTCTCCGACGCCTGCGACGTGCAGCACACGCGGCGGCATGGGCTCCGAGTCACCCTCAGGGGCGCTCTGGCCCTGGAGGATCGTGCCGATAGCAAGTCGCCCCTGGCCGTCGAGAACGTCATCGACCATCTGCTTGTAGCGCGGCTCGAAGACGTGCAGCGGAAGGATCTGCCGTGGTAGCAGGAAGACCCCCGGCAGCGGA
>JBLIHL010000668.1:0-3053 GCA_047635895.1 Paracoccaceae bacterium | reverse complement strand
AGGCGGTCGTCACCTGGCGCGCCCGCCAGCGCTCTAGACCGGCGCAGCCGAAGAACAGGTACGCGCCGCGGGAGGACCGGATGTGCGCCCTCGCCGCGTCCATCATGTGGATCGAGGTGAACAGGTTGCCCTGGAGCATCGCCTCGAAGTCCGAGGGCTCCGTCTCGGAAAGAGGCCGCGTCAGGTAGGGGCCGACTGCGTGGACGAGGACGTCAAGGCGACCCTCCTGCCCGATCACCGCCTCAACCACCCTCCGCGCGTCTTCCGCCCGGGTCAGCTCTGCTTGGTGCGCACGACCGGCGCCCACGAGCTCCTCCGTGCTTTCACGCCGGGCATCGCGGTGGTAAGACGCATGAACGACGTACCCGCGCTGGACGAGCTCCGCAGCCACACCTCGCCCGATGCCCTGGGCTGCACCGGTGACCAGCGCCACCTTGCCGTCCCCCTCCTGACCTGATTTAGCTGCATTCATCGCCGCGGTTTGTATCAGATGACCGGAATCGCTGCGGCTTCCGGCTTACGATAACGGCTCACCGATACCACCATCTCCGCCATGACCAAGACCCTGCCCACGCCGCTCACGGATTTTCACGCGCACATCTTCGCGCGGCCCTTCTTTGATGCACTGGCATCCCAGAGCCCTCTCCCCGGCACCACCGAGGAGAAGCTGAGGCAGGTGACCCAGAAGATTGGCATCGAGCTGCCCGAGCCGGGGATCGACGCCCACCTGGAGCGCTGGATCGGCGAGATGGACAAGAATGGCGTGACGCGCATGGCCGCGTTCGCCAGCGCGCCCGAGGAGATCCCCGCGATCGCCGAGATGGCAGCGCGCTCGAAGGGCCGGCTTGTGCCGATCGCCGTATGCAATCCTGCGGCCCCAGGCGCCGCCGAGCGGCTCCGTCCCCTCCTGGCTGAGAAGGGGTTCCGGGGCGTCCTGATGTTCCCAGCGATGCACCACTACCACCTCGCGGACGACGCCATCCGGCCGGTCCTGGACGTACTGGAGGAACACCGCGCGATCGCCTACGTCCACTGCGGCATTCTCGTCATCAAGCTCCGTGATCTGCTCGGACTCCCACGGCCCTATGACCTCCGCTATGCCAATCCGCTTGAGGTCATCCCTGCGGCTAGCGCGCACCCGGACGTGACGTTCTGCATCCCTCACTTCGGAGCGGGCTTCTTCCGCGAGACCCTCATCGCCGGAGCGCAGTGTCCCAACATCATGACGGACACGTCGTCGACCAACGGCTGGATCAAGACCCAGCCTGACCATCCCTCGCTGCGGACCGTGCTCGAGCGCAGCCTCGATGTCTTCGGCGTAGAGCGAGTAGCCTTCGGCACCGACTCCAACGTCTTCCCCCACGGATGGCGCTCTGAGCGCCTGGACAGCTGGCTGCAAGTCGCCGACGAACTGGGCCTGTCAGCGGCGGAGCGTGGCCAGCTCTTCCACGGAACAGCGGACCGCCTTTTGGCCCATGCCGGCGAGACTGCGAGCGCGTGATGACAGCCTCCTCCGAGACTTCGCGGCGCCGGGCGCGCGCCCGAGCCGTACTGGCCACCGTTCTTGCGACGGGGCTATTCGCCGCCAGCTGCGCAGCGCCGCCGCTGCCTCCGCAGCGCCTCAGCGTCCAGGGAAGTCTCGGTCGCCAGGTCCTCTACCGCGAGGTCGACCCGAACAGCTCCCCTTTCGTCGTCGACACGCACATCGGCCTGCGTCAGATGACCGACGAGGATCGCTGGGGCGAGCTCGACAGCCAGATCGAGATCGGGGTCAGCGTCCAGGCCCCCCTGCTGGTCGACGACCCCAGCGTGCTCGAAGACACGCGGACAGGGCTCCTGTCCGCGCTCTCCTATGACTTCGGGTTCCGGTATGCGTTCGATTCTAGCTCCACCACGACGCGGGGTAGCATCGTGCAGGACCTGGACTCCCGCACCTACGACCTCTCTGCCGGGCTTCTCCTGAGCCCGTTCCGGTACACGAGCCGCTTCCAGCCCTACCTCGGCGGCGGCGTGGCGTTCCTGTTCACCGACACCGATCTCCAAAACGGCGAAACCGTCCGCTCCGACCGTGACAACGCGCTCTCAGGCTACCTACGCAGCGGCGCCGTCGTCGAGTTCGAGCACGGCCGTCACATAGGGCTCGACGTGCGCTGGCTGAGCAACGCCGACGTGATGATCGATGGCATCGGCGCCGACATCGGCGCCGTCTCCGTCAGCATCATCTTCGGCGCGCATTTCTAAGGCAGGGCCCGCTTCGCGGGTACAGCAATTCGCGGGTGCAGCGATTCGCGGCCAAACTTCTACTTCGCGCCAGAAACGTCGAACCAGGACCCGACCTTGGGTACGACCACGAGCTCCGGCAGCCGCTGGAACACCACGCCGCCGGCGCTGCATTCGTAGGCGATCCCAACCTCGTCGCGACCGACTGGACAGAGAGCGGGGTGGTCCACGCCCACGCCGTCGTCTAGCAGCACATGGTGAGCGCTCGGCCAGTGACTCGTGTTGTCACTGGACCCCTTGAGCATCAGGTCCCGCAGGGGCATCTTGTTCGTCGACGCATTAGCGAAAACGAGCCGCGAGTCCCAGCCCAGTCCGCGCGCACGCCCCAAGTGAATGAGTGCTCCGTCGCTCCCCGCGCTCTTGTGCAGCTCGGTCGCCGCGATGGCGAGACGGCGCTCCCAGGTTCTGCCCAAGTCACGCGTGGTCCGCTCGCTCCGGAGTGCCCCGCGTCCATCGGTCATGGATAGCAGCAGCGCACCAGGCCCGATCTCCGCCACGGCGGACGTCGTCGTGTTCGGGAACGCCGCGTGATGCATGGCCCACGTGACCCCGTGGTCCTCGCTCACGATGAGGCCCGCGCAGGCCTCGTCCTCGATCCGAAAACCGCCGTAGACAATGACCGGCACGGCGAGGGTCCCGGTGGACACCGTGATCCCCGTGCTTCCCGCAGCTCCGATCCGCTTGGAACCCAGGTCCTCGAGCACGCGCCAGTCGCTCCAGGTCGCGCCCCCGTCCTTGCTGCTGCTCATCTGGAGCCGCGAGTCTCGCTCTCC
>JBLIHL010000667.1:0-3063 GCA_047635895.1 Paracoccaceae bacterium | reverse complement strand
GCCGCCGGGTGCGCTAGTCCTGTTCCTGGGAAGCCGCTCGAGTGGCTGGGTCCCAGCTGGGGGTGGGAGGATCTGTGTGGGCGGTGAGATTGGCCGCTTCCTTGGCCCGGGCGAGGTTCAGATGGCCAGCGCGATTGGCCAGGCCCAGCTGGTCCTCGACCTGACGTCCCTCCCCAACCCAGTCATGGGCACGATCTCTGCGCAGGCGTCCGAGGTGTGGCGCTTCCAAGCCTGGCATAGGGATTCCGTCATTGGCATCCCCACGTCCAACGTGACCAACGCCCTCGCCATCCAGCTTCAGTGAGCCGGACAGAACGCTGCACGCGGCGCTTTCTGGGAGAGTAGCCGGAGGGGCCCAGGAACCATCGGACTGGGCCTCCACCGCCCAATGATGGAGCCTGGTTACGGAGTCCAATGGTGGACTCAACATGTGGGCCGCATCTGACGCGCCAGTACCGGCGCGCCAGTAACGTGCGCCAGTACCGGGCGCCAGCCGTCACGAACTTCACGCACACCCGCGACATTCCGTCTCGTTGACGGGTCAGCGGAGCTACTTCACGCCCAGCCTGCGGCCGAGGTCCTCGACGACGTTCATGACCGTCAGGAAGGCGTCGTGGGGACTGTCGTAGGGGCTGAAGTACTGGTGGACGTCGCCGTCCGATGCGCACTTGGTCGAGAGGTAGTAGACGTGGTCGGACGTGGTGAGGTCGCGCCACGCCTCCAGGAGCTCGGGGTCCCCACAGGACCGAGCAGCGTCAGCCAGGGCGTAGATCGCCTCGTGGGCCGCGCGCTGCATGTGGTTGCCCAGCCAGGCCGAAAGGTCCCGTTCCTCATCGGCCCATGAAATCGGGCGCGGGTACGTCAACGGCTCAAGCACCTTCTCTCGCCTCACCACATCGGACGGGGTGGCGAAGTCCAAAGGACGCTCCGACGCGAGCACTTTATCGGGGAGCGCGGCCATGAACTCGAAGATTCCGGTCGACCGCGGCTGGTGCTCGCCAAAGGTCTCGTAGTCCATGTAAAGACCGATGAACTGCTTGCTCTCGGGCATGGTCTCGAGCCACTCAACGAAGGTCTCCGCGTAGAGCGGATACTGCTCCCACTGCTGGTTGCTGAAGCGGAACGCAATGTCATCCGAGAGTGGATAGTCCCGCAGCATGACGGGGAAGCCGCCGGCGGCTTCCATCCCGTAGACGACGTTGGACGTACGACCTTCGAGAAGCTGATCCGCGCCCTCGGCGAGGAGGACCTCGAAGCCGAGTTCCTTGACCTGGGCCGCGACGGTCTCGTCGGTGATGAGCTCCGTATTCCGGAACGACGTAGGCACGACGCCAAAGTGCCGCTTGAGGAGTGCTTTCTGCTCTTCGACCTGGAGGCGAAACTCCAGCGGGTCTGCCAGCGCGGCGAGGCTGTGCCGCGAGGTCTCGCAGAGGAACTCGACGGCCCCGGTGGCCTGTAGCTTGCGGAAGCTCTCCAGCACTTCCGGCGCCCAACGTTCGAACTGGCGGATCGCCGTGCCGGAGATCGAGAACGAACACCGGAACTGCCCGCCCGTCCGCTCGATTGCGTCCAGCAGCGTCTCGTTCATCGGCAGATAGCAAAGCTCGGCGACGCGCTTCGCCACGTCCTCGTTGAGCCAGTCGTCAAAGTAATCGTGACGCTTGCCGATCGCGTCATGTGGATAGGCCTTGACGCGGAACGGTTGGTGAACCTGAAAATAGAAGACGATCGAGGTCATGGCTACCGGACGTGGAGAGCTTGGCCACCTCGGGAGATCGCGGCGGCGAGGGCGGATTCTAACGCAGATGCACTCCGGTCCCACGAAAGCTGTGCCATCTCCCGCTGGCCGCTGGCTACGAGTCGCTCGGCCAGGCCCCCGGGCACCCCGGAGGAGTCGAGAATGGCGCTGATTTCTGCGGCCATCCCCACGTAGTCCCAGGGCTCGACGGCGGGTGCTGAGGGCAGGACCTCAGCCACGCCCGAAGCCTTACTGAGAACGACGGGCGTCCCTTCCGCTAGCGCCTCAAGGGGCGTGAGGCCAAAGGGCTCAGAGACCGATGGAAGGACAAAGACAGAGGCATCCCGATACGCCTGTACCTTCGCCTCATCGCTGATCGATCCGAGGAAGAAAACCTGGCCCGCCAGGCCGAGCTCTGCAACGGCCTCGATGAGCCGTGAGCGCTCCTCACCCTCCCCCGCAATCAGGAAGCGCGCGTCCGGGTGCGACGCAAGGACCACGCGGGCAGCCCGCAGCAGGAAACCCACGCCCTTCTGACGCGTTAGCCGTCCGAGGAAGAGCACCGTTTTAGGGCCTGTACCTGCGGAGCCTCGGCTCCGACGTGAATCTGAGCCGGCTATGGGCCCACTCGGCGGTTCACTCGACGGTTCACTCGGAGCGTTATGCACTACGTGGACCCGGGCAGGATCAGCGCCGTAGTGTTCGACGACCACGCGCTCCGTGTAGGCGCTGACCGTCGCCACGGCGTCCGCCGTCCGGAAGCCCGCGCGCTCGACGCTCGCAATCGTCCCTCGCTCAAGACCCATCTGGCCCGCGACCTCCGGGGATCCGCCTCGGTCGAAGGCCGTCGAGTGCACATGGAGACAGGCCGGACGCCGCGTGGCTAGCCGCAGCTGAAGCGCCGCCGGATAGGTCATCCAATCATGCGCGTGAATCACGTCGAAGTCGAGATGGGCCAGGGACTCGACGGCGCTGCGTGTGAACGCCCGAACCGAATCGATGAGGTCTGCGCCGTAGAGGCGCTGACTCGCGGCGCCCCATGCCCGGGGCGTCCCGTCGCTCTCGGCTGGATCCGGAGGGCGCTCGTCCGTCGCATAGGGATGAAAGACGCCTGCGTGATGCTGCCCCTGCCCGGCATCCGCTCCAGCGGTGGTCGCGAGAAACGACGTGGAGAGGATTCCGGCTTCTCCTTCGGACACAGCTGCTGGCTTCCCCGAAGCTTCTGCTCCTTCATGAAAGGGACGGCAGACATCTGGAAGGGCCAGATGGACGCCGTTACCACGCGCAGCGAACGCCGTGGTGAGACCATGACACGCAGCGCCGAG
>JBLIHL010000666.1:0-3070 GCA_047635895.1 Paracoccaceae bacterium | reverse complement strand
ATGACACCGTGCGGGGCCCCGCCTTTGGCGGCATTCGTCGGCGGGAGTACCGGGACGAGCGCGAGGCGCTCCTCGACTGCCTCCGGCTTTCGCGGGCGATGACCCACAAGGCAGCGCTCCTGGATCTACCCGCTGGCGGGGGCAAAATCGTCCTTATGGACAAGGATGACGTGGATTGGCCCCTTGCCTACCGCTACATCGGCGAGGTGGTGGATCAGATGGGCGGGCGCTTCTACACCGGGCCCGACCTCAATACCGGGGCCACCGAGCTGGCGCTCGTCACCGAGAGCACGCGCTTCGTGACCGATCCTGGCGTCAAGGGTCCGGGCGAGCTGCCCGAGGCCACGGCCGAGGGCGTCTTCATGGGGATCGCGGCTGCGCTCCGGTCGAAGTTCGGCGAGACGGATTGGGCCAACCGGCGTATCGTCGTTCAGGGCCTCGGCTCGCTCGGCGAGGGGCTCGTCCGCCGACTCGTGAGGGAGGGTGCCGAGGTCGTCGGCGCCGACCTCGACGAGGAGCGCGCCGAAGAGATCCGCGACCGCCACGGGATCCAGATCGTCGACCCCTCGGTCGCGCTGGATGAGCGCTGCGACGTCTTCAGCCCGAACGCGATTGGCGGCAACCTCCACGACCTTTCGATCAGTCGGCTGCGCTGCCAGATCATTGCGGGCGGCGCCAACAACCAGCTCGCCCGAGCGATCATCGGGGACGAGCTGTTCGACATGGAGATCCTCTATGTGCCAGACTTCGTGATCAACTCCGGTGCGCTCGTGCGTGGGACGATATTCCACCTGGAGAATCGCCGCGAGCCGGTCGAGTCGATCGGGCTGCGCATCGGGGCCGCGGCGGACAAGGTCCTGACGCGCGCCGTCGAAGAGGACGATGCACCGCTCAGGGTTGCGATCCGCATCGCGGAAGAGCGCATCTCAGCCTGGCGCGAGTGAGAGGTTGGGCCCAGCGAACTCCGCTGGGGCGCTGCTTCGGCCGTTCTGTCGCCGCGACGGACGGATCAGACTCGTGGTTAAGTGCGGCCAGAGGCGATCCGTCGCGCTCAGTCCTGCAGTACGGCCGTGGCGCCGGTTTCGCCGAGCATGAACTCGGTGCCCGTTTCCTGGTGCCTGCGCTTGATGTAACCGAGCACGACGCCGCCGTCAGCCTCGAAGGAATAGGCCCACGTGGTGACCACGCCGAGGTCGCGAGGCTCGCCGCCGTCGATGGAGCGCATGATCCGGGTGCCCGGCGCCACGGGATCGTCGTGGCTTACTCGGAGTCGGAAGAGGCGCTTGTTGAGGCCACCGTACGTGTCGATCTTCGCCACCACCTCTTGACCGATATAGCAGCCCTTGGTGAGCGAGAACGCATCATCGAGTCTCGCCTCCTGGGGGTAGACGTTGTCGGTGATGTCGCGACCGAAGACGCCCTCGACGCTCTCGGCGCGAAGGCTGTCGAAGGCGACGAGTCCACCTCGAGTCGCGCCGTACTCCTGAAGGGTCTGCCAGAGGCTGAGGACATGATCAGGCTCCGTTTCGATGCGGAACCCGTCACGACCCGCGACCTTCATAGGCGTGATCTTCGTCATCGCGGCCTCCTCCGATTCGTCCCAGTGAAACGGGACGAACTGGAACGTGTGCGCCTCGGACGCCTCGGGGTCGAAGTCCGGGAAGACGCTCTCGATGACGTCTGCGGCCTTAGGCCCCACGAGCTCGAGCGGGGCGTGGGCCTCGGTCGCGTCGCTCAGCGTCAGGTCCTCGGCGAACGTGTAGTTGTCCAAGGCCTCCCGAAGCGGCTCCGCCTGCCCCGGTGGCGTCGAGAGCAGGTAGCCGTCGCCCACGCGGCAGAGATCGAAGAAATGAACGATCTTGCCCTTGCCAGTGAGCAGGAGATTGCGGTTTCCGTGCCCGGTCTCCAGGCCCTTGATGTCATTGGCGAGGATGCGGTGGAGAAAGTCCGTGGCGTCACTACCCGTGATGCTGAGGAGTCCCCGGGTGGTCACATCCAGGAGGAGAGCCCCGTCCGTGGCGCCTGCGGCGTATTCCTGGGGGACGTCACCGAAGGTGACGACTTCGCCGCCGGCTTCCAGTGGGCGAAGGCGTGCGCCGGCGGATTCGTGGCTTTCTCGCAGGGGGCTGTGTTGCATGGCGGGCGATCGTAGGCCTTCACGGGCAAGGCGCAAGTCGCAGGGCCTCTTCGCCCGCCTTCGTTCTAGAGCTTGAAGCCCACGCCCACCGTCCCGATGAGCCCGTCCACGTCGACATTTCCGCTGCTCACGTCCAGGGAGGTCGTGTCGTACATGATGCGGAAGTTGAGGAAGATGGACTCGCTGACATCCACCAAGGCGCCGAATCCGCCGCTGTAGCCGAAGTAGTCGTCGGAGACGGCGCCCACGTCGAGGTCGAAGCCGTAGCGGAGGTTCGCCTCGATGTAGGCCTGGAGCTTCCAGATGCCAATGAGGCGCTTCCGAAGGCCGAGGTCGAACTCAGGCGTGTCTGAGTTGTCGAATTCGCGCTGGTCGATGCCCGCCACGACATCGACGATGCCGGTCATGAACGCCGCGTGGATGCCATATCCTGTCAGGTCGACGTCCTCCTCGCCCAGCCCGGAGAGGTCCGACTCCGCATCGTCCACGATGATGGCGCGGGCTTCGAGGCTAAGGACATCGGAAGGAATGACCTGGCAGCTAGCCAGGGTCGCCGCGGCGACGAGGGAGAATATTTTCATGGCTGATTGACTCGTGATGGGACCTTCAAGTTTACCCAGGATGGCGCCGCGAATAGTTGGATTGAGCGGTCCCCAACCCGGTTTTTGGGGCCTGGCGCTCCGACGTTCCTCTCGCGGTGGAGCCACCCGCCTGAGACGACCCGCCTCAGATGGGTGGGGGACTGGCGCGCTGCCGGCCAGTCCCGGGGTCGAGAAACGGTATCAACCGGAGGGAATGGCCCGGTGGATGCAGCGGTGCTGACTGAGAGCGTCTGAAGTAGCCGCATGGTCACCGCTAGGATCGCTGAACTTCCGGCCCGTCCCAGGGACAGGTGGGGGAGGCCCGCGGTTATTCTCCTGGCGGAATCCTGCG
>JBLIHL010000665.1:0-3083 GCA_047635895.1 Paracoccaceae bacterium | reverse complement strand
ACCCGCAGGGAGCTTTGCGGGACGCATCACCGTCGACGACAACCC
Organism: Paracoccaceae bacterium; assembly: GCA_047635895.1. GTDB lineage: Bacteria > Planctomycetota > UBA1135 > UBA1135 > Saltatorellus. Next base: position 3,038 of record JBLIHL010000665.1, on the reverse strand, counting down.
GGTCTCGAACGCAGAGGTCAAGGTCGGCCGACGGGATCCCGACGTCTACTTCACGGACGCCTACGGCGAGTTCCAGACGGATGACTACCCCGTGATGCGCAGCCAGCGGATCGTCATCATGGCGGACGTTCCTACGGCGGACGGCGGGACCGAGCGCAAGGAGGTCTTCAGCAACTCGCGCCGACCCAAGCAGGACGAGGTTAGCCGGATCGATGTGGAGCTCAGCTATACGACGGTTCTGATCCAGGTCGTCGATTCCCGGACGGGCGCTGCGGTGCCCGACGTCGAGGTCAGGCTCACCGGGAACGGTGGCTGGCGAGGCAGGCGCGGCGGCGACAAAATGACGACCGACTCGCGTGGGGAGGCCAGCACGGTGCTGCCCGACAAGAAGTCCTACAACCTCGTGGCCACGACCAAGGACTACGCCCAGGCCTCCGTGTCCGTTTCGGCCGACACGATCAAGGACGGCGTGGTGAAGATCGAGCTTCGCATGGAGGTCCCGTGCGCGGGTTCGGTCGTGCTTCCGCAGGAGGCTGTGGCTCAGGGGAAGATGTACCTGAACATCACCGCGCCGGGGTACGAGGGAGACTGGACGCCGATCGATGCGGAGGAGCTCACCTTTGAGCTCGCCCGGATGGCCCCTGGCGACTACGAGGCCCAGATCTGGGGCGGGCAGCAGCTCGGCAGGCTCAAGACCAAGTTCACGCTCCGAGAAGGGGGCGACACCGCTCTCCTCCTCGAATTCGAGGCAGAAGGCAAGGGGGACTGATCTAGCCAGGACTGTTCACGAAAGGGAGCCACCCTCGGCGCTCCCCGACCCCGGGTCTACGTTGCAGTCACCACCCAAATGATATCTAACTACGAACCGAATCGGCGCTCGTCGTAGGCGGGTGGATCCTGTCGGTCCAGGAGGTCCGCCATCTCGATGGCCGGCCCCGTTGGGGCAACCAGCTGACCTTCCGCATGGAGCGCTTGGAAGCGTTCCCTGCGGGGGAAAGTGGCAGGGTCAGCCCCTCGGATCTCAGCCTGCATTTCGGTTGCGACCACGCCGGGCGCGTAGTCGAGCACGTGGATGGTGCGCCCTTTTAGGGCCGGCTGCTCGGCGACATCAGCCGCGACCGCGCGGCCGGCCATGCGCAGGGCAGCCTTGCTCGTGCAGTAGGTGAGCCAGCCTGGGTAGGGGCTGGAGGCCGCTCCGCTGGAGAGATTGACGAGGTCGAGGCGCCCTGAACTCGGCGCGTGCTGGACGAACCAGCCCATGAGCCAGGTGGGGGCGGTGACGTTGGCTCGAATCGCGGCATCCAGCTCGGTGAGGTCGAGGTCCTGGGTCGGAGCCATGGCCAGCACGCCCGCGTTGTTCACCAGCGCGACCTGTCGGGCTTCGCTGAGTCCCAGCTCGCCAACCAGGCCGTCGCAAAAGGCTCTTTTGAGTTCGGCGAGGTCCCCGAGATCGATCCGGTGCTGGACCAGTCCCTTCTGGATGAGGTCGGAAGGGGCGGGGCCACGTGCCACTCCGTGGACTCTCCAGCCACGGTCCAGAAGGACATTGCAGAGCGCGGCACCGACGCCGCGGCTGCATCCCGTCACGAGTGCGATTCTGTCCGTCATGTGTCTTTTTCGATTCGTCTTGTGATGATCGCTTCATGGAGGCACATGTGCCTCGCAGATCACCCTGGGTATAGGCGCGGCAAGAGCCAGGCAGTATCGCCAATAGCTCCACAGCCGCGGCGCCGCATGTCTAAGATTCCGACCATGAACACTCCCACTCTGACAGCAGTCCTTCTCGCGTCCCTTGGCTCCCTTGTCGCCCTCAGCAGCGTTGGGCAAGATGGCGAGGCGGCCCCGCTGGAGTTCCCTGACGCCAGCCCCGCCGCCACTCTCACACAGCGCGTTGGCGTCACGGACGTCGAGGTCTCCTACAACCGTCCGAGTATGAACGGCCGGAAGATCTTCGGTGGCCTTCAGCCCTTTGGCGAGATCTGGCGCGCGGGGGCCAATGCGGCGACCAAGGTGACGTTCAGCGGCGACGTCGTCTTCGGTGGGGCTGAAGTGCCCGCTGGATCCTACTCACTCTTCGCCATGCCCGGCCAGGACGAGTGGACCGTCATCCTCAACACCGTAGCCGACCAGTCTGGAGCCTACGGCTACAAGAAGAGCGAGGACCAGGTGCGCGTTCAGGTCAAGCCGATGACCCTGTCTCAACCGGTCGAGACCCTCGCCATCGGCTTCATGGACTTCGCCTCGGGTGCCGCCACGCTGTACCTCGAATGGGAGACAACGCGCGTTCCGGTTCGTATCGACACCAAAATCGCCGAGTCGATGGGCCCGCGGATCGAAGCAGCGATGGCAGCCGACGGCGAGCACCCGTACTTCGCGGCCGCGATGTTCTACTACGACAACGACCTGGACATGGACAAGGCCGCTGCGTGGATTGACGAAGCGGTGAAGGCCAATCCGCAGGCGTTTTGGATCTCCTACCGCAAAGGGCTCATCCTCGAGAAGAAGGGCGACAATGCCGGCGCGATCATGGCCGCCAAGGCGTCCCTGGCACAGGCACAGAAGGCCTCTGGCGCGGTTAAGATTGAGTACGTTCGTTTGAACGAGACGCTGATCGCACGCTGTAAGTGATCGAGCTCACTCAGGTGACAACCTGAAAGCCCGGCCTGCGCGAACTGCGCGGGCCGGGCTTTTTCGTTTTCCTCGCTCCTGGTCAATCTGCGGGTCAATCTGCGGGTCAATCTACCGGTCAATCTACCGGTCCATCTTCAGGGATGACGAGCCAGCACACGACGTAGACCAAGATGCCGGGGAAGCCAGCGGAGAGCAGCGAGAGGAGCACAAACCCAATTCGGAGTCCGGTGGGGTCGAGGTCGAAGCGCTCGGCAAACCCGCCGAGGACTCCGGCAAGCTGCCGGTTATTGTGTGAGCGTCGAAGGGACTTGACTGGTTCATTCATGGCGTAGAGCCCTACGCAGTGAACGCTGGAATATTCAAGAATGTTCCAGGGCTCCTTCAGGAAGCTGGATCTATGCGCGGCA
>JBLIHL010000664.1:0-3097 GCA_047635895.1 Paracoccaceae bacterium | reverse complement strand
AGGAAGTCCTTGCGGGGGTCGCCCCCGAGGGCGCGGGCGAGGGCGGCGCGGGCGCGATGGAGTCGACCCTCCACTCCGCGGAGAGTCGTGCCATGGGCGTCCGCCAGCGCGCCTGCAGACAGCCCGTCGAAGTACCGTTCCTCGAGGAGCGACGCCTGGTCGGGCGGTAGACGAGCCAGCCCGGCCTGGATCCGGACGGCCTTTTCATCGAGCGCCCCAGGGCCTTCGTCAAACGGCACGTCCGCCTCGCCGAGCCCCAGCTCTTCTAGCGCCACAGGCTCGATGCTGCGACGCCTGAAGTAGTTGCGTAGGACGTTCAGCGCGACGGTGCGGAGCCAGGCGCCGGGCTCATCCGGGACACCGTCCACTGTCCAGGCCGCCAGTGCACGCAGCCAGACCTCCTGGGACGTATCCTCGGCCAACGTCCGTTCGCCGCCGACGCGACGCGAAATAGCGCCGTAAAGGACGGGCATCTCGCGGTGATAGAGTTCGATCCAGGGGGAGTCATCCATAGGGAGAGGCCGACGCGATTCACGCACGGCACTATCAGGACACTCGAGGTGCCTCTTCCCCACGGGTCAATCCCCGTTTTTGGGCGGTTCTTCACCGCCGACTCCGCTCTTGCATACGCAAGGCGGGATCGACCGGCCCCCCATTGGAACCGATTCGGGCTATTCGGCGCACTTTGCGCAACGCAGCCAGGGCTTCGAGGGATGCCACCTGCCGTAAGCCCAGCGAGGCATCCGCTATAGGGACTAGTGGTTCAATGTCCGACCCGCCGCTCCACAGGGTGTGGAAGCGGCGGGTCGGACATTCGTCAGACTCAGGGCCCAGGAGTAAAGGTCACCATGACCGAGTTGCTCGTGTTCGCGCCGTTGCCGCAGCCGGTCATGTCCCGGAAGTACGCCTGCATGTACCAGGTCTCACCGGCTTGAATACCACCCGGCACGGGGACAAGGGGGCTCTTCGAGGCAGCCACCAGGCCTGGCCCGTAGCTCGCGGTTCCGTCAGGCCCAGAGTTCATGATGGGCGGCAGGCGGTAGATCTTCGACATCGGGCCGCCGACGCACAGCAGGCCATTCATGAAGACGACGCGGCGCGGGGCGTTCGCCATCAGGAAGAGGACCGCCGTGTTGGGCGGAAGCTGCGTCGCGACGAGGCCAAGATCGTCAGCGGCGACGCTGCTCGATCCCGTCACGTCCAAGCGCGCACCCAGCCCCGTTGAGTTAGCGCAGCCCCCTAGAAGTCCTTCGTTGGCGCAAGGACAGTCGCCCTGATCGCCGACGCAGAAGATCCGCGTCGGCGGCGGGGGCGTGCTGTTCGAGAGTGGGCAGCCCAGCTCGTTGTAGCTCGCGAGCAGGTTCTTGATGCCTTCGACGGAGGCGCTTCCGACGGTCGCGCTTCGGTAGAGATCAATCACCTGTCCCACCGTCACGGGATAGGACACGGAGTCGGCGCTGGCGAGCGCGGCGGCAGCGTGCCGAGCGAGCGCATTCAGGCCCCCGCCTCCCAGGTCAGTCGCTTCAATCAGCGTCGTGCTGCTCGCGACTCCCGACTCAACCGTGTCAACGCCGAACGTCAGGTTGAAGGGGAAGCTGGCAACCACCGTCTGTGTGAAGTCGTCGCCACCGAGGCCGTCCCACCGTTCCACGTGGGTCTTCCAATACCCCGGCGTACAGCCCTCGTCGACGCCAGGTAGCGCGGAGGCAGCGGATAGCGTCAGGGCCGACAGGCAGAGTGATGTCAGTAGATGAGTAAGAGGCATGGCAAGACTACCGCAGAAGCGGATTGGGTGACGGCGAACTAAAGGGCGAGTCCCCCAAGTAATACCCCCCCCGAGCCGCGTTTGCGATGCGCTGTTGCGCCCAATAGGCGTAGGAACTGTAAGCGGCATGGAGGGGTGCCTCTTCTTGATCCATGGAAGCTCATATTGACTCACGGAAGTTCCCAGGAGCGTGCCGACGAGTCACTGGACGAGGTCATCCAAGTCCAGGACCGGGTCATCGCGGCACTGCGCGGGCTCGATGCAAGCGCTGTCCGCGTCAAGAGCCGCCTCGCGGAGCTCGACGCAGAGAGGCTGTCCTTGACCGAAGCCGGCGTCTGACCGCCGCCGGGTAGGTGACGGCCGCACACCGTGTCGGCCAAGTGGGGCCATTAGCTCCGGTTCGGTACCGCCAAGGTGAATGCGCCCAAATCAACCAGCGCCGGAACGGTCCCGCGGGATGAGCAGGTAGCCGGCCGCGAGTACGGCCCCGATGCTCGCAACCGCGTAGCCGATCCTCCAGCCCGCCGCGTTCCCGGGCTCTCCCGCCGCCAGAAAGCCGACCCAGCAGAAGACAGCGACGGGGATCAGCAAGGCTCCGAGGATACGGCTCATGCGCCACAGCGTACCAGCTGGCTGCCCGGGGCAGAGCGAGTGGCGCCCCTGGAGTGATTCCTGGGGCCATCTGGCCAATGGACCTCCGCCTCTACTCCGGAGTCGAGCGCGGCCGCTCGATCCCCATCGCCTTGAGCCGCGATGCGAGCGTCGCCGCGTTCACCCCGAGAATCTCCGCCGCACCGTCCCTACCCGCGATCTTCCACCGCGTGCTATTCAGCACTGCGATGACGTTCTCCTTCTCGAACGCCTTCAGGTCCGCATAGCTCATCAGGCGCCGCCTGGCGGCACCTTCGTCGCTCGCCGGCGCTCGGCTAGGCGCCGGGCTCGTGAGCGCCTCCAGCGAGAGCTTCCCATGGCGAGCGGTGATCAGCGCTCGCTCGATGACGTTCTGTAGCTCGCGGATATTCCCCGGCCAGTCGTGCTGCTGCAGGGCGTCGATGTCGACCTGCTTCAGCTGCGGTCGGCGGCCTTTCACAGCTCGGCTCATCGTCTGAACGAAGTGCTGTGCAAGTGACGAGATGTCTTCTTTCCTTTCGCGCAACGGGGGCACGCGAATCGGAAACACGGTCAACCGGTAGTACAGATCCTCGCGGAACCGACCGGCGCGAACCTCTCGCCCGAGGTCGCGGTTCGTCGCCGCCACCACGCGCACGTCGACCTTCCGCTCGTGGTCTTCACCGACGCGGGAGAACTGCCCTTCTTGCAGCGCGCGCAGCA
>JBLIHL010000663.1:0-3115 GCA_047635895.1 Paracoccaceae bacterium | reverse complement strand
AGCCAATCCAGAAGCCGCTTTCGGAGGGCCCGGGCCTGGTCGAGCCGGGACTCAACCAGGTTCCGCTCGCAGCGCGGATCGACAAGCTTGTCAAAGATCTCGACTTCGCCCGGCTGCCAGGTGAACTTCCCGTCGTCACTGGACTCCTCCAGCAGGTGGAGCACGAGGAACCAGCGCCCGTCATCGATCGACGCCAACCGACCGTGATAGCCGAGCGTGAACCGGGGCGACGTCCGCGGCTTCGGCTCGAGAGCGTGACGCAGGTCACGTCCCTGGAATTTCGCCGGGTCGAGTCCTGCGAGGAGGAGCAGCGTCATCCCAAGATCAGCCTGCCTCACCGGTACGTCCACGACGCTCGCCTCCGCACCTGGCCAGGCGAGAACCAGCGGAACGTGCGTTGTGGCCGGATACACACCGGCATGGTTCCACCAAATCCCGTGCTCACCGAACGACTCACCGTGGTCGGAGGTGAAGGCCGTGATCCCGGCCGCAACGCGCGGGCGCTGAAGGAGCGGCGTCAGCACGTGGTCCACGTAGTCGACGAGGGCGCGATACTTCGCCCAGGGAACATCGGGATCGGTCACGCCCTTGAGGAATCGCGGGACCTTGTTCGGAGGCACCGACAAGCCGGGCCCCGCAGCGCCAGCATCCGTGGCACTGCGCTGATAGCGGCGTTCGAAGTCTCCCTCCGGCAGGTAGGGGGCGTGCGCGTCGAACAGGTGGACCCAGAGAAACACAGGAGCGCCCTCGGCGTCGTCGAGCTTCGCCAGCGCCCGCGCCACGGTTTCCCGACCGTCGCGGATCGCCGAGGCAGCCCCCTTGAACGCGTCGAAGTCGTTCCCCGTCGGCGCGCCGGGTCCGTCGTAGCGATCGAAGCCTTGGCCCAGCCCGCTTGTGTCGTTTCCGAGGTGAAAAGCACTGAACGTGGCGGCCGTGCGATAGCCCGCGGCACCGAAGTGCTCCGCCAGCGTATGGGCACGCAAGCCGAGTGGATCCCGGTTCGTCACAACGTGCGTGTCCCGTGGATGCAGCCCGGTCATGAGCGCGATGTGCGAGGGGTTCGTCGCATTGCACGTGGCCGACGCGTCGAGGAAGATGAGTCCGCGGGCGGCGAGCGCGTCGAGCGCAGGCGTGCGCACGAGCCCCGCTGATGTCACCCCGAGGAGTTCACCCCGGTGCGTGTCGGAAGTGATCAGCAAGACCGTCGCAGGCAACGACTCGCCGCGGCGAACGAGCGCGCCTGCATCGGCAACGAGGGCGATCACCTCCCCCCCGATCGCGGTGCTTCCCTCGAGGCTCACCCGAACCTGTCCGGCAGCCGCTTCCGAGAGGGTGCGGCGGAACACACGCCACTCCAAGCCCTCCGCCACCCCGAGCGGGAGCCTCTCGCCGGCGAATCCTCCGCCCTCCAGCACCAGCACCGCATCCCCGAACGACGCTTCGGTTCCTACCCGATACGACAGCTGAAAATCCGCGCCAGCCGGCGCATCCAGCTCGAGCGCCACGGGGTGATCGGCGTCGAGCGCGACGCCACGGCGGCCATCGTCCCCTACCGAAACGAGGCCGGGCCCGTCATGGGGCGTCGGAAGAAACTGGAGCAAGGACGTCCTTGAGAACCGCAGCGAGACGATCCCGCACGTGGCGGCGTTCCCGACCGTCTCGCAGACGATCGAATCGAAGCCGCCCTCTAGGGGTCGCACCTGCTCGAGATCGATCTCGATCTCTTCTAGACCGTCCCTGCCGTCCACCGTCTGGATGTCCGAGTACGCGCGAGTCCGCACACCCGTCCGGAAGGCGAGGCGGAACACCTCTTTCTCACCAGCGGGGACATCAATGACCAAGGTGGCGCGGTGCAAAGTGGCCGCCGTCAGCGCCACCGGCAGCGCTGCAAGCCGCGCGCCTTCGCCACTCAGCATCAGCGCAGGCGCTTCGGTCTCGCGGACCTCGAGCTGCAGCGTCACCTGGCCGACGCCCTCTTCCACGCGCCACGCAGAGTCGAAGTCCATAGCGCTGAATCGCGCGACCTCAATATCGTCCCGCGACGGGCGGTCCGTGAGCGGCAACCAGTCTGCGCGCACCCAGTGAGGCGCTCCATCGGTACCGGCGGACGTATGGGTCCTGGATCCGCAGGACACGAGCAGAAGGATCGAAAGCAGCAGGGCAACGTTCGAACGCGCGCAGGTAGCAGGTACGCAGTACAAATTCATCGCCCGACCGGGTCACTGAGTCGGGGGCTCATGGGTGGAAGCTACCACCGCCTCCCCCATGACTCAAGCCAGGGGCGATGCGCGTCCTCGATACGCCTACAAATCGTCTCAGCCGGCGACACGGCCACCTACCTATCCGTCAGCTCGCCGCGTTCTGGCATTGTCGTTTGCCCTCGTCCATGCTCTGATTTTGAGCCATGCCAGAAGCCAAGGCCCTCATCATCATCGGTGACGCGAGCGAGACGCTCGACACCCTATACCCGTTCTACCGCCTCCAGGAAGAGGGGATCCAGCCGGTGGTCGCCGCGCCGGAGAAGCGGCTCTACCAGATGGTGATGCACGAGGTGAAGCCCGGCTGGACCATCACCAAGGAATGGGAGGGCTACACGCTGCAGGCCGACATCGCCTTCGAGGACATCGACCCGGAGGAATACCTCGGCATCTTCTTCAGCGGCGGCCGAGCGCCGGAGTACATCCGCGATCACCCAGATCTGATCCGAATCACGCAGTGGTTCTTCGATCACAACAAGCCCATCGCCAGCGTGTGCCACGGCGTCGAGATCCCCGCCCGCGCCGACCGCGTGCGCGGCAGAAGGATGGCGACGGTGCCGAAGTGCCAATTCGACCTCGAGGTGTGCGGTGGGATCTTTGTTAACGAGCCGAGCGTGGTCGACGGAAATCTAGTCTCTGGCCGCACCTTCCACGACAACGGTCAGTACCTGAGGCCGTGGATCGACATGCTCATCGCAGAAAGGGATAAGCCCTGAGGCCACCCGCGGCGGTCAGGACCATCCCGAGTCGCTGCACGAAGCATGAAAAAGCCGCTCACCACCGGCAGCGTCCGGAGCTCGCGTCTCAGGCTACCCTGGGGCTCCCAGCCCAGTACCTGCTTGGACTGCCTATCCGTC
>JBLIHL010000662.1:0-3123 GCA_047635895.1 Paracoccaceae bacterium | reverse complement strand
ACGTCGTGGCCGCATACGTCGTGGTCGTGGACGAGGCCCCTGGGAGCTCCATCACCCACGGCAACGCCACGACCAAGCTCACAGATGCGCGCTTGAAGCTCGAGCTGGCCGTGATTCGCGACGAGCTCGTCGCCAAGCGCACCCGACACGACGAGGACGTTCGCCAGATCGATGCGTACCTCGCGGATCAGAAGCGCAAACGCACCGCGCGGTGGGATCGCTACTCAGAGCGCGGCTGGCTCGAGTCCCGCAACGTGGGCGGCCAGAAACGCTGGTACCTCGTCTTCGCGGGCCAAACCGTGGCGGAAGTCCGCTGCATGAGCGAGCGCTACCAGATGGACGTGTTCGACGGGTTTGAGATCGGTGTGATCGGCCGCGAGGTCATCCCTGTCGTCCAGGCGACGCAGACCTCCCTCGCGGAGGCTCGCGTCGTTGACATTCAGCGCATCGAAGTCATTTCCGCTAAGGGGCGCCTGTAGCGCTTCGCGCTAGCAGGACGACTTTGAACTCTTGAAGGTTCTCCTTCAGATGCTGACGGCGCCCTTCAGGGCTCTGGCCCGGGCGCTGTTCCGCTCCTCCGGCGGCGGCTACCTCTGCGACAACTGCAAGTGGGACTACGGCGACGCTTGCAAGCGCCCCGAGCGTCCTAACGCGAAGGTCTGTCCGGACCACAAGCGGCGATAGTGCTTGGCGCTGCTTCCTGGGAGATTCCCAGGAAGCAGCGCCAGCGCATCAGTCGACCTCGCCTGCGAGGAATTCCTCTGCGCTGAGCCGCCGTTCCAGCCGTGGCACCCAGTAGTCCCGCAGAGCGCCGAGCTCGCCTTTCGGGATCGCTTCACGTATCAGTCCCATGAGCTGGTGAAACAGCGCCAGGTTGTGCAGTGACAGGAGCGTGGCGCCGAGCATCTCGCCCGACAGGCAGAGGTGACGCAGGACGCCGATGGAGATGTCCTTGACGTGCGGCGCGATGAAGACGTCATCCAGGGGCGCGTCGACGTTCTTCCAACCAGCGTTCCGAAGGTTGATGCGCCCGCGGCTGGTCCAAACCTGGTGAGTGCGGCCGTGGCGGGTGGGAGTGACGCAGTCGAATAGATCGACGCCCGCTTCGATCGCGTCGAAGAAGTCCCGCGGCGTGCCGACGCCCATGAGGTAGCGCGGCCGGTCCGCGGGGAGCACGGGAGCGGCCGCTGCGACGGCGATGCGCATGCTCTCTCTATCCTCGCCGACGCTGACGCCGCCGATCGCGTTGCCCACGAAGTCAAAGCCTGCGACCACCTCCGCCGATGCCGCGCGCAGGTCAGGAAATGCGCCGCCCTGGACGATGCCGAATAGCGCCTGACCCGTGCCCTCTACGCCGCCTGCCATCTCGTGCTCCGTTGCGCAGCGCGCGAGCCACCGATGGGTTCGGGAGGTCGCCTCGATGACGCCGATGCGATCCTTCGGATCCGGTGGGCAGTGATCGAAGGCCATGAAGACGTCCGGGCCCAGCCGCTGCTGGATTTGCACCGCGCGCTCCGGCGTGAGGCGAATGCGATCACCATCGACGATGGACTTGAAGGTCACGCCGTCGTCATCAAGGGTCGAGATGTCCGCCATGCTGAACACCTGGTAGCCGCCCGAGTCCGTGAGGATGGGGCCGTCCCAGCCCATGAACTTGTGCAGGCCACCGAGGGCTGCCACGGTCTCCTCGCCAGGGCGTAGATGCAGGTGCAGGGTGTTGGCGAGGATCATGGTGGAGCCGACCTCGCCAATGTCGCGGGGCAGGATGCCCTTGATGGTTCCGCGCGTGCCGACAGGCATGAACGCGGGTGTGGGGACGTCACCGTGCGGCGTGGTAAATACGCCGACGCGTGCACGCCTTGCCTCCGGATCGCCAGGCGATGTGGCGAGCACGCGATAGCCGAAGCCGGCGCGTTCGAAATGGGGGAGTGGAGTGCTAGTCATGGCGTTTCCGACGGCTTGATGCGGCGGATCTCTGTGCCGGGATAGTAGTGCTGGAGGATCTCCTCGGCGGTTAGGCCGGAGCGGGCGTAGTCGCGGGATCCCTCCTGGCAGAGACCGACGCCGTGTCCGCGCCCGCGTCCTTGGATGCGCAGTGCCGCGCCCTTGGGGATAGCCTCCCCGGCGGCGGGGGCGAGCGCGTCGAGCATGGCGCTCTTGAGACGGCCGTAGCCTAGCGCGCGGCGCACGTCATCGAACCGAACGGTCACAGGCTGGCTACCCGGTACACCCGAAGCGACGCGGGCCTCTAGCCAGCGCCCCGCCGCGTCGGTCCGGGCCGCTTGGATCTGGCGCAGAGGGCCGCCCAGTTGAAAGGTCTGTCCAAGCCGGGCTAGCGCCTGCTCATCCAGGGTGACCACCCAGCTCAGCGGGCGCTCGGCGGCTGGGCCGCCCTGCGCCTGTTCGGCCTTGGCACGAGTGAGACAGGACGCGCAGGGGCGACCCCCCGGGCCACGGGCGTCATAGCGCTGTACCTCGCCCGCGAATACGTCGGCGAAGCTGGCTGTATAGCCTCCACACGCCGCGTGGTAGCGGGTCTCTTCCAGGCGATCACCCCTTACGACCACGAGCCCCGCCGTTCGTCCAATGGCGCCGCGCAGCTTGGCTGCGACCGCGGCGGCGCCCTTGGAGCGACCGCCGTCGTACGTGCCGCGGTAGGCCTGGTCGAGCACGCCGTCCGTCAATCGCGCGGGTTCGCCGTCCTTGCGGCGCTTGGCGATCGCCGCAGCGGCGAACGTGCGTGCCGCAATGGCCTGGGCCTCCAGCTCCGCAGGCTCAGCGGACCAGATGGGAAGCTCTGCAGCGACGACGCCGGCGATGTACACCTCCAGAGGCAGTCGCACGGATGCGACCATGCTGCCCTTTGTGTCAAGCGACACCGACAGTACTCCGTCGTGTCGGTGCCCGTCGATCATGACGGGGCCCGGGAGCTCCACCTGCCGATTCAGCGCAAGCTCGCCGCCCTGAAGTGTGATGACGCGAGCCCGTCCACTGGAGTCCGTGACCTCGAGACGTTCACTCCCGTCGAGACCCGTGAGGTGGATGTCCACCTGGCGGGGGAGGACCAGTTCGCCGCGCGCGTTCTTCGACAGCCAGTTGGTCCCCTTCGGGACCGTCGCTTGG
>JBLIHL010000661.1:0-3138 GCA_047635895.1 Paracoccaceae bacterium | reverse complement strand
CAATCATGCGCTAGACCCCGCTCTCATGGGCGAACTGCGCTACGCGCTGGGGGCGATGCTGGAGGGCCACGTGACGGTGACCTACGCGGGCGAGGAGGACGGCTACTCGCAGCTGGAACTCAGCATCGAGGTCGAGGGCACCAAGGAGGTGGACGACCTGTCGAAGCTCGCCACGAAGATCGTCGATGAGTTTCCCGACTGGGGGACGATCGAGGTCGAGCGCCTGGATCTGGCGTTCGCCCTCGAGGCCCGCGGAACCGCGGAGTGGGACACGCAGCGGGGACACATCTACGACCTCCAGCTGAACGGTGAGCTGGAAAGCACGATGGACCTGGAGGTGATCTGGGACGTCGGGTCGGAATTCTCGATCGAGGTGAGGACCGTGACCTCCGGGAACTTCAAGCAAAGCCTCGACACGCCGTGACAGTGACCGGAATGGCGCGCTGTGCACTGAGACCAGATCTCCAAGTGGCAGTACACTGCTGGAATGCTGCTCTCACTATTTGTCTTGGCCTCACTCCAGAGCGCCGGAGCTCTTGCTTCGTTGCCCGTGCCGCAAGAGGCCACCACGGACCCCATTCCCGCGCTGCTCGGCGCCATCGACCCCTCGCGGCCGAAGGCTGACGTCGAACGCCTCGCAGGATTCGGCACAAGGCACACCCTGTCCGATACGACCTCGGACACCCGCGGCATCGGAGCCGCGCGGCGGTGGTTGGCGTCGGAGCTCGGCACGATCGCCAAATCCACCGGTGGCCGGCTGCAGGTTCGAGAGCAGCGCTTCACCGCCAGCGTGCGCGGGGTGGAGGCTGAGCTAGTCAACGTGTATGGCTTCCTGCCGGGCACCGACGTCGACGAACTGGGCCGCACCTACGTGGTTTCCGGTCACTACGACTCCCGCGCCGGCCGGTCCCCGGATGTCAACGCCGATGCACCGGGAGCGACGGACGATGCGAGCGGCACCGCCGTGGTCCTTGAGGTCGCGCGGGCGCTCTCTGCGGGGGAGTTCAGAGCCAACCTCGTGTTCCTTCTGGTGCCCGGTGAAGAGCAGGGCCTGTACGGCTCGAAGCACTTCGTGGCCGAGGCCCAGCGGGTCGATTGGCAGATCGACGGGATGTTCACGAACGACATCGTGGGGGGCATCGAGGGTGGCAACGGCATTCGGGACGACGTGACGATCCGCTGCTTCTCGGGGGCCGACGCGCTCGACTCTCCGTCGCGGCAGCTCGCGCGGTGCGTCGCGGACAGCGCTGCGCGCTACGTACCCGACGCGCGGGTCAGGCTCGTCTTTAGAATCGACCGCTTCGGTCGCGGCGGCGACCATCAGCCGTTCCATGAGGCGGGCATGCCAGCCATTCGGCTCTCCGAAGCCAATGAACACTACGCGAGGCAGCACCAGGACGTGCGCATCGAGGACGGCGTCCGCTACGGCGACCTGGCGGAGTACGTGTCAGAGATCTACCTTGGCCGCGTGGCCCGCGTCAACGCCGCGGCGCTAGCCGAGCTCGCCCTGGCCCCCACGCCTCCGACAGCTATCGCGATGCGCGCCGCCGTTTCCTACGACACACAGCTCGGATGGGCCCCAGCCGTCGGCGGCGCCGATGCCTACGAGATCGTTTGGCGGGACACGACCTCGCCGGTCTGGACGGATGCGCTCCGCGTTCCGCCAACGATTCGAACCCAGCCGGCGCGGCGCGGTCGACCGGAGCGCCAGGTGGTCCAGGGCAAGATCGAAGGCATCACCGCAGACACCCACTTCTTCGGCGTGCGGTCGATTTCGGCGGCCGGGCATCGGAGCCGCGTGGTGATGCCAGCGCGGCGATAGTGATCGCCAGACCCTGTGCGCAACCGCACCAGGACGGGCTTTCCAGTTCGCCCGTGGCGTTGAGGCTAGGATGGCACGCGATTCGCTCTCCCACTGCGATCGCTTCCCCATCGCCCCTTTCACGCTCGCGCCATGCTTCCCCTCGCACTCGCACTAGCGCTCAGCGCCAGCTCGTCGGCCGCCTCCGACCTTGCAGGCCTGCAGGAGATCACCTCGGCTCTTCCCGGAGCTTCGCTTGTCGCCCACGGTGACCTGAACGGCGACGGCTTCGTCGACGTTATTTCCTGCTCATCGGAGATCCACCGCGTGGTGTGGTTCGCCGGCGGACCCGCTGGCCCGGCGAACGAACCTCGGATGGCTAGCTCCTTGCCGGGCCTCTTCCGAGACATCGCGGTGGCCGACCTCAACGGCGATGGGTTTAACGACATCGTCGTAGTAGGCCGCAACGGAAGGGCCGTGACCTGGCTGAAGAATGACGGGACTGGCACCTTCGAGCCGGTACGCCTGTTGGCTCCGAACGCGCTCCATCGCGCATCGAGGCTCTACCTCGTCGACTTTGATATGGACGGTGACCTCGAAGTCATCGTCATGCGCGGCGACCTGAGCTACGTCTCGGCCGGCCCCCTGATCCTCAACAATCTAGGAGGAGGAGTCTTCGCACCGCCGGAAGAGCTTCTCGGCCTTCCGCTTCCCTATCGGAGTCTTGCGCTCTTTGATGTGGATGCTGATGGACTGCGCGACGTCGTATTTTCCGGGATGGATGGGTCGACGGACTGGTTCAGGAACCCCGGGGGCGCCGGTCCCTGGACCCAGAACAGTATCGATTGGCAGCCTTTCTTCCGGTCGGACGAGATGCACGCCGCCGACCTCGACGGAGACGGTGATCTCGACCTGGTCCTGGCCGCGACGGCATTCGCCGAGTTCCGGATCTACGAGAACCTCGGGGGCGGAGCCTTTGGACCACGCATCGACCTGGGAGCGAACCGGTTCGTATTCGCCAAGTTCGAACTCATCGACGCCGACCTCGACGGCGACCTCGACCTGATCACCACCACCGACGGCGCGGCGTCACTGCGCTGGATCGAGAATCTGGGCGGCCTCCAATTCCTGGAGCGAGGTGAGTTTCTTGCCAGCGGTGGCGTCGATGCCCGTGACCTCGAGCTGGTGGACCTTGACGCGGATGGGCGAGCCGATCTCCTCGTCGCCGGCGGCGAAGACCGCGTCGAGTGGGTTCAGGGTGCACCGGTGTCTCCCGCTGGAATTGCCTTCGAAACGGACGCACAGAACATCCTCCGGCCCGCCCCCGGGGCGGTCGA
>JBLIHL010000660.1:0-3156 GCA_047635895.1 Paracoccaceae bacterium | reverse complement strand
GGACGATGGTCTTCGCGACATCTTCATCCATCAAGACCTTCACGTCGACGTCCTGTGAGCCGAAGCTCTCAGCCACCTTCCGCAGCTGCTGCTCGCGCATCGAGAGCAGAGCCGCTGCATCGTGCTGTCCACAAGAACCCGACCCGTCGCCGACTTCCCAACGCTTGAGCTGACGAACGAGCGTCACGCCCAGCCCCTCTCCAGCGGCAACACCGTCCAGCTCCAGCGGCACGCGCCCGCAGCCGCCACTTCCCCTGGGGATCCTCCCAAGGAAGACCGTCCGCCCGCCCCACAACTCGTCGATCGTAACGCAGAGGGCAAAACCATCTGGATCTATCATGACCACCGGCGCTTCCGAGAAGGACTGGTCGCCGCCCAGGTGATCGAGCGAATGCCCCCCCTCTCAGCTCATCAAGTCACGCTAAGCAAGAGCGAGTCAGAGTAGTTGAGCGCGGCGTTGTTGCACGAGGATCGACCGGTCATCCAGGTCCCGCACCCCCACTACGGTCACCGAACAATCTTCTCAGACGTCGGCCATCCGAGCGTGCGCATTCGATTCAGCACATTGCACGCGACGGCCGCCTCTGTTTTCCGAGAGCCTTGACTGCGTGCGTGTAGGCGGCCGCCGACGACCCTACGAACGGGACGGCTTCCAATCTCGATAATCCCGACGGCCGTGGTTCTGTCATCGAGGCTGCTGTTCGTGAGGACCAGCGCGACGATCTCACCCGTCGCATCAACGCCAAGGTGGTGTGTCCTCCAGCCACATCGTCCGCTCCCACCATGCTTGGCCACAGCCGACTCCCCCTCGCCGACAATCGCGAGGCCGCTGCTGTCGATGACCAGATCGATCGGGCCTGTTCTCGCGGTGCCGGGTCTTGTACTCCTGGTGGACGCGTGACTTCATGGGCCCAGGGGGCTCGATGCACGTTGAACTCACCTGGAAGGCCATCTGAGGGCACCCGAGGCGGGGCATTCATGCACCATCGCCACCTGCCGCCGCGGTGCCTGCGTCGCGCGGCTCCTTCCCAACCACTGGCCGCGGTTCCACCTGGTCGCGTAGCGGAGACGCCGGCGCCAGCACTCCTTGATACGTCAGCTGATGCTCGCGGCGCTACGGCACGATCGCCGCTAGCCTGCTGAGGAACTGTTACGGCGTGCCTGCAACTTGCTGAACCGGATTCCCGAGATCGGGTGGCCGCAGTCGACCAGGATCGAGAGAGAGACCCTGAGGGGTGGGGGAGCCGCATCGCCCGTCAGGCTTCATGCAACAACTCCGCGGCGAATGCGCTGGGCCTCGCAACGGACCAGAAACGCAAAGCTGTACTTGGACCGACATCTCTGCTCCGTACTCCTCGATGCCGAAGAGCGGACCGGCAAAGTTCCTGTTAGCGTCCCGGCCGATCCGCAGGGGGGCTGGCCGCGGATACAGAGCTCGTGATCGCTCGGATCTCGTCGATCTCGAGGCGGAAAGGACCGGCCTTCTTGTCGTAGATGTAGAACTCCAGGGCCCGCACTTGAGCGGGAGTGATTTTGCCGCGCATTCCTCGGCCAAAGAAATTGCGCTCCATGTCGTCGATCTTCACGTCGACCGTTTGCCACTCCCCATCCACTGTTTCGAAGCGGTACCAGAATGAACTGCCTCCTGCTCCGCTCGAGCTGCGGGCTCCAAAGATGTAGGTCCGGCCGTCTCCCTTGACCCGTAACTGAATTGCGTCGGCGCCATCCAGCGCGCCGACGGGAAGCGCGCTGCGCATAGAAGAGAAGCCGCCATTGTTCTTCAGTGAGGTTTCTCCATCGAAGATGAGCGTGCCGTCCCCTTGTCGGGCACTGCCTGTGGAGCGGCCTCCCATGACGCCATCCAGGACCGTGCGCCACCCGCGGACCTCCGCATCGTCCGTAAAGCTGAAGAACGCCCCACGCTCAGGACTGGACTCGCCCTCCGGTGCCGGTTCCTCCAGGTTACCAAGGAGTACCGAATCGATGACGCGGCGGTAGGCCCACGCCAGGTCACGCTTGCTCGTTGCCGTCTCGGCCTTCCCCATCATTGCTCGAATGGCCAGTCGCTCCGACGCCGTGAGCCCGAAACCTCGGCCCAAGCGGAGCGCATCCAGCGCCGTGGCGTAGACGGCGCAGCAACCGGCGTAGTCACCCGAGTTGAACAGGGCAACGCCCCGCTGGATCGTAAGCGCCAACAATGACTCTTGTGCGCTCGACTTGGCCGGGGGCAGCAAGACCCTGTCAATGACGTGCAGCACCCCGTTGCTAGCGGGCAGGTCGGCGGCTTCGATGGCAGCCTCACCGACGGTCAGTCGGCCTAGCGCGATCTTCACGTCGAGGGAGGTCTCTGCGAGGGTCTTCACACTGTCCATCTTCACGAGCTCGTCGGAAGGCACCTCGCCCGCGACCACGTGATGCAGGAGGATGCTCCGCAACTGCGGGCGTCCACGCTCGGTCAGGAGTTCCTGCAGGGTCTCATCACCGAGCGCTGCGAACGCGTCATTTGTGGGTGCGAAGACCGTGAGAGGACCATCACCGGCGAGCGACTCAGACAGATCGGCCGCTTCAAGGGCAGCGACTAACGTCGTGAAGTTCCCATCGCCGGACGCTAAGTCCAGCAAAGTTCCACCCTTGTTCGAGCGATCTTGGGTGGTAAGAAGCAGGAGGCCAGAAAGGCCGAGGGTTAGGAGAGTGTTGTTCATGATGGTCGTCCACGCAGCGGAGGAACCTCGGACCCAAGGAGGAGAAGACGAGACGGGTCACGCGCCCCCGTTAGAGGATTCGGGGGATCCAGCCCCCTGGATTCAGAGGACTGTTGGATTCATCGGCATCGGCCGGGCGCGAGCCGCCAGAAGGGATAGGAAGTCCAAACGGAGGGGGGGGTGCCGGAAATCGGGCCTCCCGCTGCCGTGGGCCTCATGCTGGCTGGCGGTCTGCCCAATGGGGGCCCAAGGAGTCCTCTAAGGGGGCGACATTGAAGTCGATGCCTGGGAGGACGGCGGAGCCGCTGCGCCAGAGCCCCAGAGAGCCCCAGAGCGCCAGGGTCGACCCGACGGCCGTGAGGCAGGCTACGAACAGCGCGATCGCCACGGAGGCCAGATGGCGCGGGGGCCTATCGCATCGGGGCTCACCCTCTTGGGGCCCACAGGCCTGAAC
>JBLIHL010000659.1:0-3171 GCA_047635895.1 Paracoccaceae bacterium | reverse complement strand
TTTCCGGCTTTTCCACCTCAGTCAGGAACGCTCACGAGCGGAAGCGCCAGCGCCCGCGCCTTGCCATCGATGGCCGGAATGCTCGTCGCCATGAGCTCGTCCGCGACGACCCACATCTGAGCGGTCGGCGCGAACTCGCCCTGCATCGCACCGGAGCGAACGCTAGCCAGCACCCTCCCGAAGAGTGCTGGCCGTTCTCATTCCACCGGACCCCGCGGCCCGCGCGCTGCTCTACCGCTGCGCTCTACTTCCCGAACTTCAGCCGCCCCTGACGAGGCGGCTGACCAGGCGGCTTCGGTTGCGACCAGAGCCGGAATGCGCTTGCCTGGCCAAAGAATCAGCGGTCTCGGAACCGTTTCGAAGCGGTTCTGAGAGGATGCCTAACGATGAACACAAGACACTGCTTCTCTCCCGCCATCGCTCTGGGGCTCGCAGCCCTTGCGGCGCCCGCCGTCGCCCATCCGTTGCAAGTCAACTACGACGAGAGCGCGGTGCCCGCGTATGAACTGCCGGACCCCTTGTTGTGCTTGGATGGCACGCGGATCGAGGACGAACGCGGTTGGATCGAGAAGCGTCGACCGGAGATCCTCGAGCTCTTTCGTGATCAGGTCTATGGACGCAGCCCAAAGTCGACGGCGAAGGTGCGCGTCGAGTTGCTGGAGGAAGGCGTCTCCGAGCTAGCAGGCGGTGCGCACCGTCGCCAAGTGCGCGTGCATGTCACCTCCACGCTAAGTCTCGACCTGCTCATCTATCTACCGCGGGACCACGCAGGACCAGTCCCGGCATTCCTCGCCCCGAATTTCTACGGCAACCTATCGGTCCATGCCGACCCGAAGATCCTGATGTCGCGCTCCTGGATGCGCCAGAACAAGGACTTTGGCATTGTTGATCATCGCGCGACGGAGGCGACACGTGGAGTACGTTCGAGTCGCTGGGCCATCGAAGCCATCCTGAGCCGAGGCTACGCCTTCTGCACTGTGCACTACGGAGACATTGACCCAGACGTGAACGACGGCTTCAAGAACGGCGTGCATGGGGCCTTCCCTTCATCGGAAGGCGAACGAACCGGTGACGCCTGGGGGTCGATCGCCGGCTGGGCCTTCGGGCTCAGTCGTTGTCTCGATGCCCTCGAGCAAGACGCAGGCATCGATGCCACGCGGGTGGCCGTCATGGGCCACTCGCGCTTGGGCAAGACCGCGCTCTGGGCAGGTGCCGAGGATCAACGCTTCGCCCTCGTCATTTCCAACGACTCGGGTTGTGGAGGAGCGGCACTCTCGCGTCGCCAATTCGGCGAGACCGTCGCCCGTATCAATGAGGTCTTCCCCCACTGGTTCTGCCGAAACTTCCACGCCTACGGCGCCGACGTGTCTCGCTTGCCAGTGGACCAGCACATGCTCGTCGGATTGATTGCGCCGCGCCCGGCCTACGTCGCGAGCGCCTCAGAGGATCTCTGGGCCGACCCGCGCGGTGAGTTCCTGAGCGCCAAGCATTCGCGGCTGGTCTACGAATTGCTGGGCGCTCCGAGCTTGCTCGGTGATGAGCCGCCTGGCATTAATGTCTCGGTCCAAGGTTCCCTCGGGTACCACCGGCGTGATGGCAAGCACGACGTCACTGAACTCGATTGGGCGCACTACCTGGACTTCGCCGACCTCCATTTCGCCTCGAAGGACGACTGAGCTTGGCGGCACCGAGTAAGAGTCGAATGCGGCTACCAGGCGCTGACGAGAATCGTGAGCGACCGCGTTGGACGGAACACTGCACCACCCCAGCGAAGGTGGATGACCTGCAGGAACATCTCTGCGGTTTCGAAGTCAGGAAGGAGCGGCAGCTGGAGCTGTGCTTGAACTGGAGCTACGCCCAAGAGCACTCGGGCAACGGCACCGGGCCCCCCCACCGATATGCAGGTCGCCTGTGAATCCTGATAGCGAGATTCGGGCCGTGGCGGGGCCGTCCGCGAGGAGGACTAGATCACCGGTTCGGCCGGACGAGCTCAACGGATAGGGGCTGACGGATAGGAACTCCAAGCCGAGTGTCGCCACCTCTCGAACCATAGTCTGAGACCCGATTCTTGGCCGCCACCCTCCCCCACAGGTTACGCGGTGATACAGGAGCGGCCTTCGGCCTACACCGCTGAGGATGCCACCCCAGTTCGGCCTCCCCCAACCGACATCACCCGCCTTCGCCACCACGACCCACCTGCCAGCACCCTCCCCAAGGATGCTGGCTGATCTCGTTCCGTAGGGCCGAGCTGACTTAGCTCCCGAGCGCTACTCCACAGCAGCGCTCCACTCCCCGGAGTCCAGCCGCCCCTGAAGAGGCGGCATCGGTATTCGAGCGCCGACCGCGGCCGGTGGCGAGCGGCCCAACGCCCGCGAGGATTGATCTCCCCCACTGGCCGACACTGCACGGCTTCTCCACGCCTTCGTCACCCCCTCCAGGATCTTCCGCACCTTCTCCGGATCCGTGATCACGGAGATCATGTGTCGACGCCTATGGCAGCGCGGGCACCTCAACACCTCCTCGCCAAACACCCTCTTTAGAAGATCGGCCCAGCGAATGT
Source organism: Paracoccaceae bacterium (assembly GCA_047635895.1). Taxonomy (GTDB): domain Bacteria; phylum Planctomycetota; class UBA1135; order UBA1135; genus Saltatorellus. The sequence goes on along the minus strand of JBLIHL010000659.1, from coordinate 611 downwards.
ATGGCTAGCCCTTCGCCCGCTCGTCTGGACTCCCAGAGGCATCTGCCGCTACGGTGCCTGCGTCGCGCGGCTCCTTCCGAATCACCGGCCGCGGCACCACCTGATCGCGGAGAGAAGACGCTGGCGCTAGCACTCCTTGGTAGGTCACCTGATGCTCCCGGGGATGCGGCACGATCGCCGCCAAGTTCTCGACGACGAGTGGAGAGACGCGCTGGCCTGACCAGCCGCAGGATTGATGAGCTCGGGCCAAGTCGGGGTCGCGGAGACGCCGGAGCGGCAGGCCTGCACGCGGGCCGAATGGGTCAAGTGAGCTGACCGACGCGGACTTCAGGCCTGGGAAGAACGCACCGTCACGCGCATCGCCGAAGTCGAGCAGCGGCTGTTCGTGCTCGGAAAAGTCGAGGCTCGCGTCTGCCTCCTGATCCCCGGGGCGCGGCGGTAGGCCGAGCTGCAGCGGGTTCAGGCCAGACCACTCCAGCACACGGCGGATGCGGGCGATCACGTCACGGTGGACGCGGGCGGCCTCGCCTGAGTCGAGGAGGCCGGGCCGCCGCGCTCCCTTGTCGGCGCCGAGCTATTGCTCGGCGCTCTCGATCGAGCGCAGCCGTTCC
>JBLIHL010000658.1:0-3172 GCA_047635895.1 Paracoccaceae bacterium | reverse complement strand
CGCGAGTGCTCGCACCAGCGTGGGCGTGCTCGTCGGCAACACCCCACCCGAGGTGTCGCTCACCTCGCCCCGCGACGGCGGATTCTTCAGTCCCGGGGATGAACTCAGCTGGAAGCTTGATGTCAGCGACGCGGAGGACGGCGCTCCAAACGCAGACGACGCCGAGTGGTGGATCGAGGGCACGGCCTTTCGGGCGAGTTTCGTCGAGGGCGCTCCACCGCGGGCGGATGCACTCGATGAGCACCCTGCGGTGGTGCGCATGCGTGCGAGCGACTGCTTCAACTGCCACGCGGTAAATCGCCGCGTCGTGGGACCTGCGTTCATGGAGATCGCGGAGCGCTATGCGGGGGAAGACGGGGCGAGCGAGGCCGCGGAAGCGCGCGTCCGTGACGGATCGGCAGACGTCTGGGGTAGTCAACCCATGCTGCCCCACCCCGACCTGCAGCCGGAGGCCCTGCGTGAGATGGTCTCGTGGATCATGGACCTTGAGTCCGAGGAGGCGTCCACTCAGCTCCAGCGCGGCTATCGGGGGAGCGTGCAGACCGACGAGGATGCACCCAATGGCTCGTGGGTACTTGAGGCCAGCTACAAAGATGGCGGCGGGGTCGATGAGACTGTTCCGAGTTTGACCGGACACTCTCGCCGCGTCGTTCGCAGTCGGCGTGTGGAGGCTGAGCACTTCACCGACTGCGAGGGGCCAGCCACCCTCGAGTCGGAGACCGCGTCGGGTGGCTCATTCCTGGGTGCCGTGTACGACGGACACTCCCTTCGATTCGACGGCGTAGACCTCGCCGGGATCGGCAGCGTGCGCGCTTCGGTGAGCTCCGATGGCGTCGGCGGGATCATCGAACTTCGTCATGGCGGTCCGGACGGAGCGGTGCTGGCCAGCTTCACGGTAGACAACAACGGCGCGTGGGAAGAGTGGCACACGCTGGAGCAGCCAATCGTAGCGCCGAGCGGCAAGGAGGACCTCGTCGTTCAGTTCAGGGCGGGCGAGAAGGAGGGAGCGCTGCTGAATCTCGATTGGCTTGAGTTCGTGCCGGAGGACGAGGCGCCGAGTCCACCGAACGTCATCTACATCATGTCGGACGAGCTCGCGTACTTCGAGATGTCGCACATGGGCAACCCCTACATTCGAACGCCGCGCATCGATCGCATGGTCGCCGAAGGGGTGCGCTTTACGCACGCATACGCGGGTTCGCCGGTTTGTGCGCCACTACGCTCGACGTTGTTGACCGGCAAGCACGCGGGGCACGCGTCAGTGCGGGCCAACGACGGTGGAACGCCGTTGCGCGCCGACGAAGCGACGATCGCGAGCTTGTTGAAGGCGCGCGGATACGCGACCGGTGGTTACGGAAAGTGGGGCTGCGGTGGGCGCGACTCGACGGGCGTCCCCGAAGCGCATGGCTTCGATGATTTCTTCGGGTACTACGACCAGGTCCACGCGCACTCGTTCTACCCCCCGTACCTCGTACGCAACAGCGAAGAGGTCCCGCTCGAGGGAAACGAGGGCGGTCGGTCGGGCGCCACGTACTCGCACTACCGCATCATGGACGAGGCGCTCGACTTCATTCGCGGGAGCCAGTCGGAGCCGTTCTTCTGCTACCTGCCGATCACGCCCCCGCACGGGATGTACGACATCCCGGACAACGATCCAGCGTGGAAGCTGTACGAGAATGACGGGTGGATGTCCGACCCGGCGATCTCCCAGGACGTCAAGAGCTACGCCGCGATGGTGTCGATGGTGGACCGCAATCTGGGCGAGGTGCTCGATCTCTTGGACGAGCTGGAGCTTGCGGAGAACACGATCGTCTTCTTCACCGGCGACAACGGCGGTCAGGACCGCTTCCGGTCGGCCGCTCACCCGCGCGGGTTCTTCGGTCCCAACGTGGATCCGCGCACAGGCGTCGAGTTCCGCGGCGGGAAGGGGAACCTCTTTGAGGGGGGACTAAGAATTCCGTTCGTCGTCCGCTGGCCGGGGCGGATCGAGGGTGGCCGCGTGAGTGACCACGTCTTCTACCAGCCCGACGTGTTGCCAACGCTCTCCGCACTTTGTGGGGCCGAGGTTCCCAAGGGCACCGACGGCCTTTCCTTCCTACCGGCGCTGCTCGCCGAGGGAGAGCAGCCGCAGCACGAGTTCCTCTACTGGGAATTCGGCAGCCAGCTCGCGGTCCGCAAGGGACGCTGGAAGGGGATCCTGCAGCGCAAGAGTCGAGGCAATTGGAAGCAGGTTCTCGACAGCGGCGAGGGAGAGTGGGCGCTCTTTGATGTCGAGCGTGACGTCAGCGAGGCGCACGATGTCGCTGGCGAGCATCCAGACGTAGTGGCCGAACTCGCAAGGGTCGCAGCCAGGGAGTACACACCGGTGAGGCCCGGGTCCTACACCGACCCGGCGCGTACGCGCCACGAGCGGGATCGCTGGGCCAAATGGGGGACGACGAGGAAGCCACAGCCGAAGCGCAATGCCAAGGTGAACCGCATCGAGGCGGTGGACCTCATTCCGCCGGCGAATCTCTCCATCGTTCGCTTCAGCAGTGAAAGCGAGGGCAACGGCAAACTGGCGAAGAACGCGATCGATGGCGACCCAAGCACCGTCTGGCACTCACGCTGGTCCGAATCCAAGGCCGAGCCGCCGCACGATCTCGTCATCGATCTCGGCGCGATGTATCGCGTTCGTGGCTTCCGCTACCTGACGCGGCAGGATCAGAGCTGGAACGGTTCGTTTGCACGCACGGAGTTCTACGTCGCGGCTACACCGGACGGCTTCGGCGACGACCCCGTGGCGAGTCGTACGTTTGAGAAGACGCGAGAGGCGCAGGCCGTGGACCTCGAGGCGCCGACTATGGGACGCTACGTGAGGGTTCGGGTCCTCTCGGAGGTCGGCGGGAACGTTTGGGGCTCAGCGGCGGAAGTGGGCGTCATCGGCGATCGCTGAGCGTCCCGGGACTGGCAGTCGAGTGCCCACTTGAAGGCCCTATCCGTCGTTCGCGAGTGAGCGACCCCCAGGCGCCGAGTCCCTAGCCCGGACTATTCACGAGATGGAATCACGAGTGGGTCCAAACGACGTTGTGGCAAGGCAGATTCGCGAATGGAGCGGAAGCGGGCCCGTAGGCCCGGTGAGCACCCTGTGAGCGAACCCGCGAAGCGGGCGGAGGCCGAAGGCCTTCGTCTA
>JBLIHL010000657.1:0-3175 GCA_047635895.1 Paracoccaceae bacterium | reverse complement strand
AGCGACGATCATGCTAAGCCTGTTGAAGACGGCCGAGGCTGCGGGCGTCAACACGTTGCACTACTTCCGCGACGCGCTCGTTCGGATCGATCGCGAGCGTGACTGGACGAAGCTGCTCCCGGCCGCCCGGAAGGTCCACTTCGCGGATGAAGTCGCGGAGCAGCGTCGATGTGCGCTTGCGACCCTCGCTGGGGCCTAGCAGAAGGACCCGGGCCTCATCAAGGTGGGGTTCAAGCTACGCTTACCCTAGAGGGGCTTCGGCTCCTGCACCGGGCGCACGCCCTGCCCCGGCCCATCTTGGTGGAGACGAACGTTCTCCATCGAAGTAAAGATCGGGCCTTCTCAGCCAATCTCGTTGCTCCGGTCACGCTGGAAACGAAGCGCTTCATCCCCATCCTGCGCAATACTCATCGGCCTATCCCCGAGCTCAGTTGGGGCGCCGATCAGTTACTACGAAAGATAGCCGGTCGGTCGGACAGAGCCTCTGCTCCGGAAGGATCAACTGTCGCAGTGAATGAGACCGCCGGCCTCCAAGGTCATCGTCTCAAGAGCAAGCTCTACCACGAGATGCTGACCCGTGAAGTCGAAGAGCGTGCAGCATTACCCACAGCCACAGAAACGGCCGAGACAACGGCCGCTTTGATCGATCTAGCCGGAAAGCTACGCGAGCGCGGAGCCACCATCGTGTTCTTTGAAACACCGGTCGACCCAACGATTTCGTCCTCGCCCGCCTACGCACACAACCGCGGGATCATCGACCAGTGCTTCCCCCGCTCCGAATTCCCCCGTCTACCCATCCCCGACGGGCGCGAGTACGAAACGACGGACGGCGTGCACCCCGATAGCGCCAGCGCCCAGAAATTCGCGGCAGTGATCAGGCAGCAGATCAAGGAGCGCGGCCTGGGCCAGTAGCACTGCCCGTCTGGGTCGAGCTGAACGTACCTCAGAACTTCGACTTCAACCGCACGAACGGTGACTCGAAGAAACGGAAGCTAAGCTCCGCGAAGACCCAGGTAACGCCAAGGGTGGCAGTGAAGTGGATAGCGTCCCCCAGGAGCGCCCCGCCACTTGAGACCTTGGCTGCGGCGCGCACGACGAAACCGGCTATGGGCAGGTGGAACAGGTAGATCCCGTAGGAGACGACGCCGATGCGTGCGATCAACTTCTGCTGCAGCAAACGCGACAGCGGCGAGCTGTCCCTATCTTGGCGGATCACGAGAGCCGCAACGCTTAGCGTCATCAACACTTGAATGGTCGGCCGGGACCATCCACGAAGGTCTCCCTGGTGGCAGGCAGTCACTAGCAGCGTAGCTAGGCAGTAGACCATGGCTGCACCGCGAAAACCTGCCCACCGCGCGATCGCGCGGTACGTTCGTTCACCGTGCATCCCGTGGGCCAGGAGAACTCCCAGCGCAATTGGCAAGAACGTCACACCAAAGAGCGCTGGAAGATGGCCGTGATAGAAGTCGACCAAGGCCGCATCGAAGGTCCCAAAGTGCATGGCAACGCTTAGGCCGCACACCCCCAACAGCAACGCCATAAGCGCCGCCCGCGGCAAGAATTTCTCCGCTGGTGCCCACACCAAGTAGAACTGCTCTTCGGTGGCCAGGGACCAAGTCACATGAAAGACCGTCGCCGCAGGCACCCAGACATTCGAAAGGAACAACAACGTGGGCGGCAACGACGCCTGGATCTCCTCCGTTGCCGGATCGCCGGGCTTCAAGAGAAAATAGATGGCGGCTATCCCCAGAAGGAACGCGTAGTACACCGGGAAAATCCGCAGGGATCGGCGGATGTAGAACTTCCGAAGCGAGATCCGGTCACTGCGTTCTCTCTCCCGCAGCAGGAGAGTGACGATCAAGAAGCCCGAGATGACGAAGAAAACGTCGACCCCCAAGAAACCGCGCACCAAGAAAGTCCCGAGGATGGGGTTTAACTCGGGGTGAGTCAGCTGAATCTGGCTTCCTGCCGTGTGGTGCCACAGGACCGCCAGGATCGCGAAGCAACGAATCCCGTCGAGGTTCGCGAAGAACCGGACGGCCTTGAATTCAGCGTGGTTGTCCATGGTTCGAGGCAGGCGATGATGCAGATTCACGAGCCTTGGCGACGTGGTGAAGCCCGTGGGCATTGCGCAGTTCCTGTGAGTTCGGGTGGGAACGATGCGGGAAATACTGGACCGGGCAGTGACCACGTAAACTTACGCTGCTCGCCGCGCCGAAGGGGTGCATAGAATTGGGAGTCTTTTGGGTACCACTCGGCGCCGGAACGAGGTCGCGACACGTCCGGGCCCCCGCTCTGGACCCAGGCGAAGCATGTCGCCTTGCGAGAAGTTGCTCCTTCTGGATGCCTCACACCTACCCATCGAGCTCCTGGCCGGTGATCGTGTAGGCATGAACAAGATCACGCTCGACCCCTCCTCGCTGATCGCTGGCGCTGCCCTGACCCTTGTTGCCACCTTCGCCATGGGCGCGCAGTCATCGACCCCCCAGCCCCCAGCGAAGGACGCCGCCCCCACCGCGCATCCGCAGGCCCCTGCGAGGCCAGCGGCGAGAGACCTCGTCCTCCTCGAATCCCCCCAGGCGTTCACCGTCCCTGCGGGCCGCTACCTGGTCATCACGGACGTAGGCCATGAATCCGACGGACGGATAGGTCTTCCAAGCGGGCAGTCGATACATCGTTCACGATACCTGGGGGACCCATTTCCAGCAGGCACCCTCCCCCACAGCACCCGGCGCGGCGCGCATGGTCGGTTCTACGCTTCAGCGAGACACCTGCCACCACCTCGACGCGGCGCTGGCAGGCCGCACATGCCTCATCATTGAACGACCTCCAGCCAGCACCCTCCCGAGGAGTGCTGGCCGTTCTCATTCCACCGGACCCCGCGGCCCGCACGCTGCTCTACCGCTGCGCTCTACTTCCCGAAGTCCAGCCGCCCCTGACGAGATGGCTGACGAGGCGGCTTCGGTATTCGCTCTCCAGGCCCGGTCGGCGGCGCGCGCCCCTGGGCCCTCGAACACCCGTCTCCCCCACCGCCATTCCCCGCGCTGGCCTGACTCTTTGCCTTTCTCCGCAATGACTCCAGGAACTCGGGGGACCGACTCCGGATCGGTGATCACTGAGATCATGTGCCGACCCCCATGACAACGTGGGCAACGCAAAACGTCCTCTGCGAAAA
>JBLIHL010000656.1:0-3184 GCA_047635895.1 Paracoccaceae bacterium | reverse complement strand
CACCGTGAACGGCTGGGTCGGGATTGCGCTGTTCGTGGGGCTCGTGGTCGATATGGCAGCTAGTGCTTCCAGTGCAGGAGGGCAGGTCTGATGGCGAAGAAAGCTGCGAGCCGAGGTGCTGCCAAGAAGCCCAATCCCCAGCCAGAGGACGCCTTGGGCGCGCTTGGGAGACAGCTTAGGGGAGGGCTTCCTCCCATCGTGGTCCTGCGCGGTGAGGAACGCTACTTTCGCGATCGAGGCGTGGCGCTCGCCGTCGTAGCGGCCAAGGCGGCTGGCATGGAGGTTTGCCGGCACGACGCATTGGACCCTGAATACTCCGCGGCGACTCTCCTGGACGACCTTACGACCGGAGCGCTATTCCAGAGCGCGCGCTGCGTTGTCGTGCACAGCGCAGAGCGGATCGTGACCGAGCGTGCGCTGCAGTATTCCGCCGCCATTCGTGACGCGATGAAGGCGCGGCTGGAGGCGAAGTCTGAGGGCTGCCTGGTCCTTTCGGTGGCCAAGCTCCTCGCGACCAACACGCTCCACAAGGCTGCAGAGGCCGCGGGCGGTTCGATCGTCGGCTGCCGTCGCCTCTACGATAAGCCGCCCCATTGGGACCCTGACCCTCGCAAGGCTGAGCTGGTGCAGTGGTGCGCGGCCCGGGCACGCGACCTGAAGGTCGAGGTCAACCTCAACGAGGCGGCCTACATCGTCGCCGCCACCGGCAACGATCTCGCGGCGATCGATGATCAGCTCAGGCGGCTGGTGGGCCGGGGGAAAGAGGGGATCCAGGAGCTGGTCGCCTGGGATGCCACCGCGTCACCCTATGAGGTGGCAGATCAGATCGCAGCGGGGGACGTGAAGCGCTCCCTCGTGGGGCTAGAGACGCTGTTCAGCGGTGGCGCTAGCCAGCGCGACGGTTCGCGAACGATCGACGTCGGCGGAATCGTGGCTCAGCTGTCCGCAGCGGTCTCCGGCAAGATTCGGGAGGCGTGTCGCGTCTGTGAGTCAGTGGTCGGCGGTATGACGCCCCAGCGCGCCGCAGAGCGCTGTGGGATCAAGGGCGGAAAGAAGGGAGTGGACGATTTCCTCCAGCGTCTGGAAGCCCGGAGCCCGCGGGAGTGGGCGCAGATGCTGGACGAATTTGGTGAGCTTGAACGCCGCTCTCGGTCCAGCGTGGCGGTGGATGTGACGGACTTCGCTCAATTCGCCCTACGCTGGCGACGTCGCAAGCCGTCGCGCCGCTAAAATGGTGGGATGAGCGAGGCACTGGGCACCCCACGTATTGCAGTTTTGTCCGAGGTCGTGCGCAATCAGATTGCGGCGGGTGAGGTCATCGAACGTCCGTCGTCCGTGGTGCGTGAGCTCCTCGACAACGCCATTGACGCGGGGGCTTCCGAGGTCACGATCGATCTTGAAGAGGGCGGCATGCGCCTGGTGAAGATCACGGACAACGGCAGCGGGATGGGGCCCGAGGATCTCGGGCTGGCTTTCCAGGCCCACGCGACCAGCAAGCTCAGGACGCCCGACGATCTCGACCATATCGCCAGCCTCGGCTTCCGTGGCGAAGCGCTCGCGTCCATGGCTTCTGTGGCACGCTGCAAAATTCGGTCCCGGCCCCGCGGCGCCGAGACCGGCGCAGAGATCATCGAGGAGGGCGGCAAGCGCGGCCGGGTCATGCCGACGGGCATGCCCGAAGGCACCGTTATTGAGGTTCGCGATCTCTTCTTCAACACGCCGGCGCGGCGGCGCTTCCTCAAGCGCGACCGCACCGAGCTCGCGCGCTGCATGGCGATCATTCAGCGCGCTGCGCTGGCCCATCCTGCTGATAAAAATGGCGAGGGCGGCGTTGGCTTCATCGTCAATCACGGTGGCAAGCGAACGTTTGACGTGGAGTCGTCGATGGATCTGCTCAGCCGCATCCGCCGGATCTTCGGGGACGAGCTTGCCTCCAACCTTGAACCCATCGACAAGGCGAACGGCAAGACGCGCGTCTGGGGCTTCGTGGCGCCGCCGCGCTTTGCGCGCCGCGACGCCCAGCGGCAGATCTGGTTCCTCAACGGTCGCCCGCTCAATGACAAGGTGCTGACTCGGGTGCTCAAGGACGCGTACCGCGGCGTGCTGGTGGACGGTCCGCGCCCGGTCGCCTTCCTGCACCTCTCGCTCGATCCGGAGACCGTTGACGTCAACGTCCACCCCGCGAAGAGCGAAGTCCGGCTACGCGACGAGCGTTCCCTATTCGGATTCCTCGTCAATGCGCTGAAGGAGGCCGTCCTTCGAACGGACATGGCCACGCCCGGCGACACCATGCTGGAGAGCATGCGTCGGAGGGATGCTCAGACCCTGCAGCAGCGCGAGACGCTACCCGATCCCGGGCCTCTCTCGGGGGGGCCGGCGGGCGCATCAGGATTCTCTGCGGCCCCCAGCGGCGGCGGCATGGGCGGCCTGTTTCCTCGGGGACAGGAAGGGGGTAGCGGAGGCGGGGCTGGCGGCGGCTTGGTGTCACCCTACGGTCAGCGTGAAGCTGGCCGGACAGGCGGTGGTACGTTCGAGGTCCGTGACGTGGCTCCGGCCGGTGACGGCTCGTCGGCGACGGTGGGCGGCGAGTCAGGTGGTATGGTCGCCGGCTGGGACGCCGTCGACGACCTGCGCGGGCCCTATCTCCAGGTCGACAAGACCTATCTGATCCGGGTGCTGCCCGACGGCTTCGAGATCGTCGACCAGCACGCGCTCCACGAGCGCCTCACGTTCGAGGAGCTGCGGCGCGAAGTGGACGCAGGCAAGGTCGAGGTGCAGCGGCTCTTGACGCCGGAGCTCGTGGAGCTGTCGGCAGCTGACCTCGAACTCATCATGATCCACAAGGAATCACTCGCGCGCATCGGCATCGAGATTGAGGCCTTCGGTGACAAGACGGTGGCTGTACACGGACTTCCCGTTCGGATTCGTCGTCCGAAGCCCGAGGCGATCATCCAGGACATCGTCGAGGTCATTGCTCGAACCGGCAAGGCGCCGGACGCAGAGGACGTGCTGGAGGAAGTCCTGCACCGTGCCTCCTGTCGTTCTTCCATCATGGCCGGCGACGAGCTGGACCAGTCTTCGATCCGCGCTCTGTTGGAGCGCGCGCGCGCGGCAGGAACCGATCAAACCTGTCCGCACGCGCGTCCGACGCGCGTGCGGTTCACGTTGCACGACCTCGAGAAGG
>JBLIHL010000655.1:0-3189 GCA_047635895.1 Paracoccaceae bacterium | reverse complement strand
CACCCTGTGAGCGAACCCGCGAAGCGGGCGGAGGCCGAAGGCCTTCGTCTAACGCCGCCACAGCGCCGTTTGGGCCCACTCGTGGTTTCATCTCGTGAATAGTCCGGGCTAGGCTCACGGACGGAACCTTGCCGCCACGGCCGCTGAGAAGTTGGTCGACGCCCCGAGCGGGCCGCCGATGTCCCGGTACCACGTCTGGAATATCCAGGTCGATCCGGCCTGGACCTGGCTCATGCCGGCCATGAAGGGTCCGGAGTTGAGGTCCAGCTCGAACGACATTGTGCCGCTGCCGTTCGCGACCCGGACCCCAGCGCGAAAAATGGACAGTCCGCCCCCACCGACGCAGCGGACGCCGTTACCCACGGGCACGGACGTAGCTTCCGGCCCGTAGAACAGCACGCCGAGCGTGTAGGGCGCCGTCCCCGCGATGTCCAGCCTCAGGTTGTTGCGGCTCAGACTCGTCGTTCCAGCCGTCGTCATTCCGGCGCCGTCCCCCGCCACGTTCGGCATCCCCTCGCAAATGTCGAAGAACGACTCTGCGGGCGCGACGCGGTAGATTTCGCCGTCCACGTAATCCGCCACCAGCAGCTCTCCTTCGCCGTCGACGCCGAACGTTGTTGGCAGCACCAAGTTGGCGTTCCCCGGGTAGACGGTGACCCCGTGCTCGATGACGTTCACCGAGCCCGCGCCGTCGGAGCGCGCGGACCAGATACGGTGCGAGCAGAAGTCCGTAAAGATGAAGGCGCCGTTGAGCTCAAGCACGCTCGTGTTCTCCGCCACGTAGCCAGCGGTGACCGAGCAGCCCAAACCGTGATCGTATTCGAACACGGGAGGCGTGAAGGTCGGCTCGTTGCACGGCGGGTGAACCGTGCACCCCTGGCCGCTGAAGCACTCGCTCCCCTCGATGGCGGGCCAGCCAAAGTTCAGCCCTGCGCCGCCACCTGGGACGTGGTCGATTTCCTCGCGCTGGACCTCCCCCACGTCGCCAATCCAGAGATCGCCGTTCGAGCCATCCACGCACCACTTCCACGGGTGCCGCAGGCCGTAGTGGAGGATCTCTGGGCGCACGTTCGCGACGCCGATGAAGGGGTTGTCGGCGGGGATCGTGTAGGGCAGATCTCCGGAGACGTCGATGCGGATCATGGAGCCCAGCAGGTTCGAGCGATCCTGGGCGCGACACATCGGATCGCCGCCGGGGTGGCCGTCCCCGATGCCGAGCAGAAGCCGACCCTCTGGATCGAATCCGATGCGGCCGCCGCCGTGGCTGCGGCCGTCCTGGGGCACGCGGAGGATCTCCTCACGCGAGGCCGGATCCAGGCGATCTGCATCGCCCTCGAACGTCGTCATTCTGACGAGTACGCCATCCACACCCGCGGTGCCGTTGGCCTCGTCATACCAGAGGAACACGTGGCCAGTTACCAGGTGATCCGGCGCGAAGGCGAAGGCCCGCAGGCCGGTTTCGCCGTTCACCGCGACCTCCGAAGTCATGTCAGCAAACGGGACCGTAAGCGGCACGCCGCCGGTCACGATCCGAACGAGTCCCCGGCGCTCGGCCACGAAGAAACGAAGGTCCCCCGGTCGAGACTGGATATCAACGGGCTGCACGAGCCCGGCCGCAGGGGTCACGATTCGCTCGAGCGCGATGGGTTGCTGCGCCAGCGCGCAGATAGAAGCAATCACTAACATGGCGGTCCTGACCGGAGAGTCGGGCAATACGGCGCGCAGACAACGTCTAACACGGCCGGAATTTATGGCTCACGGATCTGAAAATGGACCACCGAACGGATGATTTCTCCTTCACGAGTCCGAACAGGGGCCTGCCTCAGGCGCCAGCCTCAAGACGAGCCTCAGGACCACCTTTAGGGGCCAGCTTTAGGGGCCAGCGCTCAGGCGGTCTCACCGCGACCATCCGCCGCGAGGGAGCGCAGCGTCACATTGTCCGACGAGGCCTCCTGCATCTTCCTGAAGCGCATGAAGGCACCTCCGAGATCGCGATCGTCGCCATCGAAGGCCGTGAGGGCCTCGAGATCGTCCGAGTCGAGCGCGTCTCCCTTCAAAGCGTCGAAAACGTCCTGCATCCGAATCAGACCTGGGTCGGACGCGAGGATCACCGCTGGGTCCTCGGATGACTCTTCCACCGTCGCCAGGATTCGGGCGCGCTCTAGCAGGCGCACCACCTCTTTCAGCGTTCGGTCTGGGCAGTTGAGCTCGTCCGCGAGGTCGTCCAGGGAGTGGGGTGGCCCTCCCTTCAGGAAGCCGCGCGTCACGCGCACTGCAAGCCGCAGAGCGACCGTCTCCTTGAGCGCGAGGTCGTAGTCGCGGCTCCGAACGAGCTGACCGTGCCGCGCCTGGTTCTGGTGCGCGGCGGCTGCCTCGGCCCCAAGCAGGACCGTCATCCAGGATGAGTGCACCCAGAACAGGAAGATCGGAAGCGCCGCGAAGGTCGAGTAGATCGCGTTGTAATTAGCGACGCCAACCTGGAGCTTCAGGTGAGCGAACTGAAACAGCTGCCACATGGTTCCGCCGACGACGCCGCCCACCAGTGCCGAGGTGACGCGCGTGCGCGTGTTGGGCATCAGGATATAGGCGAACCCAAAGCCGATCCAGATGACGGCGAGTGAGCTAAAGAGCGCGAAGATGGGGCTGTCGCCGCGGCCGGTGTACTCGTTGAGCCAGCCGCTGCGCGCGAGGCTCAGGACGCCCGTCCCCGTGACCAATAGAAGCGGCACGAGCACGATGGTCGAAAGGTAGTCGGCCAGCTTGCGAGGAAGCGTCCGCGACTTGGTCACCCCCCAGATGTCGTTGAAGGATCTCTCGATGGCGCCAAGGAGCTGGATCACTGTCCAGACCACGATCAACAGACCGAGGACTCCGAGGCGCGAGACATCGGTCTTCTGAACGAAGCCGAGCACGGTGTCGATCGCGCGGCGGACCTCCGAGCCACTCTGCGCCTTGACCTCGTCCTGGACCTCTTTTTCTTGCTCGGCCTCGAGCTCTGCATCGGCGAGCTCTGCATCGGCGAGCTCTATATCGGCGAGCTCAGCGTCGGGTGGCTCAGCGTCGGGGAGCTCAGCGTCGAGAATCTCCGTTTCGGCGCCTTCTACGGCGACGGGCAGCCCTGCCTCATCGGCACCATCGACTACAGGCGCTGCGCCGTCGACGGTGCCCACGGAGTCCTCCACGAGCCCG
>JBLIHL010000654.1:0-3208 GCA_047635895.1 Paracoccaceae bacterium | reverse complement strand
CCGCGCAGGATTGTGGTCAGCTTCGTTCCTTCGGTGATAGAGGCTGGGTTGGTCACCACCTCGCCCTCCGCCGTCTGCGTGATGGAGTAGCCCCTTGCGAGCACGGCGAGCGGCGACACGGCGGCCAGCGTTCGAGCCGCCGGCTCAAGTCGACGCGTCGCGCGCTCGATAATTCGATCCATCGCCGTGACCTGGGCCGCAGCCGCGCGCTGGAGACGCTCGCCCGCCACTTCCATTCGGCGATCCACCACGCCATGGAGCCGGCCCTGGAGTGATCCTAATCGCTCCTCATCCCGAGCTAGGCGGGCCAGCGGGCTCTGGCGCTCGAGCCTGGAGCCGAGCCGTTCGAGACCGGTCGCCGCCGCCGCCACGCGGGCGTCCAGGGCCGCGCGCGCGCGCCGCCCCACGCCATCGAGCCTCTGGGAACGTTCCTGAACCAGAGTCTCAGGCGACGTCAGGACCCTGGAGCGCGCCAGGCGCCCGAGCCGATCCTCAAGATGTGCAAGTCGTCGCTCCATCACGTCGCCGAGATACGCGCTCTGGCGATCGATCGCGTCGCGGATCGTGCGCTGATCCGGGAGTACGGTTTGCGCGGCGTCCGTCGGAGTGTGGGCGCGGTGATCGGCGACAAAGTCCGCCAGCGTCGTGTCCGTTTCGTGCCCGACGCCGGTCACCACAGGGACACTCGCCGCGAAGATCGCGCGCGCCACGACCTCTTCGTTGAAGCACCAAAGGTCCTCGATCGCTCCGCCTCCGCGGCAGACAACGATCACGTCCACGCCGCTTCGATCGAGCGCTTGAATGGCGCGGGCAATCTCGTTCGCGGCCGTCTTCCCCTGAACCCGACTGTGGGCGAAACGCACCGGGTAGCCAGGCCAGCGCAGGGATCTTGTGCGCAGGAAGTCTCGCCACGCGTCGGCGTCACGGCTGGTGACCACCCCGACGATCCCGGGAAAGCGAGGGAGCGGTCGGCGACGATCGAAGAGCCCCTCCTCGCGAAGCTGAACCTTGAGCCGCTCGAGGTCGGCCAGCAGCGCACCGATGCCGCGGACCTCGACGCGGTCGACGATCAGGCTGTGCTTGCCGTAGGGAGCGTAGACGTCAAGGATGCCGTGGCAGACGACGCGGGCGCCGTCCTCGAGCTTCATGCCGGGGGCCAGGGCCTTCTGAAGCTGTCCGCGCCAGATTTTGGCGTCGATCGCCGCGCGGGAGTCCTTGAGCGTGAAGAACACATGGCCCGAGGCGACCGTCTTCGGGCGGCTGATCTCGCCCTCGACTGCCACGCGACCGAAGCGCTTGAGCGCCGCATCGATCCTTCCCGTGAGCTGGCCGACCGATTCAGGAACTGGACCGCCCCCCGCAGCTTGGGGAGGGTTGTCCCCCCCAGAATCAACCCCAGAATCGGCCCTGGAATCGACCCTGGGATCGACACCGGACTCATTCCTGGGGTCGTGGCTCGAACCGGGTGCCTGGGGCGGAGTTGGACGCACGGGACGGCCGCGGCCGCCGCGCGGCCTGCGCGGGAGATCGTCGAAGAGGCTCACGCCGAAGAAGCTACTTCTTCGGCCCGGTGACTTCAGCGGGCGCGGTCGGATTCCCGGCGGATTCCGCGGCAGGCGCGGCTGGGTTCAGCCGCGGCGGGCTCAGCCCTGGAAGCTCCGAGGCCCGCCACTCATCCGCCTTCGCGAAGGGAAGCATCAGCCGAAAGCGCCCATCGAGGAAGGGCGCCGCCCGATCCCCGCGCCTGACCGTCCCGTCCCTGAGGGAGATTTCAATCCCGCCGCCGTCCAGGGTCCGGATCCGGCCACTATCAGCGAACACCCGTCGAGTGACCTTCCCGGTCACGGCATCGAACTCAGCGAACTGAACGTCGCGCAGCTGCCCCTCGCGGATTCCACCGATCCCGGCCAGGCGCCAGGCCGCTCCTCCGGACCGGGAGCTGGTCGCCAAAAGGCGCGACAGGCGCGCTCGCACGGAAACAAGGTCCCAGAGCCCATCATCGATGACCGGCGCTCGATCAGCGTCATCGATCAGTTCGGGGAATGCCTCGATCCACGGCTCCGGATTCACCGACCCGAGGAAGAGCCGACGAACGCCCCCCTCGAAGGGCCGCTTGATCCCCTGCCGAGATTCGTAGCCATCCTCCATCACGATCGTGACCGTGCGCCCGGAGCGGCTGGGCTCCAGCCGCATCCGGTTGGCCTTGACCATCCCCACCATGCGACCGCGATCGTCCAGCAAGCGACCGATCACCGGCCCCGTTCCGGCTCGGCCATCGATCCGCACCGGACGGCCCATCTCGAGGAAGTCGACGTTTCGCACGCCCTCCGCCATCAGGAACGAACGCAGTGAGCCCCTGATCTCCTCCGAGCGCTCACGGAGCTGCACCTCTTCTCTGACGCGGTGCTCCTCCACGGGATCCGGCACCGGCTTGAGTGCCTCGACGACGAAGGGCGGCGGCTCGGGTATCCGCTTGGAGAAGCTCTGCAGCACGCGCGTGTACTCGATCCACTCCTGCTGCCTCCGCAGGCTGCTGGCCTGGGCCTCGCGCAGCTCCGACTCCAGTTCCCGGATCCGTGCCAGGAGCTTGCGCTCCCGCTCCGTGGTCGCCGGGGCTCCCACCAGCGTCTCCGCAGCGGGGAGAGCCTTGCCCTCAGATGGCACAGAGGCCGCAGCAGCTTCCTGTTCCACGGCCGACTCCTGCGCCCGCGAAGGCATGAGCATCACCCCGCATGCCATCGGGAGCGCCATCATGAAGGAGATCATTTCCCACCCCCGTGCGTGCCCTGTCGGCCGTCAAGACTCGCGATGGAGGCGGTTGAGCTATCGGCGGAGCGGGATTGGGCTCGCAGCTCAACCTCCCCCACCCCGGGTATCACGGCGCGAACGGATCCCTCTGGCGCCTTGCCCCAGAACACGAGATCACAGGTTTCCCCCTCGTGGAGGGGGCCATGGAAGAAAGTCAGAAGCGTACTGAGCGGATCCCTTGCTGGCCCTCCCTCAGCTGCGGGCGCACCCATCTGGGCCGCTTCGCGCACCAGCGGCTCAAGCCCCACCAGTCGAACGGCGCTGAGGTCAGGGACGACCACCTTGGATCCCGAGCCATTCTCCGCAGCCCTGAGGTTCACCGGGGCTGCCGCCACGCTGATCGTGAGGCGCCAGGGCTCTGCACCATCCGCGGGCCCCACCACGGGCCCCACCACGGGCC
>JBLIHL010000653.1:0-3211 GCA_047635895.1 Paracoccaceae bacterium | reverse complement strand
AGGACGGCGGCTTGACGGCCGCCGAAGCCCTTACCGTGCCCGAACACCCCGCACCACAGCGCCGCTGAAGGAGGGGCTTGGTCCTTGCGAGAATGGCGCCGCCCCGTGCATCCTCCCAGACTCGCTCTCCCACCATCGCTGCCCCCCCCTGCCACCATGCAAACTCCCAGCTCCGTGCTTCAGCTCTCCACGCGCCGCGTCGCGACCCTGGGCCTGGCACTCATGGCACTGATGCCTCTCTCCACCGGCCAGACGAAGGAGTGGCTGAAGGAACAGCAGAGCTTCCTCGACAACAGCGAGGAGGCGCCTGTGTACACGGGCGCCCGTGCGTGCGCCGTGAACGGAGGCCCCTTGGCCGTCGAGCTTCTGCTGGTCCTCCTCAGCCTGGAATCGAGTCGCGGCCTCCCCGCCCCCCACTACCGCGACATCGCCTGGGACTCGCTGGTCAAGGTGAAGACGGATGAGGGTCGCGCAGTGGTGGCGATGTTCCTCGAAGACTCGGACTCCGAGATGGTCCGCGAATGGTGTGCTGATCTACTCGGACTCTACGGTGATGACCAGTTTGGCGAAGTGCTCGTCGATGCACTCCGCGATCGCGACGATGCAGTCAAGCGGGCGACCGCGCGCGCCCTCGGCCGCCTGAAGTATGAGCCCGCGGTGAAAGGGCTGCTCAAGCTCAGAAAGTCGAAGGATCCGCGCACGCGTGGCAACGCCATCGGATCGCTCGCGCAGATCAAGCTGGAAGATCACCGCGAGCTGTTCCTCAGTGCAATTGAGAAGGACAAGGATCCGAGCGTTCAGTGCGCGCTGCTGTCGATGGTTCCCGCGCTTCTACCCGAGCGCTGCGAGGCGCTCTCCGTCACAGCCGTCGGGCATGAGGACTGGCGCCCCGCTCTCCAGGGCGTGCGCAACCTCGGCGACATCGCGACGAAGACGTCCGTAGATGCGCTGGTGGTAGCCGCCACGGCGGCCCGCAGCCGCATCTCGCTGGAGGCCGTCGACATGCTGACCAGGCTGACCGACCTCAAGTACTCGCGCGCTGATCAGTGGGCTAGCTGGTGGAAGGACAACCGCGCGACGTTCGAGTTCCCGAAGAAGAGGGGCAAGCGTCGAAAGCGTGAAGAGGACAAGAGCGCGGCCACCTACAACGGAGTTCGGGTCGATAGCAGCAACGTCGCTTTCCTCATGGACGTCTCGTCGTGGATGGATCGAGAGCTCGAGAAGCGCCAGGAGAAGCGCATCGACGTCGCACGCGACGAGATGGCGCAGGCGTTCGAGGCCATCAAGCCGCCCTTCACCTTCAACGTGTTTCTGTACGCTGAGGACATTGAAGCGCTTTCGCCCAAGAAGCCGCTGGAGCTCTCGAAGCGCAACAACAAGAAGGCGCTCGCGTTCGTCGAAGACGCACGCGCGTACGGGCGTAAGGACATCTGGAACGCATTGTTCACCACGATCACCGACGGGCGCTACGACACGATCTACCTCCTGTCGTCCGGTGAACCCGACGTGGGCTGGGTCGTTCACACCGAGCATCTCAACTATCACCTGGCCGAGCTGATCCGCTTCCATCCGGTCGTCGTGCACTCGATCGCCTACACCGACAAGGACGGGCACCAAGCCCAGCTCGACAGGATCGCGGAGACGACCGGCGGCGACTCGCGCCACGTTGAGTAGCGCGCACGAGACGGTGCTCTCTGGCACAACTCCGCTGAGCCGCTGAGCCACCGGGTCACCGGGTCACCGGCACCTGCCGCGACGTAGATGTCAGGCGGGCCAGGACGGGGACTGAATCGCGCCGCTGTCCGACACCACGTAGCCGTAGCGGGCCGCTGCCTCTTTCACATCCCGGGCGAGACGCGTATCCGGCAGATCGTCCCAGGTGAGCGGGGACTGGCTCCGTACGGGAACGCCCCCGAGTCCCTCGATCGCTCTGCGGGCCTTGCCAGCGTCTTGCTGGACCCCGAGAAGTGCCAGCTGTTCACAGGCGCGGTACTCGTCAAAATGCTCGACTCGGTAGCGCCGGTAGATCAGGTCTTCGTAGTCGGCGGCACCTTCGATCATCTGGTGCCATTCGAGCCAGAAACGCATGCAGCGCGCGAGGGGCCCGCCGAGACGCGTCTCGGGCAGGAAGTCTTGGACGAAATCGCGGCTCGCCGACTCACGCTCAAAGAAGCGGCTCGAATACAGATCGTGGATCGTCGCCAGCGGATTGCGAACCTGATGAATCACCACGCTCGAAGCCGGAAGCTTGCCAATCACGGGGGCGGCGAACCACGTGGCATCGCCCGCCAGACTGGGAGGCCAGAAAAGTGTTCCGCCTCGTTCAAACGCCGCCGTGTGGAACACGTCTTCATGTCCGCAAGGAACACCGAGGGCCGTGTAGACCCTGGAAGTAAAGGCGAGTTCGGAGCGGGCCGAGCCGGTGATGATGAATGGACGTGATGGCATGTTCTTGGTGGCTACCTCACGGATCGGGTACCGAAGAGGTCACTCTTGAGACGACTGAAGGTAAGTTGAGCAGATGACTCCCCAGACGCCCTCTTCCAGCACCTCCGACCACTCTCCAGCCGAGGTCCAGCCACGCCGGATCTGCGTCTTCTGCGGAAGCAGCGACGGCGCCCACCCCCGCTACCTCGAGATCGCCCGCGCGACGGGCAGGCTGATCGCCCGACGCGGCGAGGGCGTGGTCTATGGCGGAGCCAACCGCGGGCTTATGGGAGCGCTCGCCGACGCCGCCCTCGAGGCAGGGGGCGAGGTTCACGGAGTCCTTCCCTACGGGCTCCAGAAGATGGAAGTCGCGCATGAGGGACTGACTAGCCTGGAGATCGTGGACACGCTTCACGAGCGCAAGGCGCGCATGATGGAGCTGTCGACCGGCTTCCTGGTTCTGCCCGGCGGACACGGGACGCTCGAAGAGTTCTTCGAGGTCCTCACGTGGCTCCAGTTAGCCATCCACAACTGTCCTGTCGGTGTCCTCGACCTCGACGGCTATTACACGCACGTGGTCCAGCATCTCGACCTCGCCGCCCGCGAGGGCTTTATCAGGCCACAGCACCGCGAGCTGGTCATCGTGGACCCGGACCTCGAAACGCTGCTGACGAGGATGGACGCGTTTACGCCGCCGGAGCGACCGGTCTGGGCTGCCGATCGGCCGCGCCCCTGATTGGGGATGCGTGCCTTCAGCGAACCTCGCCCATCATGAGCTGTGTAC
>JBLIHL010000652.1:0-3218 GCA_047635895.1 Paracoccaceae bacterium | reverse complement strand
CCGTGATGTGGAGCAGGCCGTCGATGCCGCCAAGGTCCACGAACACGCCGAAGTCGGCGATGTTCTTGACCGTACCCATGCGGATCTGGCCTTCCTGGATGTCCTTGAGGAGCGTTTCCTTCTGCTTCTGACGCTCTTCTTCGAGCAGCTTCCGCCTGGAAACGACAATGTTCATGCGCTCCGCATCGATCTTGATGATGCGCGCACGCACCGGCTCGTCGATGAAGTCGGAGATGTCGTGCGTACGGCGCAGAGCGACCTGGCTGGCCGGAAGGAAGACGTTGACGCCTTCGACGTCCACGAGCAGTCCACCCTTGATCTTGCGCTGGACAATGCCCTGCACTTCGTCGCCTTCGTCGTACTTCTGGCTGACGTGCTCCCAGGCGCGAAGACGATCTGCGCGGCGCTTCGAAAGCACCGACATGTCGTTCTCGTCCAGACCTTCGAAGTAAACCTCGAAGGTGTCTCCCGTGGCCGGAAGCTCGTCCCCGAACTCGTTGAGCGAGATCTGGCCTTCCGCCTTACCGCCAACGTCCATGATGACGAGGCCGGTGCGCTCGTCCACGGAGTCAACCTTGGCCATGACGATCTGGCCGGGGCGGATATCGACGATCGACTCGTTCAGGCTTTCAGCGAGATCTTCGAGGGACTTGTCACCGAATTGTTCGGCTACCCTCCGCTCTAGCTCAGCAGGATCGAGTTCGTACTTGCGGACGCGGCGTGAAGCGACGGCCATGGGGAAGGAGTGGGGTTTCTATGTTCGAGGGACGCTGGTCTCCCATGCGGCGATTGGACAAAAAGTCCGGCCGGGAGTCCGGGTGGGGCACGCACGGGTCCCGAAGTATCGGGCGGCGGCTCTCCACCTGCAGGCGGGCGCTAACTCACGCGCGATGGCACGGAGTGGAATGATGAATAGCGCGGGTGGCCTGGCGGCAGTCTCTGGAACGGGGCCAATGGAAAAGACGAGCGGGGTGCACCCCCGCGGGCGTTAGGCTATTTCAGTCGACGGATTCGACCTGAGAACCGACCTGGGTCAGCTCGACAACGTCCGTAATCAATACGTCCGCCGCTGGAACGCCACCTACGGGGAGCTCCAGATTGCCTTTCGGCGGGAGTGTTGTACGCCTTGAGGACCTCTGATGCACCCATCGGAGCCGGGAAACAGTCACGAACAGGGCGAAAACAGCCGTAAAGCAACCTCTTTTGGCGTACGAAGACGAAGAACCGAAAGCCCGAAAGCGCTCGAAAACGCCAGGGCGCGGCAAGACCCTCCAGGCAAAGCGAGCGGCCAAGGTGTATCTGGAGGATGGACTCGGGTGGCTCAACGGCTACCCGGTGGGACCCTCTGTCACGCTCGCCAGCTCCGGTTCTGGCGGTCCTTCGGAGGATCGAAGGATCCCATGGCGGGTCCCCACCGCCGCCG
The DNA here is from genome assembly GCA_047635895.1 of Paracoccaceae bacterium. Lineage (GTDB taxonomy): Bacteria > Planctomycetota > UBA1135 > UBA1135 > Saltatorellus. The sequence goes on along the minus strand of JBLIHL010000652.1, from coordinate 1,795 downwards.
GAGGCTGGCGTGATGTCACCCTCGATCGCGAGCTGCTCCGGACCTCGTTCTACACCCTGCGAGGAGCCCATCGGAAGTTCCCCCGGGCCCTCGAGCGAGTGGTCGGAGACGTGGGAGTCTGGTCCAAGGCGGTCGAATCACGCCTCCGGCACCTCCAGCGGGCCGTCCACGACGGGGAGGCGATTCTCCAGCCCAGCGGTTCTGGCCCCCAACCGATCGCGCGCGCCGAGCTTCAATGGATGGCCGCAGCTGACCCAGACCTCGCCGAGCGCGCCAGCACTCTCCTGGGCCCCTGGAGGACTGCGCTCGCCCGCGTGGAAGAGGCCGTCGGCCGGAATCACTCGGTCCGCCTCGCGGTGGAAGTGATCGCCCAGGCCACGGACCCGGAGCGACTGGGGCCCGCGCTAGCTATTCTCGAGCACCCACGCTGCATGGGCACCCCCACGCGGGCGGAAGGTCCGGTGATTCAGGCGCTCAAAGCGCTCGGCGCAACGAAGAAGGGCCCTCCCCCTGGCGCCCCCGGCGCCAGCTTCCTGTGCATCCCCGACGACGCCCCCACGCTCGGTAAGACGCTGGTGGATTTTCTGCTTGCAGACCCAGATGAGAGAGTCCGCGACCTGACTCTGGGCTCCCTCTCCGCCATCCAGCTCGGTGAGTGGCAGGCCTGGTGGGCCAGCGTCGCCGAATGCCGACAAGAAGCCGAGGTCCTCGAATCACTCCGCGCGAAGAGCCCCCGATCGACCAGGACGCTTCGCGACCTTGCCTCTTTGGTGGCAGCCCGCGCAGAGGCGCTCCTCCAGTCCCTTCCCCGCACTACGGCTATCGCGCATCTCGCGGGCCAGGCACGCGCCGCGCTCCGGGACTGCGCGCCAGAAACCGTCCAGATGATCCAGCGCTGCCTGGACCAACTCCCAGACTCAGGGACCCGGGTTCCCGCACCGCGGTCTGAATTCGTCCAGTCAGCAGCACGCACGCTCCACTCCCTTGGTGAACGCCGCCGCACTGCGCTGCTCGAGGGACTGGCGGAACGCCTGGTGTCTCCGGCAGGACGCGCTCTAGCCCCTCACCGCCGGCTTCTGGCCGCTCACTTCCTCACCGAGACGGTCCTCGAGTTCGAATGGCGTGGAGACGAGGTTCCCTGGAGCCAGGCCGACACCATCCTCGACGCCACGCTGGAGCTCTGCGGGCCTGAGTCCTCGGAGGCCTGGCTGGAGCGCCAAGTCAACGATTGGCGCTTTTCGGGCGCGTTCGAGGGGCTGGCGATTGAGGTCACTGCCCCGCGTCGGCTCGCGGACATGCTTCGAGCAAGCGACAATCTCTGCACTTGGGATGTAGCCACCGTGGGCGCTCGCTTCGCCTGCCGTCGTGAGGTCCATGCACCGGTGCCCTGCGACCCGCCGCAGCGGCTCTCCCACCAGTCTCCCGATCGGCCGCTCGTGGACACGATCGGCGACGCCGCGTACTGGAAGGTATGGCAAGCAATCGACGAGCGCGACGACGCGGGCGTTCGCGCGCTACGTCGAGCCACGGACCAAGCTTGCCTCCACGGGGAGCTTCGGCAGGCGGCCGCCGCGGGTATCGAACCACACGAACTCATCAGGTTCGCGCGGCTCTGGCTGCGCGCAAAGAAGGGCCTCGCTGTCTCCGGCGCAGCCGCGCCCAGTGAGTTTCCGCAAACAGCAGCGGACCTGAGCGAACTGGCCACATGGATCCCTGCTCGCGTGCTACCTGCCGTGAAGCGGCTCCTGGACCATGCGGATCGCGCCTCCGTCGCCAAGGTGGTCTCGCCAACGCT
>JBLIHL010000651.1:0-3219 GCA_047635895.1 Paracoccaceae bacterium | reverse complement strand
GGCTTCACGTGCTTCGCGGCCAACGAGATCGAGGGCTTTCTGTTCAAGGGCCGCGACGCTGAGCGCCGGCTGAGTGACGCTCAGGGCTTCGAGTACGTCTCTATCGGCGGCTACTATCACTCTCTGCCGAGCGACCCGCTGCGCCTGTTCATGGACGCGGCAGCCGAGGCGCAGCGAGCGATGGGCTTCGCGAATGAGAAGGACCACCCCGAGGTGGCGCCGAGTCAGTTCGAGATGAACTTTGAGTACTCCGAGGCCCTCATCGCGGCGGATCAGTACCAGCTCTACAAGCTGCTTTGCCGCCAGGTGGCGGCGCGCATGGACATGACGGCGTCGTTCCTGCCCAAGCCTGTGGTTGGCGTCAACGGCAGTGGTGCGCACACCAACCTCTCCATCTCTAAGAAGGGCAAGAACATCTTCTTCGACAAGGACGGCGAGGACAACGTCTCCGACGTCGCGCGTGACTTCATCGATCGCATCCTGAGCAGTGCGTCTGACATCTGCCTCGTCATGAACGCGAGCGTCAATTCCTACCGTCGACTCGACCCACAGTTCGAGGCGCCGAACCAGATCAAGGTGTCGCCGATCGACCGTGGCTCCATGATCCGTATCCCGCTCGGCAATGAGCGCAGTGCCCGAGTCGAGGTCCGCTCGGTTGGCCCGGATGCCAACATCTACCAGACCCTGTACGCCATCTTCCGTACGGGGCTCGAAGGCCCGCCTGCCGATCCGAAGGACGAGTCGAAGCGGCCGCGTACGCGCTACCTCCCCAGCAACGTCCACGACGCCATCCGTATCTTCAAGGCCAGCGCGTGGACCAAGGAGCTGTTTGGCGAGAAGGTGCGCGACCGATTCGCCGAGCTGAAGTCGGACTCCGCGGACCGCTGCCCCAAGGCCCTCGGGGCGCGCGTGAAGGTCGCCGAGGTGCAGTACCACCACGAAGTGACGAACCAGACGCTCTGGAACGACTTCTAGGAGCGTGCGTGTCGCGCATAGCTGAATCCGCGTAGCACGCTGCCTGAATCGCTGCGCTGCGTCGCCGATTCTCCTGCTGCGTCGTGATGAGAGGGTGGGGCGGCCTAATGGCCCGCGGAGCCCCAATACCCTCGACCATCACGACATGATCGCACCCTCTCGTTCCATCCTTGCCAGGGCGCCCCACGTCCGAGCCTTCGCTCTGGTCATGACCTGGGTCGTACTGACCCTTCCTCTGGCGGCAGCGCAGCGCCGGCGGAGCAGATCTCCCAAGCCACCCACGGTCAGTGCGTGGTGCCTGGGGAGTCTTCTGGATCAAACCCCTCTGATTGGTCGCTCCGATGGCCTGATCGTCGCGATTGACCCCGATTCGGGCACCACCACCGAGGTGTTCGCCAGGCATCCGGCGGGGGTCAGTCGCCTCGCCATTGATCCGACCGGCGAATTCGTGGCCGCATCCGACACCGCTGGGCGAGTGGCGCTCTGGAGGATCAAGTGTCCGCCTCGGCCATACGAGGATGTGGAGGACACGTACCCTGGCTACGGGAAAGTCCCAGAGGTCGTGATCGTCCCGGAGCCACGGAACTGGCGCAGTGCGCCCCGTGTTGAATGGACGCCGGACGGAAACCACCTGGTCACCGAGTCCTCTTCTTCCCTCCAGGTCTGGACACGTGCGGGCGAGTTGGAATGGACCGGCCCCGACGCGCACAGCCTGGACATGCACCCGACGAAACGCCGCCTCGCAGCCGTCTACGAGGACAGAGTGCTCCTGGGCTGGCCGGGCGAAGACCTGAAGGTGATCGAGCTTCCGGGCGCCTGGACTGACGTGCACTTCAGCCCTGACGGCGCTCGCGTCGCCGTCGGTGGCAAAGATCACCGGGTCTGGGTTCTCGACGCAGAGGATGGCTCCGTCCGCAAGCAACGCGGTCTCGAGGAGACGCTGATGCTCCCGGAGGTGAGCCCGCTCGTGAGTCACGTCTGTTGGTCCCCGAGCGGACGCCTTCTCGGCGTCAGTCTGGGACCAGGCGTCAACCCCGTGATCCTCGACGGCGAGAGCCTCGACACTCGCTGGATCGGTGCCCCGCTTGGTGGCCGAGCCAACGAGGTGTTCGACGTGTTCTGGACGCCGAGCGAGCGATTGGTGATGGGCCTCGGCGAGGTGAGGGTCGTCGACCCCGTGGGGCGATCTATTTTGACTTTTGCTACCGGCTATGACCCGAGCGAGCTCATGCCACTCCATGACACCCCCGACTACCTGATCACTTCGAGTGGACGAGTCTCCAGGATCGCGGAGGCTAGCCAAGAGATCGAGTGGTGTCGAAGCGAGCGCGCGGACGGGGAGGGTGAGAACATGCTGGAGTTTGTGGTCAAAGGCCGAGAGGTGAAGGTGCAAGGAGGCCTCTGGCGCTGATGCTTCGGCCCGCGCGCTGGCCGCAACCGCTTAGGGTTTGAGTGCCAGCAACGGCCATGAGCGTTGTTAACGGTGATCTCATCAAGCTCGCGCAAGAAGGCGCGCTCGATGTGATCGTTCACGGCTTCTCCAATGTCAAGGGCGGCAGGCGCAGTAGGTGCCGTTGCATATCATGCAGCAAAGACGTTCGGCGCATTGAGGTTCGGCAGGGTGACGCGGCCGCCGGCTGCCTTAGCCCTACTTCGTCCCGGTGGTCTTCGTTTCCCATCGGACGAAGAAGGGGGAAGACCACGCCTGCTCCCCGTCCGCCTGGACGATGCGCACGAAGAGGTACTGCTGGGAGTCGGCCGCTGGGCTCCACGTGAACTCGTCCCCGAAGGCTGCCACGCGTTCTGCGTTCGTGGAATGGACGAGCTCTCCGCCCGACCAGTATTCGATGCGCTCCACCGGCCCAGAGCCCGTGCCGCTCACTTGGATCTGGAAGCTGGCCGCGTCGGGCAGATCCTCGCCCATCCAGAACGTCTGGCTGGTCGTCTGCGCAGCGGTCGCGGTGACGCGCAGGTCGATGCGGGCCGTTGCGCCGTAGCAGCGGCGCGCCTGCAGCGAGCGGAAGAGGGACTCTCGGCTGGCCGGCTCCTCCGCTGTGCCTGGGTTCCAGACGCATGCGTAGGAGCTTGACGTCGCCAGGTGGTCTGAGCTCGCGATGAAGCCCAGCTTTTGGCCGGTCATGAGCGCGCGCGTTTGCAGCTCTTCCATCGACGAGACGTCGCGGAATGCTTGGTAGATCTCGGCGATGGGGCGCTTCAGGTCGTCGCGCTTGGTCCAAACGTCTC
>JBLIHL010000650.1:0-3223 GCA_047635895.1 Paracoccaceae bacterium | reverse complement strand
CGTCAGGGGCGGCTGGTCTTCGGGAAGTAGCGCGCAGCGGTAGAGCAGCGCGCGGGCCGCGGGGTCCGGTGGAATGAGAACAGCCAGCACTCTTCGGAAGGGAAGGGTGCTGGCTGGATGTCGTTCAAAGATGAGGCACGTGCGGCCTGCCAGCGCCGCGTCGAGGTGGTGGCAGTTGCCTCGCTGAAGCGTAGAACCGACCATGCGCGCCGCGCCGGGTGCTGTGGGGGAGGGTGCCTGCTGGAAATGGGTCCCCCAGGTATCGTGAACGACGTATCGACTGCCCGCTTGGAAGACCTATCCGTCAGCGCATGATCGTGTCAGGCGTCACGATCTTCGCCGCACGATCCAGGAGCCGTCGTCCGAGTTGCTTGCCCTTTTCAGCCAGACGCGGGCGCTGATCGTTCGTGAGTCGGAGCCGGCGGCCACCAAGTTGTTCTTTGAGGACACGGTTCTCCTCGATCAGCTACTCGACTGTGCGTTGCTGCTCGCGGGTCACCCAGCCGACAACGGTCAGTAGAAGCGCGCCGAGCGGCAGGCAGTCGGTTAATATGCGGCCCTCCTACCCACCCTCACGGTATCGCCAGGGCGTCGGCTGACGGATGGGACACTACGAGCCTCCCTTCATCGTTTTCTTCCCCAGCTCGTGGACGAAATCCACCGGTGAAGTGCGAGCCTGGAAGCCTAGGCCAATCCTCGGGGCAGCTGCACCAGCACAGCAGCTGCAGTTCAGTCCGGTTCGCCTTCGCGGATCCAGTCCTCAAGCAGCACCATGGCGCTCCACGGATCCCGTCGCACCTTGCGGTCCTTGCCGTGGTAGCCCGCTTCGCGGAGGCGCTGTTCTGCCTCCTTCGTCGAGAGCCGCTCGTCCTGGCGCACGATGGCGAGCTCCGGGTAGATGTCCTCGACCTTCGTGATGAACCGATCTACGTCGGCGGCGCGGCCGCCCTTGGTGCCGTCCATGTTCAAGGGATAGCCGACGACCAGGTGACTGATGTCCCGTTCGTCAAGGAGCTTCGCTAGCTCCTTGAGCGCGGCGGGGTCGCCACCCTCCGGGGCGTCTAACGGAGTCACGATGAGCCGCAAGGGATCGGTGGCGGCGAATCCGGTGCGCTTGGATCCGTGATCGACCCCGAGGGCGCCCATGCGTGGTGGGGAGGAAGTCATCAGAAGCGCCGTGGGCGTTCACTGAAGCCCGGAAGTGGAAGTCGATCGCGCTCCTCGCTCGGCGCGAAGAACTGTGAGATGAGGCCGCGGAGCACGACGGTGGGTCGGTCCATTGTGCCTCGCACGGACACGCGTAGGAGGCTGTTTTGGATCCTATAGAGAAGCCGTGTCAGCGGACCGAGCGCGTCGACCAGACGATAGCGAACCTCGAGGTCGCTTGTCACATCGCCTTCAAAGGTCATGGTCGCGCGGCCCACGAGGGATAGCAGATCGCTGTCCACGCGCATTCGGTCCACGGAGAGAACGCCGTCATGGATGGTGTACTCGCAGTTGAGCTTCTCGAAGAGAACGGTGGTGTCGATTCCGAGGCGCTGGGAGAGTGCCTGGAACACGGGGATGGCCCAGAGCGCCGAGTTCTTGATCTTGATTTCGCCGCCGCCGCGCATGTCGATGAGGTGCTCGAAGTCGCCCGACAGGCGCATCGAAAGGTCCATCTCGCCGCGGTTGGCGAAGTTGGAATCAAACACGCCGCGGAGGAACTTCCCGATGTCCACCGCGCTCATCTGGGCGGCTAGACGGAAGGGGAACGGCGGCTTGAGGTCGATGGCGAACAGGTCGGCGCCCCGCGCCACGTCACTGCCTAGCGCCCTTAGACGCCCGCCCTCAAAGCCTCCGTCAAACGCCTCGATCACGAGCCGCTGGCCCACGTACGTCATCTGCATGCGGGCGTTCTCCATGCGCCGCCCTGCAATGGCCCCGAAGAGACCCTCGATGGTGGCTCGGGACCGCAGCTCCTTGCCGCCGTGATTGAGGTGCAGGTCCATCGACTCGATGAGCGCGATCTCGATCGGAGCGCCGAGGTTGATGAACGCGTCCTCGACCCGGATCCGACCGTCGAGCTCGACCTGGCGACTTCCGTCCCGCTGCTCGCTTAGCTTGAGCTCAGCCTCCTGGATGTCAAAGGTCCCGCTTGCCTGCAGGTCGTCCAGTACCGTTCGCAGCGTCTCTTCATCGAGGAAGAAGCTCAGGTGCTCTCGATCGATGGGCAGGCCCTCCGCGCTCAGCCGCGCGGTCAGCATGGAGCCGTCTGGCTCCTGGCTGTAGACGAGCCCAGAGAGCTGGATGGCCGTGCTACCCAGGCGTGCGTCGATCTCCTCGCCGATCCACTCTTCCGTCGCGGAGTCGAATCGGAAGTGAGCGGAGATATCCCGGAGGATCTGAGTGCCGCCGACACCGAGCTTGTCCAGTCGCGCCTCGACGCCGATGACGCTGTCCGTCGTGGGCAGCCCCGGCGCCTCAGGGAGGGTGAATGCGGCCAAGAAGTCCACGCGGCCCGCCACATCGATGGCGTCGGTGTCTACGGGGTCCATGCCACCGTCGTCCGCGCTGGCCTCGCGCGCCGCCTGCGTGAGGGATCCGACGATGCCCGAGTTGGCGATATCGAGGCCAGCTCCGATGGCGGTCAGCCTGGCGGGCTCCTCGCCTTCCGCGGTGATGCGCGCGACCACTGGGATGCTTGGCCCAATCTGGCGCCAGACCCCCTGAATGCCTGCGGCAAACGAAACGTGTGGGACGCGCGGCGGGTCCGTGTCGGTCTCCGTCAGGATCTCGGGAGGAAGGAGCGCAGTGGCCAAGAGGCGTCCCTCGGTTTCAAACGTCTTGAGGGGGAACGTCGTTGGCTGGACGGTCAGCTCCGTTTGTCGTTGGTTCGGGCGGACGTCGGCATTGACGGCCATGCCGCCGATATAGGGAGTCAGGTCCCCGACGCGACCGGTTTCCAGGCTCGCACGCAGCGCAGCGGCTTCAATCGAGGGGAGAGCCTGGACAGCTGACAGCGAGAGGTCCAAGAACCCAGTGATACCCAGTCCGTCGAGGCTGGCGGCTGCTTCGGGGTTCTTCCGCGCCAGTTCCTCTCGGAGCTCAGGTGCACGCGGGTTGACCCGTCGTGCCTCCACATCGAACCATGTGAGGCTCCGGGGGTAGCCTTGAGGTGCGCCCTCTCCTGACACACGCCCGCGCACGGTCAGCGGCTCGCGCGCGATCGGGCTCGTGGCCT
>JBLIHL010000649.1:0-3256 GCA_047635895.1 Paracoccaceae bacterium | reverse complement strand
TCGACTCCGCCCGCCACTCCGCCCCTGTGGGAGGGGGTCTTCGCGGTGGTCGTGAACTGGAATGGCGGTGCGAACGACAACCTCCGCTGCCTGGGCTCGCTCATCGCCGAGGGGCTGCCCGAGGCGCGGATTTGCGTGGTGGACAATGGCTCCGAGGACAAGTCGCGCGAGGTGATCGACGAGGCATATCCAGGGCTCCTGCGCATCGACAACGGGGCCAACCTCGGCTTTGGCGAGGCGGCGAACCAAGGGGCGCGGCTGGCGATGGAGAAAGGCGCGCGCGCGGTGGTCTTCATCAACAATGACCTGTGGCTGCCTGAGGGAGAGGGGACGCTCCGTCGACTTGCCCGCGGGCTAGATGACGACCCGCGTCTTGGGATGGTGGGACCGCGGGTTCTGTTTGGCCCAGCGGAAACGGACGGCGGGGCCGTGGATCCTCAGCGGGTCTGGTGCGCCGGTGGGCGCCTGGACTTTCGCCAGAACCTCTCGACGCTCCTCGGAAACGGTGAGCCCGACGGCTCGCCCTGGAATACGACCCGTGACGTCGACTACGTGGTGGGCTGCGCGCTTTTGGCGCGCCGGGAGCTGCTGGAGGAAGTGGGACTCTTCCAGGCCCGCTACTTCGCCTACATGGAGGACGTCGAGCTCGGCCTTCGGGCCCGGCAGGCGGGGTGGGGCGTGCGCGTGATCGGAGAGGTTCGCGCCTTCCATGCGCCTTCGAGCGCGACGGGCGGCGGCTACGGCGCACGACGTAAGTGGATGCAGGCACTCAATTCGGTGCATTTCATGCGCCAGCATGGGACGCGGTCGCGCTGGGCGCGGTTCCTGATTTTCGACGTGGCTACCCTGCCTCCGCTGATCCTCTGGCGGGCTCTCCGCGGGGAGGCACGGCCGGCCATGGCCAAGGCAAAGGGCCTCTGGGACGGCTTCAGGGGGCGTCAAGTGACCGCAGAGGCCCTTCGTGCCGGGGCGTCCAGGCTCTGGCCCTGAGGCACTTCCTGGACGGGTCGCCAGTCAATCGCGGTAAGTTGCCCGAATGGCACCGGTTAGTGGGAACGTTCAGTACCTGTGAGAACGTCGAACCCATGGTCCGCCTCATGGCTCGAGCGAGCTCTCACGCGTAGGCTGTTAGGGCCGACGTCTTGCTGCGATCTCCTGATGCGGCGTCCCGCTGTCTCCCTGGATCTCTGCCCCTTTCACTAAATGACGCTCCACTTCTCGCGGCTCTTTCCAGCCGTGGCCTGCCTGTTCGTTGGAACAGCGGGCGCGCAAGAGCTACCGCAGCCCCGCATGGGCGCTCCCCTTCTCGGGTTGACGACCGCTGAATCGACGCTGTTTCAGGAAGGGCTCCTCGCGTTCACGACGCCCCTCCTTGAGTCGGAGGGCGCCGGGCCCGTCTTTAACGAGACCACCTGTGCCGGGTGCCACAACGTTCCAGCGATTGGCGGCTTCGGCACCCGCGTCGTGACGCGGTTCGGCATCGCCGCAACCGCCACCACGCCGTTTCAGCCGCTCGACCAGTACGGCGGAACGCTGCTCCAGGACCAGTCGTTCTCCCTGACTTGCCGCGAGACGATTCCCTCCCAGGCGAACCACACGGCGCAACGGGGCACGCCGATCCTCTTCGGCGTCGGTCTCGTCGAGTCGATTCCGGACAGCGTGCTTTTGGCACGTGCGAACAACCAGCCGTCGACCCTCGCCGGGCGCGCACACATCGTGCAGCCGATCGAGGATCCTATGGGTCCCATGCGCGTGGGCCGCTTCGGCTGGAAGGGCGGCATCTCGACGGTGGATAGCTTCTCGCTGGACGCCGGTCTCAACGAGATGGGCTTGACGTCGCAGTTCCTGCCCTTTGAGAACGCTCCTAACGGAGACCTCGCGCTGCTCGCCATGTGCGACACCGTGGCGGATCCCGAGGATGCGCCGGACGCCGCTGGCTTCACGCGCACCGACCGCTTTACGCATTACCAGAGGCTTCTGGCGGCCCCGGCGCAGACGCCGCGGTCAGGAATGACGGGCGAGTTGGTCTTTGGTGCGGTCGGCTGCGCCGACTGCCACGTGCCGAGCTACACGACGGGCCAGGTCGCAGAGGCCTCGCTCTCGGGCCAGCACATCCAGCCCTACACAGACTTCCTGCTGCACGACGTAGGCAGCCTCGGTGACGGCATCGTCGACGGTGCGGCCACGGAGACCGAGATGATGACGCGCCCGCTTTGGGGCCTCGCCCAGCGCAGCGCGTACCTGCACGACGGTCGCGCCGTCGGGCAGACCTTCGAGGGCAACGTCGAGCTGGCGATCGCCGAGCACGGCGGGACTGCCCAGCCCTCGGCGGCCGCTTACCAGGCTCTGTCCCAGGCGGACAAGGACCTGATGCTGGCCTTCATGGCCTCGCTCGGACGGACCGAGTTTGACTGGGACACCAACAACTCCATCGACGAGTTCGACTGGTTCTTCCTCCTGCCGCTCATGACGGGCCCGGAGCCCTCGGTTCCGGTCACGCCGGACGATGTCGGCGCCATTGGCGACCTCGATCAAGACGGCGACTTTGACCTCGTGGAATTCGGTTCTCTTCAGCGTGTGTGGACGGGTCAGTGATGGTGTTTTCTTCTCAAATAGCCAGGACTCGCCTGGCAGCAGCTTCGCTCATCCTTGCCGCTTCGGCCTCGGTGAACTCCGTGGCCAGCGCACAGGTGACGCTTGATCTGTCCGCCGTGTCGAACGCTGCAGGAACGGCGGGCGATACCACGATTTACGTGCTCCCCGGCGACTCCGTGGACTACGCCGTCAGTGGCCTCCTCGGCGGCGACGTCAACCAAGGGCTGGCGATGTTCGCCTTTGACCTCTCGTTCAGCGGCGGCGCGTTGGCCCAGGCGAGCGCTCCCGCGAGCGGCGCACTGGCTCAGTTCGTCAGTCCGCTCGGGCTCAACAACCCAGCGGGCTTCGGCGGCACGGTGCGCGGCGGCAACCTGCTCCAGGTTGGCGGCGCGATGAACACGATCGCTAACACGTTCGCAGCGGCCCCGAGCGGGATGGTCGTCACGGGCCTGGGCTCGGGTGCGTCGGATGTTCTGGCTACAGGAACGCTGACGGCTCCGACGGCGCCGGGGACGTATGAGCTGACGGTCTCTAACTCGTTTGCCAACGCCCTCGAGACGCTTCAACCCGCGGGCTTCTGGTCGGTGAAAGCCGTCGAGCCGGCGGCCCCGACGCCATTGAGGCTCGTGGTCCTCGACTGCGGCGTGGCTAACTACTGCAC
>JBLIHL010000648.1:0-3270 GCA_047635895.1 Paracoccaceae bacterium | reverse complement strand
GCCATCAGCGCAGCGGCCGCGCCTTCGATCACGCCGTGGAGATAGATGGGCAGAGGGTCCTGCGCCGCGAGCGCCTGGTCTCGCCAGAGGGCGAGGGCCTCCGGCACCAGCGCGATCCGTACGAGGGGCGCATCGAAGGGCGAGCTGATCCGCTGGGCGGCCGCGTGCAGAGCCAGGGCGGGCTCGGCTCCCTCGGCCACCTCGCGCAGCGCATCGAACGGGCGAGCTTCGGCCCGCGTGGTCATCCAGTCCAGGGAAACGGCTGCCACCTGAGGGGCCGGGCCGCCTGTTCCAGGAGAGACGCCCGTCATCCATCCGAAGGCGAATGCCTCCAAGCCACGCGACGCGAACGCGAGGCGCGCGCCACTCGTGGGGGCCGCCTGGATAGGCATATCGCCAGGAAGCCAGACGTGGGTCGCGGCGCTCGCCATGAGGTCCAGAAGCTCGAGCTGCCAGCCCGCCGCGAGGTAGGCGCCCAGGGGGAACGTCAGCACCAGGTCGTAGGGGGCGGCGCTCGACAGCTCGGCGGGGGAGATGGCCAGGCCCTGCGGCTTGCCTTCACCCCAGACCGCGGCTTCCAGCAGGTCGAGGTCGTCGTACCAGAGCGCCGTGCGGTCGAAGGCTCCGACTCCAAATGCCGCCAGCAGGTCGGCGCGTTCCGGGGTCACCAGGCCGACGACCAGGGTGCGCGGTGGCCAAGGGCTGCTTGTCGCGGCGAGGGCTCCGAAGCTGCGCTGCAGGCAGGCGGCTTCGAGCGCCAACTCCGCGCCGTTGGGGCTGATGGGGCGCTGGTCCATGAGCACCTGCATGCCCGCGGCGCCCGTCGGGGTCACGGTGTATTGGGCGCGCGAGGTCTCGAGCAGCTGGAACGGCTTGATGGGGAAGCGCTGCCAAGGCGGGTACACCTGGATCGGCGAGATGGGGACCACCGCGGCGAGCAGCGTGAGAGCGGCGCCGCCGAAGCACCAGGCGCGCGACGTGGGGCGCCGGAAGGCGGCGCTCAGCGCCATGCCCGCGCCGACGATCATCGCGCCGTACAGAACAAGACCCGCGGAGCCGGCGTTCTTCCAGTCGAGGGACTCCATCGCGTCGAAGGCGAGCGGGAAGCCAAGCCAGCCGGCGGCAAGGCCAACCGCGGCCGCCACAACTTCGAACCATCGCCCTCTGGATGCCAGCACGGCGCCGATCCCGAAGGCCGGGAGGATGAACATGACCAGCGCTGCGCTCGCGTCCACGCGAAGGGTGCCGGCCAATGATGCGTCCGCCCCGAAGCGTGCGCAGTGGGCCTTGAACCCCAGCGGCGTCGTCGTCGCCGCGATGACGGAGAGCGCCAGTACCGAAACCGCCGCGGCGACGAGGGCGGCGGCGAATCCTCCGGAGCGCGATCCAGCGCGCGATCCAGCGCGCGATCCCGAGCGGGCAAGGGGTCCAAAGAAGACCGCACCAAGGCCGATCAGGGCGAGGCCCACCAGGCCGAACACGCGCCCGTCCCAGGGCGTTCCGAGCCCTGCTCGCGAGCCGAGCTGGAAGAGGCTCGCAGCCTGGAGGCCCAGCCCGGCTCCCGTCAGCGCCAGCCCCGCGAGGAACGGAGTTCCCGGCGGAGGACCCGGCGGGAACTCCGGCGGGGCTTCCGCCGCTGGGGAGCGGCGAGCAGGGTCAACGTCGGAGGGGCTGGGCAAGGAGTCGGGGCGCTATTCGGGAAGGGGTCGAACCGAGATCGACTTGTACCACACCTCGGAGCCCGGGTCGTGGGCCTGGAGGGCGAAGGTGCCCCGGTTGATCAGTCGACCGGCAAACTGCGGGATCCGCTCGACGCCCTCGGGCTCGGTGTAGTCGACCAGCTGCTTTCCATCGACGGAGACCGTCGTGTGCTTGCCGGTGACGCGGACGGTCATGACGAACCACTTGTTGTCCTCTGCGGGCGCTTCCTTGACGTCGTCGATGCCGTAGAGCCCACCGGTCCGGCGCCAGTCGCTTTGGGAGTTGTTGACCTGGACCTCATAGCCCAGCTCGGGCCAGCCGCTCTCCTGGAACTTCGTGTGGAAGTACATGCCGCTGTTCGCCTTCTCCTTGGTGAGGATCAGGGCGCGCATCTCGAAGTTCTTGAAGTCGTGTTGGTAGACGGGGCCGTCGTAGAAGGCGTGGGCACGATTGCCTTGGACCACGAGCGCTCCGTCCTGGACGCGCACGGACTCGGGGCTCTCGTTGACTTTCCAACCGGAGAGGTCCTTGCCGTTGAAAAGCTCGGCGAAGCCGCCGCCGTCACCAAGCTCGCGCAGGCGAAGGTTGCGCCACGCGACCTGCCACTTTGGATCGCCGCCCACCGAGTGAACCTGGAGTCCGAGGAATCCGGCGGGGGACCAGTTGTCGATGACGGTCGTGATGGGCGTGCCGTTGATCCACGTGCGCATGGTCGAACCCATGCAGATGACGCGGTAGTGGTTCCACTCGCCGTTCTGGAAGGCGGCGTTCTTGGCGGGGTTCTCGCGGCCCTCGCTGAGCCATCCGCGACGCGCTTCGTCGTAGATGAATCCAGCCGCGCCGTTCGTGGAGACCTCGACCTGGTAGCCATGCACCCGGCCGTTCTTGTGGGTCGGCATCGAGTGGCTGCGAATCTGGACGCCGCTGTTCAGCTCGTCGTTCATCAGCTTGACGTCGAACTCGAGCTCGAAGTCGCCGAAGAACTGGTCGCTGCAAAGGAACGAGTTGGGGCTACCCGCGGCGGTGGTGCCGACGATGGTGCCGTCTACGACCTCATAGTTCGCAGTGCCGTTCAGCTGGGTCCAGCCTTCCAGCGTCGTGCCGTCGAAGAGGTTGATCCACTCGCCCGCCGCCGGCGCCGGGTCCGTCCCAGCGAGAGCTGCAGGGGCGGAGACCAGCGTAAGCGCAAGGAGCGTGGGGAGAGCGGTGCGAAGATTCGGAGTCAAATGAAGGCCGTGGGTTGGATGTTCCATCGCGGCCGAGGGCCGCGAACATGAGCGGAATAGAGGCGGCGCGCTCATGGCCGTCGCGCCGTCCTGATGATGCTATCAGCGTCTTTCCGTTCGTTGGGACCGAAGCCCTGGTACACACCCCTCAAACAGAGCCATTGCATGGGGTGGCGCCGCAAAGCGTCCGGACCCGAGGCGTTTCAGGCGCTGGCTAGCCTGGCCGCGTCAGTAGGCCTGCACGTGGCAGGAGGTGCAGGCGAGGTTCTCCTTTGCCAAAAGCTGGGCTGAATGCATGCCGCAGCGGTGCTCGATGACGATACGCGGCGGTCCCAGACCGTCA
>JBLIHL010000647.1:0-3276 GCA_047635895.1 Paracoccaceae bacterium | reverse complement strand
ATCGGCCTGACTGAGCGCTTCATCCGAGGTGTTGAAGCCAAGTGCCCGGAGCTAACCCTTGCGAGCCCGCGGGACGCCGCGCGGCGCGGATCGCAAGTGTCTTTCCGCCACGTGGAGGGCTACGCGGCGGTGCAGGCGTGTATCGCGCAGGGCGTCGTCGGGGACTTCCGCGCCCCGGACATCATGCGCTTCGGCTTCACGCCCCTGTTCATTGATGAGAGCGACGTAGACGCCGCCATCTCGGTGGTCGCGCAGGTCATGGAAGAACGACTCTGGGACGATCCGCAGTATCAGGCGCGAAGTGCCGTGACCTGAGAGTTGCTCGGAGGCATGGGGTGCTGGACCCTGCAGCCCCATGGTCAGGGGCTCTGTGAGCCACGCAGCCAGGGGGGGGCGTGGGTCGCGTTCCTCCTGACGCCTTCTTGACTCCCGGGAGCGGGAAGTCTCGGTGCGCAGGATGGAGCGCTGAACGCAGTACGGAGTCGACGAAAATGGGCCGCACGTCATGGTGACGTGCGGCCCGATTGTTCCCGCTCCTTGCCCGCTCGGGCTGGGCAGCGATCTATTTCCTGAGCTGCGAAGCCGGGACCAGCTTGACCCGCGCCTTCGCTTTGTCCTTCGCGACGTCCTCGGCGAGGGCCTCCACGGCCTTCGTCAGCTGACGATCTTCACCGCCCGGGGAGGCCCAGGTCGGGTCGTTCCAGAGAACGACGTCGGGCTCGCAGCCGTTCAGCTCCATGTCCGCGCCGTCGCCGACGAGGTACCAGCCGCGCATCGGCATCCGCACCGAGCCGCCGTCGATCATCCGAACCGAGCCGGTGCTGATCACGCCGCCTGCGGTGCGCATCCCAACGAGTCGGCCGCGGCCGATCTCCTTGATGGCGTGGCTCACGATCTCAGCGTTCGAGAACGAGTGCTCGTTGCACATCATGATGATGGGCTTGTTCCAGGACGCGTAGACCTTACGGTCCTGGGGGTAGCCTTCACCGCTGCCGCGCGACTGCGTGATGGCGTGAACAGGCTGGGTCAGCGCCGTGAGGACGTGGTCCGTCGTGCTGCCGCCGCCGTTGAAGCGCACGTCGATGATGAGGCCGTCCTTGCCCTCGCCCGCGTGGTAGAGGTCTTCCTCCATCTGGCGGAAGCTCGGGAAGTTCATGCCGCGGATGTGGAGGTAGCCAAGCTTGCCTTCCGAGAGGCGATCGACCTCGGCGCGGGTCTTTTCGATCCACTCGTCGTAGAGCAGGCCGGCGACCGAGCCCACCGGACGCACCGAAACGGTGCGTTCCTCGCCGCCCTTCGACTTGACGAGAAGATCGATCTCGCGGAGCTGCTCCATGGTGAGGAGCTTCTCAAGGTCGGTACCGGGGCCGACCGGCATGCCGTCGATGGCGAGCAGGGTCTCGCCCACGCGGACGAGGCTGCGGTCCAGCGAGCACGGGCTGCCCGGGATCACGCTCTCAATGGCGAGGCCGGGGCCCTTCTGGTTCAGCTCGTAGCGGAGGCCCAGCTGATAGGTCTGCGCGGTCCAGTCGCTGGATGAGTCCAGGGTCGGAAGGGGATCGGCGTTGCCGCGGTGTCCCATGTGCGATGCGTTCAGCTCGCCGAGCATCATGTTCATGAGCTGAGAGAACTCCGCGGCGCCGAGGCACTGCGCCGCCATGGGGCGGTACTTGCCGCGGATCGCGTACCAGTCCTTGTTGTTGTAGGCCTCGTCGTAGAAGCGATCGCGCATGGCGCGCCACGCCTGGTCGAAGGCGATCATGCGGAACTGGCGCCAGTCGCGCTTGGCCCGGACCTCGAGCCCGAAGGTCTCGGTCTTGCCCTTGTCCGTCATGGACGCGGGCGTGCCGCTTTGGTGACCGACGAACTGCTTGGAATCCTTCAGCCAGCGGTTGCTCGACAGCGGAGACGCAGCGATGCGCGTCGGCTTCTCGGGGCGGGGAAACTCGATGCCGAAGAAGCCGCGCTCGCCGCTGATGGTGGCGGAGAAGCCCAGCTTGGAGCCGTCGCCGTACCAGATCAGGGCCGACTCGAAGGAGTCCGAGTAGCGCAGTCGGTCGACGCGGTCGAAGATGCCGTCAAAGTCGATGGTGACCTCGTTGTCCTTCTTCTTGGCGTCGTCGTCGCCGTCTTTTTTATCGGCGTCGTCGCTGTCGGCGTCAGCCTTGTCGGCGTCCGGCCCTGCGTCGGCGTCGGGGCCTGCGCCCTTCTTGCCCTTGCCCTTCATGGCCTTCTTGCCCTTCATGGCCTCGAGGGCCTTCTTGAGCTTCTCGTCGCGCGCCGTTTCCTCGTCGCTCGACCTGGCCAACTCGACCACGTAGATATCAGCTTCTTCGCCGTCGCGGCGACCGACCCAAGCGATGCGCTTGCCGTCGCCGGACCAGGTAGGGCTCCTATCGGAGTCTGGGTGGCGCGACAGGTTGAAGGGCTCGCGCGTGCCGTCGACCGGAACGATGTAGATGTCGCTGTTGTAGTTGTCGTCCTGGGTGGCGTAGGTGATCCACTTGCCGTCCGGCGACCAGTCGAAGCTCGGCATCGACCACATGGACGCGACAAGGCGCTGATCCGTGCCGTCCTCGTCCATGACGAAGAGGTTGGTGTCCTTGGTGTAGCCGATGTGCGTGCCGTTCGGGCTGAGCTGGAGGCTGCCCTCGACGCCGCGGTCGTCGGTGACCTGGCGCAGGTCGAAGTCTTCGGCCATCCACCAGATGCCGTCTTCCTGGGAGTGTGTGGCCTCCCAGACGTCGACCTCTCCCGAGGTGTCCGAGGTGTAGAAGAGACGGGTGCCGTCTTCGCTGAAGAGCAGGTTCGCCTCATTGTGCGGCGTGTGCGTGATGCGGACGGGCTCCTTCAGGATCCGGTCCATGACGTAGACATCTTCGCCGGCGATGAAGGCCATCTGCTTGCCGTCGGAGGTGAACGCGACGCCGGTGGCGCCGGTGACGCGCTTGCGCTCGATCGCGTTGCTCGTTCCGTCCCCTGCGGCCGTCAGCTCGATGGGGGTGAGCTCGCCGGACTTGGGGCTGCAGGTCACGATGTTGAATCCGTGGCGCATTGCGAACGTGCTGCCGCTGCGGGACAGGACGGGCGCGAAGACGCCGTCGTCGCTGCCGTCCGCGCCAACGTTTGTCACCTGGCGGGTTTCGTCCGAGCCGAGCTTGCCTTCGTAGATGTCAAAAACGCCGTTCGGGTCGCTGACGAAGTAGTAGGTCTGGCTGTCGGGGCCCCACATCGGCGACATGGCGGCGATGTTCTGGAAGCGCTCGCGGTCCTCGT
>JBLIHL010000646.1:0-3283 GCA_047635895.1 Paracoccaceae bacterium | reverse complement strand
CCACGCCGCGATCCCCGTTGCTGCTGGCCTCGCTCTCAAGGCCGCGAGCGCTTCGCCCCAGCTGGATCGACGCAGCGGTCGAGCCCTGCGAGAGGTCCTCCAGGAGGTCTGCGTTGGAGCGCGCAGCCGAAGGGTGGGCCACTTCACTCGCGATGTTCCAGCCGCCGGAGCCGAGCTCGAACGACGACGGGTGGCGGCCGGCGTCAGCCACATAGAGCGGCTCAATCTCGAGGCCCTCGAGCGTGCGCGTGACGAGGGAACGCTCGAAGTCGCGGCCGGGGCCGAGCTCGGCCTCCACGCGGCTCCGCCAGTCGTCGTAGTTAGGGCTCCCAGCGGCCTGGCTGCTGGAAGGGTCCTGGCCCGCGGGCCGGGTGCCCACTGAGCTCGAATTCGCGTGGTCGGAAGACGTCATGCCGAGCAGGTTATCGAGCTGGTGGCTCCCCGTCCCGGTGGTGCCGCCCTAAAGCGGGTCGGGGTCCGTCTCGCCGCCAGGGTCAGGCCCCTGGGCCTCTGGCTCGGAGGCCGCCTTCGGCTCCGTTCCCAGGACGCGGGCGTACAGCAGCGACACGCCGAGCAGCGCGACGGCCAGGCCCAGGAAGCTGCCCACGCGGGGCAGGCCCGTCAGGGCGCCCAGGTCGTACAGGAAGACCTTGAGGATGAAGGCGACGAACAGGCAGAGGCTTGTCCAGCGCAGGGCCGCGGAGCGCTTCATCATGCCCCAGGCAAGGAGGACGCCCGCGAAGACGCCCCACGAGAGCGAGAGGCTGAGGTCGCGCGCCTGCAGCCGCTCGTTCATGAGTCGAATGGGCTCACCTGGATCCGCGAACTGGTTGAGCACGGCGGCGTTCATCCAGCCGAAAAGAAGGGCGAGGACGCTGGCAGCGTGGGCGTAGCGGAGCGAGACGACGGCGTCGCCCGTTGAATCGCTCTTGTCGGAATGGTGCTGGAGCCGTCCGAGCGCCGCGTAGGCGGCGGCGGTGCCCGTGAGAACTAGCCCGAAGTCTAGGGTGAGCTGGAGCGGTAGAAGCGCGCCCGTGGCGAGGAAAGCGCCCCCCATAAACGTGAAGCCGAGTAGAGCGACCACGGGCAGGAGCGCGAAGGCGCCCATCACCTGGGTCCACGCGGTGAGGCCCGCGCGTGCGGCCAATAGCGCCATGGCGCCCGCGCTGAGGGACGCTGCAGCGGTGGCAGCGTGGGCCGAGAACTCCCGCGCCACGGTGGCGGCGACCAGGATCGAGGCGACTGACAGGGCACCTGCGGCCAGGCGCCGATCGACGCGGTCCATCCATAGCCCGGGGAGAAGGGCGACAAGCGACCCTCCGAGGAGAACGGTATGACGCAGTCCGCCGCTTCGAAGCGCGTCCGTCACGGTCTCGCTGCCCAGGCTGCATGCCCACAGCATGCCTCCGAGGGGACTCGGTGCGACCAGCAACAGCAGCAACGGGAACGCCGTGAACCACGAGCTGAACCTGATCCCTTTGCTCTCCCAAGGATGGCCGAGATCGGAATCGAGGAGCGCTCTTCTGGCACGGATAGAAGCCGCGGCGGGAAGTGCGCCCAGCAGGACGGCCAGGGCCGTGAGCGTCCCGCCCGGATAGAATGGCTGGAGATGGGCGGAGCGCCATGAACCGCTCGCGTGTGCATTCAGCGCGATCAGAAGGGCCGCGATGCCGAGGCTTCCGAGGGCCATGCTGAGGTGCCGTGGTCCCGACCCCGCCGCGTTCTTGTGCTCGCGGACCGGCCACGCACACGCGAAGGCGATCGCCAGGGCGGCCGCCGCGCCGAGGAGGACAGCGCTGGCCGGACCCTGCGATGCGCGAATTGCGGCATTGGCGAAGGCGGACAGCGCGATGAAGGGCGCCATCGAGGACAGCGTGGATCCCAGCCGGACTCGGCCCGCGATCCGGAAGGCGTGGGCGAAGAGCGCGCAGGCGAGGCTGAATGCAGGGATCGACCAGAAGAGGGGGGTCCCGAAGTCCTGGACGCCGAAGGCGTCGAAGTTGTGGGCCACAGCGGTCCACCCTGTGACGAGACCGAGGAGGGCCCCTGGCCAATGGCCTCCCTTCGCGAAGCGGGCGCCGTGGGCGCCTAGAAGCGCGAACGCGAAGGTGACGCCGAGCAGGGCACCCTCGACAGTGACTTCGCCCATGCCTGCGAGGAGGACCCCTGGGAAGACCGACAGGAGCGCGAAGGCGTACGGCGCACCTGAGGCGACCACGGCTGGCTTCTTACCTTCACCGGTGCGGCGCTCGACCCAGGCCGCCAGCGCCATGAAAACCAGCATCAGGGCCAGGCTGTAGAGCGCCCACTGATCGAAGCTCACGCTGCCGCTCCAGGTCCACTCTCCGGCGGTGTCCTGCAGGGAGGTCCGCAGGCGGAGGGCGCCCAGCAGCGCGACCGAGGACATCGCCGTACCCACGAGATAGAACCCCGTTCGGAAGTGGGCGGCGGCCGCAGCCGACGCGCAGGCGAGCACGCCGGCGAACGCGGCGACGATCCATAGCGGCGTGTCGACCGGGATAGACTGCACAAGCTGGCGTCCCATCAGCACGAAGGGGGCCGCCAAGGCGGCGAGTACGATCCAGGGATCTGGGTCCTCGCCGGACTTTGCGCGCCCGTCCTTGCGGACGATCGCCACCGTGAAGAGGAGGGCGGACATGGCGCCGAAGAGGGCGACCACCGCAAGTGGCAGGGGGTGGTCGGCGTTAGTTTCAGACCATGCGAACTGCAGCACGGTCGTTCCGACGAGCGCTCCCGGTACAAGGAGGACCCAGCCACGCAGGCGGCTCAGCACCACAATCGTGAGGTCGAGCACCAGTACGTAGCCAAAGAGTGTCGCCGTTGACTCGCGCTGGAGCGTCCCGAGAAGCACCGGCGTCGCAAAGCCGCCCACCAGCGCAAATGACGCCAGGATGGGCGCGTTCGAGCGCAGCGACATCAGAAGAGCGGTGCCCGTGGTGGCTGCCATCACGAGGAGAGCGATGGAAGGCGGCACGAGATCGTGCAGGCGCGCTGCGGCCCAGGCGCCTCCGTACATCAGCACCGTGCCCGCACCCGCGACGGAGTCCGCGAGCGTCATGAGCTTGCGCTTTCGGAGCGGGCCATGGAACAGCAGCGCGAGGCCGCCGATGCCGAGGGCCATGAGGTCCCGCGCGGCAGGTCCCAGCCAGCCGCGGTCGATGGCCACCTGGACGAAGAACAGGCCAGCCAGGACGAGCGCGATGCTGCCGACGACGGCGGCTCCGCGGATACCGACCCAGCGCTCCCAATCGATCTTCGCAGG
>JBLIHL010000645.1:0-3301 GCA_047635895.1 Paracoccaceae bacterium | reverse complement strand
AAAGCTGCGGGACCTGCTGGCACGGCACAATCTGCGTCATGGACCCATGCTGCACCTGGTGCCTCGGAGACGATCTCTACGAGCACTACCACGATCATGAATGGGGCGTTCCCTGCCGGGACGAGACGACGCTCTTCGAGATGCTGAACCTCGAGGGCGCGCAGGCCGGACTGAGCTGGATCACCATTCTCCGCAAGCGCGAGAACTACCGGCGCGCCTTCGCCAGCTTCGACAAGCACAAGATCGCCCGCTTCACCGACGCCAAGGTCGAGAAGCTCGTCCTGGACGCCGGCATCGTGCGCCACCGCCAGAAGATCCAGGCCTTCATCCACAACGCGAAGGTCGCGGTGGCAATGGAGAAGGACGGCGACTCGCTGGTGGAGTTCCTCTGGTCCTTCACCGATGGAGAGACACTCGTCCATGAACCGAAGTCCATGGCCGACGTGCCCGCCGTCACAGCGGAGTCGACGGCCATGAGCAAGGCCCTCAAGAAGCGCGGTTTCAAGTTCGTCGGGCCGACCACCTGCTACGCCTTCATGCAGGCGTGCGGCATGGTGAACGACCACCTGGTCGGCTGCCCAGCGCGGTGACGCTTCTTGCGCCGCGGCGCGCGCGCCCTACTGGTAGCTCCCGCCCTGGCGCAGCCAGCCCAGAAAGGCTGCCTCAAGCTGGTCCAGGTCGACGCCCTTGAGCGAAGCCGCGAGGGCGTCCTCGCGGGAGGTCGCTACGGCGCGGTCGTAGCCCGGACCCGACAGTCCGGACAGCGCCAGCTTCTCAGCCTCGCGCCGCCACTTCGTCCGAAGCGTCTCGAAGTAGCGGGTGGGCAGGCTCTTCCACTCGAGGCGGAGGCGCGCGGCCTCCGAAGTGCGGAGGAAGCGCACGAATGCGTAACCCATCGAGTAGTTCACGTCCGCGTCCGCGTAGAACTGTTCCTGGGTCATGGAGAGCAGCGCCTCCAGCTTCGGCAGCCGCCCCTGCACGTCGGGCCGGCGGAGGTAGGCCTCGCGGTCCTCGAGCCCCTCTATTTCCTTGACGGAGCCGGACTGGATCACCGAACCGGCATAGAACTCACCGGAGCCCTCGTCGTACCAGGAGTGCGGACTCATCGAGCTCGCGGTGTGGTGCAGGAACTGGTGACACGCCTCGTGATACAGCGTGCGCATGGTCGGGTGATCGTTCGGCATCGACTCGGAGGGGTCCTCCCGCGCGTCGTAGATGACGAGCTCCTGGACCCTCGGGTGGAAGTAGCCCACCGTGTTCGGGTTGCCGCCGTAGGTCAGGTACTCGCCGCGGTCCCGGCACACGCGCACGACCGAGAGCGCGTCGATGGGCCGGTCGGGCGGGAAGTCCTGGGCAAAGCGCCGCCTGACCGCGACGAGGTTGCTCGCCATCTGCGCCAGCACCGGCGAGTTAGACGGCCCGTGGAACAAAATGATGGAGTGCTCGGTATCGCGAATGGCCCACCCGTCGACGGCCGCCGACGCGATCTCGATGCGCTCGTCCCTGTGCGCCAGGGAGGTTCGCCTGTAGTGGCGCGTCCACTTCTGGCGAGACGCCTCGGTTTCAGCCTCCGTGAAGAACCGAAAGCTCATGGCCGTCCGGTCGAAGGCTCGGTTCTCGCGGCGGAGGAGCTTCTCCTCGCACTGGCCCACGAAAATGGTCACGTCCGTGTCACCCACCCAGCCGTGGACGAAGAGCGCCTCTTCCACGCCCTCCTTGTTCAGGGTCGCTCCTTCGTAGCGAATCGGATCGCGGCCATAGCGGCGCCGCACTGACCGGACGGATTCCAGCCTCGTCGGCGCCAGCCGGTCGAGCAGCCAGCGCTGGGTCACCAGCCCGGCTGCGTCTCGTCCAGCGCTCCCGAGCTCAATCCGCCAGACGCTGTGCGTGACCGGCGAACGCCGGTCCTTGGGCGCATTCTTCGGGGCGTAGATCGCGAGCAGACCCGGCTGCTCGGACGGCACCGGCCGCGCCTCGAACGAGCTCGGGACTGCGAGGCTGAAGCCGTGCTCGGCGTGTTTATCCGTGCGCTGGACGGCGCCAGCGCTGGCGGCTCCCGTGAGCGCGAGGATCACGGCGAAGAGCCAGCGAGAGGAGGCCGGGCGAGACTGGGCAGGTAAGAGAGCGACCATGCATCGAGGATCGGCCGTAGGGCCGCCTCAACCGGAGACTCCTGGGGAATCCCTCGGCCTGGACTCGCATCGGCTCAGGGAAAGAGTCGCAGCTTGAGAGCCCGAAGCCGAACTGACCAGCTTTGGGACTGGCCACGCTTCGGCGCGAGCTTCGCCAGCCGCGGGATCTCGTCCAGCGCTGCGTTGGCGCCCGCCCGGTCGCCGCCCGCCTTCAGGAGCTCGGCCCGGAGGAGCGCGCTCTCCGGCGTCGGCCCGTGATTCCTCTCGAACCGCTCGACCCGGTCCACGGCGTGGTCAGGGTGACCCGCCTCCTTGGCGGCACGCGCCGAAAGCAGCATGGCGGAGCCGAATCCAAACTCCACGTCCTCCGCCAGCACCGAGTCCAGCGCCTGCAGCGCCGCGGCAGGATCGTCCCCAGCCTTGAGCCGAGCCATCCCAAGCCGATAGCGCCACTCCAGCGATGTGGGGTCGCCGGCGGCTGCTTCCTCGAACAGCGGAACCGCCTTGCGCGCCCGGCCCTGGGCCAGGAGCATTGCGGCGAGCTTGCCCTTGTGGTGAGGCGTGTCGACTGCGCCGAGGCCCTTCTCGAGGCTGCGCCGCGCGCGATAGTCGATGGCGTCGGACCCCAGCTTGGCCATCAGGGCCGAAAGCAGGATCGCGGTGACCCAGAACCCCAGGAATGGGATTCGGAAGATCGCTCCGACGATCGGCAGCGCTGCGAGGAAGCGCGTGAAGAAGATCACGGCCACGAAGAAAACGAGGAGTCGAAGCATGGGGCTGACCCAAGGTATAGGCCCTTCGCGATGCGTTCGCGCACCCTAAACCGAACTGAAACGCGCGATGATCGTCGGGATCGGGTGCGCCGACCGCTTATCCTCGCGCCCGTGACACCTCCGACCTCATCCGCACCGACGGGCATGTTCCCCAGAACCGCCGCGCGACTCGAGCTCGCGCGCGCCATCGGCGGCGGTCTCGTCGCGCCCCTGCGCTTCCTGGCGTTTCTCCCCTTCCGCGCGCGAATCCGGCGTGAGATCGCGGCCGACGTCGCCGCGGGCGTGGGCGTCCCCGCGGACGCCCCCAAGGTGGAACTTCCGAAGGATCGGCCGCTGCGCATCTTCATCTGCGCCGCGGAGGCCTCCGGCGAGATCCATGGCGCAAGCCTCGCGAAA
>JBLIHL010000644.1:0-3322 GCA_047635895.1 Paracoccaceae bacterium | reverse complement strand
AGAAGACCCCGAACCGCGGAACGATACGCCCCTCAAGGCCCGGGACATCGAGGCCCTTCGATGTCCACTCGGCCGCGCCCAGCGCTCCCACTAAAGTATTGAGCGCCACCACTCGCGGCTGGTCGGAGAGACCCCACGCCAGCTCAACTGCCCGCCGGGTGTCAGGCGCGCGACGTAGCTTAAGCTCGCCGTCTGGTTCCAATAGCACTAGCACCTGGCCCAGCGTCTCGCCGCGCGCTCGCGTCGCGGCACGCTCGCTCTTCCAGCGCGACCAGAGATCGTTCCCTGCCGGTCGCGTGGCCATCTTATTCAGGCGCCGCCCGATCGCTGACAGCAGCTGCCGCCCGTTGCGGTAGTCGCCAGTCCAGAGCAGTACCTGTCCGCTCTCGATCATCCGAAGCGCTTGGGACGCGCTGTTCTCGTCATCGACGAGGCTCAGGCGACCAGGTGCGGGTGCTCCTGATTCACTCACGAAGCCAGCGCTTCGACCGTCCGGTAGGGTGATCATTGAACGTGGGCACTCACTGGCTTGCGGCTCCCAGGTTTTGCTGTATATCCGGGCGCGTAACTCACGATTCGCATCGGCGCACTTCATGCCATCCGCGGGACGCTGTCCACGACCGATTCGGATCACGCTGGAGAACGGGCTGCCGTACCCGGTTTGAACCACCGCCAGGTCATCGGAGGCGCCTCGGCGCGAACGCGCTAAGATGGGCCCATGATCTTGATCGCTCTGGCGGCCCTGGTGGGCTGCACCCTCCAGGACCCGACCGTCCCCGTCCCCTTCCAGGCCACGTCCGCCGTCACCGTCTTCCGGAGCGGCACGGAGGGCTACGCCACGTTTCGCATCCCGAGCATCGTGGCCCTCCCGGCGGGTGAGCTGCTCGCCTTTGCCGAGGGCCGCAAGAACGGTTCATCCGATACCGGCGACATCGACCTCGTCCTCAAGCGCTCCGGCGACGGCGGCGCCAGCTGGTCGGCGCTGGAGGTTCTCTGGGACGACGGCAACAACGTCTGCGGCAACCCCTGCGTGGTGCATGACCAGGTGACCGGGGTGCTCCACCTTTTGGCTACGCGCAATCTCGGAAGCGATCACGAGTCGGAGATCATCCGCGGAAGCTCCGAGGGGAGTCGGACCGTTTGGACACTCACTTCCAAGGACAACGGCGCCACATGGACCAAGCCCAAGGAAATCACCGAGACCACGAAGCTCGCGACATGGACCTGGTACGCCACCGGACCGGGGATCGGGATTCAGCTTGAGCAGGGTCCGAAGAAGGGGCGCCTCGTTATCCCCTGCGACCACATTGAGCTTGATACAAAGCGGTACTTTAGTCACCTCCTCGTCTCGGATGATCACGGGGCCACATGGCGCATCGGCGGCGTGTCCACTCGCGACCAGCTCAATGAATGCCAAGTGGCCGAGCTTGGGCCGGGTCGACTCGTGATGAATATGCGCAACTACGACCGCGCTCAGAAGACACGCGCAGTCATGGAGTCAACGGACAGCGGCGAGACCTTCGGGCCCGTTCGATGGGAGGCGGCGCTGCCGGATCCAATCTGCCAGGCCGGGCTCCTCGCCGTAGATGGCACCGGCGGCAAGCGCGTCCTCTACTTCTCCAACTGTGCCTCTGCCACCCGGCGCGAACGCATGACCCTCAAGCGGAGCCTGGACGCGGGCGCTACCTGGGAGGAAGTCGGCGTGCTCCACGCCGGACCTTCCGCGTACTCGTGCTTGGTAGAGATGCCAGCCCCCAATGCGGGGGCGTCCGCGATTGGATGCCTGTTCGAATGCGGCGAGAAGGGCGCCTACGAGCGGATCGACTTCCAGATCAGGTAGCCGTTCGCGCTCGCAGGCGCATTCATTCAACCGCGAATCTGAGCAGTCACCCGTCCAGACGCTGGTAGCCCGCAGGGTCAGCCCGCAGCACTTCCAGGTCGCCCATGGTGGAAAGCGACCCAGTGATCTCGATGGGTTCCGCGATCAGGTCCAAAATACGGTCGTTGACCGCGGCACCCTCCGCATCCACCAACAGAACGTAGCGCGCGGTGCCATCAGGCCGCCGCACCAGCAGAACCGGCGGGACACCACCACTAATGCAGCGCGTCGCGCACGCGCGGTGCACCTTGAGGTTACCGGGCTTCATGACCCCGAGGTAGCACTTCGAGTCCACGATCTCGCCACGAAGCGTGGTGGTCGTCACTGGACCCGCCAGCGCCCCGGCCATGGATCCCGCCACGTAGACCGGATCCACTCCGAGGTCCTCGAAGGTGTCAGGGAGGATCTCCACCATCGTCACGCCATCTCGATCGATGAGCGAGCCATTCACCCGAACGCGATGACCGATGAACTCCGCCACCGCGCCATTCGCTCCCTGCTTGCCGAACACGGTCAGGAGCCAGCTCGACGTGCTCTTTGAATTCGCATCAGCCGTGCCCCCAGGGCGATCCACGACGAGAATGGGATACGGCGATGCCTCGACGCGCCCTTCAAAGGTGCGCTCGATGCCAAACTCAAATCGTGACGTTCCAAACGGCGCCTGCGTGGCCGCGACGCCGCCCGCCACCGCCGCCGCAAGCACCAGCATGGCGACCACGCGACCGCGGGCGAAGCGGGCGAGGCCAGGTGCGGCTTTTCCTTCCCAGCCGATGTAGAACTCTTCGTCTTGTGTCATGGGATCAGCCCTCAATAGGAACGGGCTCCGTCTCGGTACCCAGGGGAAGCGGCTGGGGATCCACAAGGACGCGGCCTTCCACGACGCGCACGCGGAAGGTCGGCACCTGTTCGTCGAATGGCTCGGGCGATTTACCGCAGCCTGGACGGTACTGGAAACCGTGCCAGGGGCAGACGACGAGTCCGTCGACGATGCGCCCTTCCCCTAGCGGGCCGCTTTGATGCTGACACACGCTTGAAAGTGCGGAGAGGCGTCCGTTGCTACGGAAGATCGCGATCCGGTCCCCGGCGGCCGACACGACCTTGGCACGGCCTTCCGGAATCTCATCCACCGCGCAGGCGTCGAGCCAACCTGTGCCCTGCAATTCGTTCGCGTCACGGGCGGCCTCCGTGCGCGCTGCTATGATGTGAAGCGTGCTGAGCCAGAGGGCCCCCACGCCAACGGCCACCGCGGTCAGAGCGGCATTCCCTGTCTGCAGAGAGCCCAGCGCCACGTGAAGAACCAGCAGCGCGTAGGCGACATAGACCAGCATGTGCAAGGCCTTCCACACCGGAGCGGACAGATTGCGCAGCCAGAAGTCATGGCTTGTGGCAGCCATCAGGACGAGAATCACCAGCGCCAGCGCGCCGAGCGTCTGGAACGGAAAC
>JBLIHL010000643.1:0-3328 GCA_047635895.1 Paracoccaceae bacterium | reverse complement strand
CCCTCCGGGGGGGGTCGAACGGGTGACGGAATGTGGCGGAATCGTACCTGGTGCCGTACCGCCACTTTCATTCCCGCAGCTTTGGTTCCGGAACGGTACTGCGGAAACTCGCTACTTCTTCGCGCCGTACTCGCGGTAGAAACGGTTCTGGAAGCGCTCTTCTGGGTCGTAGCGGCGCTTCGCCGCGAAGAACTCTTGCGCCATGGGGTAGGCGCGGTCGAATTGTTCCGTCGTGGCGTGCAGGCGGTACGGGAGGTAGTACCTGCCCCCGGCGTCGAGCGCCGCTTCGATGAGCTGGCGCGTGAGGGCCTGGAGCTCTTCGTCGGCCTCCGCGGTGCGCTCCAGGTGGAAGAGCATCACGAGGCTGAACATGTCCTGGTCCGCGTAGCGCAGGAACGTCGTCTGGTCCGTACGGACGTCGCGAATCGTCAGGTTTAAGAGATCACAGGGACTCTCTTTCAAGAGTGGTTGGATCGTTCGACGGTAGCCGTCGAGGGCGGCGTGGGGCACAAACGCTTCAAAGAGCAGCTCCGTTCGATCAGGGTCGCCGTTCGCGTAGACGTGCACCGGCTCCGCGAGCTCCGCATTCCTCGTCGACGTGCCGCCCGCCTGGGCCCCGAAGCGCTTCTCCAGGGACCAGCGGAGGCGCTTGCCGTAGTCGCTTCCGATCGAGCCGCGGAAGATCGTCCTGCGCAGCTTGCGATTGGACGAAGGCTCGAGCGGTGGGAGTGCGGCGGGCTGATCGTCATGGACCAAGACCCGCATGATCGCCTCGTCGAGGAAGCTGTCAGGATCCACGGAGAGACGGCCGATCGCCAGGCCGACCGTGGGATCAGCGGCGCGCGCGAGGAAGCGCGGGCCGAATTCGGCGGCGGGCAAGATCGTGGCCGTCTGGCGGTAGCGCTGGTTCGACACGACGCTGAGCGTCACGTCGAGGATGATGCCGAAGAGGCCGTAGCCGCCCAGCGCGAGCGAGAACAGCTCCGGCTCCTCCCCTCGTGAACAGTTCAACACGCGCCCGTCCGACAGCATCAGCCGCAGAGACTCCACGGTCGAAGCCACAGGCTCCTGACCGTGCTGCCAACCGTGACAGTTCACGCTAATGGATCCACCGACGGTGAACGAGTCGTTCGACTGCATCACCCCGACCGACAGCCCAAGCGGATCCAGGAACCTGAGGATCTCGCCCCAGGTGGCGCCTGAACCGACGGTGAGCCGGCCCGATTCGTCGTCGAACGCCAGCTCAGCGTGCCCCGACATATCCGCGACCAGCCCATCACGGGCGATCGTATGACCCCCCATGCTGTGCCGGGCACCCGCAATGGAGACCGGCAGGTCCTCTGCGCGAGCGCGGTCCAGAAGCCCGCGGAGCGCTTCTACGGCTTCGTCGGTGCCGCTCGGGACCGCGAGCACGCCCTGCACGCGCGCATGCTCCAGGCCGCTGACGTCGTCCACAGACCCAGCCGCCACCTCTCGCTCGACGCGCTGGTCAGTCCACGCGGTCCAGGCCAAGAACACGACCGGCCGGCCGATCACCCAGAGCCCGGCCGCAGCCGCGAGAAGAACGACCAGGCGCAGTCGCCGCCAGGGCCGAGGCGCCCGCTCGCTCAAAAGAGTTCCATCAGAGCGACCGCGGTCTCGTCCTTCGGCCTGTCTTCGCGCTTCCAGACCATCCCGTTCGCGTCGATCAGGGTGACGGTGGACGACGCCGCGTTCAGCGCTGCCGCGCTGTTCAGCACGATGTAGTCCGCGTTCTTGCGAACCAGCTTCTTCGCAGCGCGGGCCTCACCGTCGGAGGTCTCTAGCGCGAAGGCGATGACCTTGCGGTCTCCCTTATCAGCCGCGATCGTCGCCAGGAGATCAGGATTCTCGATCAGCGCAAGCACGGTGCCCTCGCCGCCCTCTTCCTTCTTCTTCCATTTGCCCTCAAAGCGCTCGCGCGGTCGGAAGTCCCCGACGGCCGCGGCCATGAAGATCGCGTCCGCACTCGGGAAGTGCTCCTGCATGGCGGCCAGCATGTCGAGCGCGCTTACGACGTCAACTCGAGTCACGCCCTCAGGCGTGGGCTGGTGAACGGGGCCCGCGATCAGCGTGACGCGAAAGCCCCGGGCCACCGCGGCGCGCGCGATCGCAAAACCCATCGTTCCGCTCGACTCGTTCGACAGATAGCGAACGGGGTCGATGTACTCGCGGGTCGGACCCGCCGTGATGATGATGTGCGGGACCTGAGTATCGTGAGTCATGAATGTTTGGCGAGCACCGCTTCAACGGCGCTCACGATAGTAAGGGGCTCGGCCAGTCGGCCGGTCCCCTTGTCGCCACAGGCCATGTGGCCGGGCTCGGGATCGACGAATTCCCATCCGTCGGCGCGAAGCTGTTCAAAGTTCCGCTGGACCGCGGGCTGAACGAGCATGTTTGGGTTCATCGCGGGGCACATAAGGCGCGGTATTCCCGGCGCCACGGCGATCAGCGCGGTCGTGACCAGGTCATCGGCGAAGCCGTGCGCAAGGCGCGCCGCGAGGTCTGCGGAGCAGGGCGCCACGACCACGATCTCCGCGAACTTCGCAAGGTCGATGTGGTCCATGGCGGCGCGGCGCTTGTCACCCCACTCGGAGACAAACGCGGGCTGCCCCGTCACGGCCTCAAAAAGCTGTGGCGAGATCATCTTCGCCGCGTTGGCGGTCAGAACGGTCCGCACCGTGTGCCCCTTCTGGAAGAGCTTGCTGGCCAGGTCACAGGACTTGTAGACCGAGACGGACGCGGAAGCCGCGAGAAGTACGTTAGCCAAGGGGCATTCCGGTGGAGGGTGTTGCGGGGTCGTCGGCGAGACCCGTGATGCGCCGGATCTCGGCCACGGCTCGCTCAAGGTCATCGTTCACGACGATGTGATCGTAGCGTTCACGCTCGCGGTACTCGTCTTCTGCCTTCTTCAAGCGGCGTTCGAGCACCTCGGGCGTTTCTGTCCCGCGGCCGGAAAGACGCGCGCGCAGCACCTCGAAGTCCGGCGGAGCCACAAAGACGTAGATGCCGTCGACCTGGAGAGCCTTGAGCTGCAGCGCGCCCTGGACGTCGATCTCGACGATGTAGACCTTGCCGTTCGCGATCGCCTCTTCCATAGGCGCCTTGAGCGTGCCGTACATGTTCCCGTGCACCTCGGCGTGCTCGATGAACGCGCCCTCGGTAATCTTCTCACGGAAGGCTTCCGGGCTCAGAAAGTGGTAGTGCTGGCCGTCGACCTCGCCGGGACGGGGCGTGCGAGTCGTCGCCGACACGCTGAAAACCACGTCATCGCTCATCAGCAACTGCTTGCAGATCGTGCTCTTTCCAG
>JBLIHL010000642.1:0-3342 GCA_047635895.1 Paracoccaceae bacterium | reverse complement strand
GGTTCCGCGCTGCAGAGTCTAGAGCTTGCTGGAGACATCGAGATCGTCGTGAAATAAGCCCTGGCCAAGCTACGCGCGACAAGCCCATCCCAGGGCAGTGTCGCAACAGGAGCGCTACGCGCGGCCTTTCGCCGCTCGTAGCTCTCGAAGTGTCGACTCAGCGACCGCGACAGTCTTCCTCAAAGGTCCCGCGCCGGAGCGTGACGAGGGGCGGCCGTCACTTCCCGCTGAGCAGCGGTGACGAGAGCATCACCTAGGTCGCCGCCCCGGACAGCTCCCGAAGGCGCTCAAGGATGTCGTGCATCAGCGCTGCGTCGAGCCCGCAGTACTCCAGCAGGTTCGCACGCACCGCTTCGCGCTCCTCCGCGCTCGTCTCAGGCCTCAACGCACGGCGCCATTCGGCCACGGCCAACATCCCATCCCCGATCGCGAGACCGTCGTAGCCTCGCCCCGTCAGAGCTGGCGCGAGCCGCTTGATGGAGTACGACGACATCTGATCAGGGTGGTAATAGCCTGCACGCGCGACTTTCTCCGTATCGATGAACCGTGGGATCAGCGCGAGCAGCCTCTCGGCAACCTCCCCACCAAGTCGCCCCGCGACCTGTTCGAGCACCGCGATCTCGGCGTCTTCGTGATGGGCCACGATGCTCCCTGTTTCAGGAAGGGCCGCGAGGAGTGACGCCGCAAAGTCGCGGGTCGGATCATCGCCAGAGAGTTCCAGGAAGGATGCCACGGCGCCGAGCCCACCACCGGGAGCTCGCTCGACGCACACAGCCCACTGGAACGGGACCCTCTCGTAGGAGCGCATACCGGTGTGCCTGGGAATCGCCATGGTCGGGTCGAATTCGAAGTCTACGTAGGCCACGGGCCACTGGACTTCATCGAGCTTTGCGCGGAGCGCAACTGGGTCCACAAACTCGTCCCGGGCTTGCACAGCCTCGATCACGCGCCGCTGCAGGGGGCTCCAACGGGCGGCCGCGTCATCGGCGTCCAGATCCTCGATCTTGAGCCCCGCGGTCGACGTAAGGCATACCGCCTTCTTCCCCGTGAGGTCCGGGAGTTTGCCAGCCCAAAACACAGGCAGCGCGCTCCCGCAAATCTCGCCGGCTGGAAGATGGCCGCAGCCACTCGGCCGATTCCCCGCCTTCGCCTTGCGCCCCTCTTTGCACCTGGAAGAAGGCAGCTCATCGGGCATGTCAGCCCCGGTCAGCCACCTCCTCTGTTGCTGCAGTTCCATGGCCACATCGGGAGCCAGCGTCTCCACCTCAAACGTCCGGTCCATTTTCACAAGGGCCTCGGCTGCCACGACCTCGCCTTCGCCCCGAACGTACTCGGGATTGATCAGGATCAATCCTCCACCCAGCACTCGATAGCCCGCTTCCCTCGCCACATGCATCTGGAACGCAACGTCCCAGTCCTGCAGCGCGGTGGCCCTGCCCTCCTTGTACACAGACGACTTGACCTCCCAGAGGAAGATCCCTTGCTCCCGAACCTCAACGATATCAGACACCGCGAGCAGGTCCCCGACCTCGAAATGGGCCTGGATCACGCAGGTCGAAGCCTCCAGGGCAGCGACGGATCCGGCTGCGCCGACATGAGCATCCGGGCTCAACCCCACGGTCCCTTCGCGGTGCACATGAACCGCGCCAGGAAAGAGCCCGGCCGCGAGCTCCTCCACCTCCCGACTACCGGTCACATACAGCTCCTTCACCTCGGGCGCCGTCACCGCGGGCTCCGGATGCTCGTGATAGGAAAGCCACTGCCTGCGTGAGCACTGGCGGCCGAGGAGATAGCGGGTCTTGGTGATGCGTTTGGACATAGCGCGCTCGGACATGTACGGGACAGGACCGCCTGGGTTCCTGGGGGAGCCCGAGACTACAGCCATCACCGGGTGGCTACACATAGCAGATTCTCGTGCGAGTCACCGTGGGCATGGAGCGTTGCTCGGCTCTCGTTCATTGGTGGATGGCCGCTCGACCGCCCCTCCCGAGCGAGCGTGGGCCTTTCGAGTACGATAGGTGCATGAACACGCCCTTCTATCAGACCCCCTTCTTCCTGATTGCCGTGGCAGGTGCACTGGTAGTCATCCTGGTGCTCGCAGTGATTGTCTCCAGGTCGGGAGGAGATGATTGAGCCAGGCGGATTGATTCGAGCAGTTGGTGGCCTGGGACGAGTAGCCGACAGGAAACAAGCGGCCAAACCCAGCAAGGCGTTTTCACATGACCGCGAGCAAGTGGCTTTCATCTAAATGGGCGAGTAGTCTTTCGACGTCCTTCATTAGTGACTTGGGGAGCGGCCCCGTATCGGTCGCGTGGAGCTGGAGGCGGCGACGTCGTCACCGCCATTGAGGTGCGATATGGCGGTGAACGGGGTTCCCTATCGCCGACTCACCCGCAATGCGACCTGCGCCAGAAGTCCTCGAAACATGCGCGACGGACGGCGGGCGATGGCGGCGCGCCCCGGTCCTCCTCCGGGATGATCTGCCCGGCTGCCATGCGCTCGACACGGTCGGCCGTGGCTTCGAGAACCTGGAGGGAGAGCCGCAGATGGTTCGGCTCGAGGCCGCGAACGATGCAGCGGTCCACGAAGGCACGCCAGTCCTCCTGGTCGCCCTGGTCGAGGAAGTCCGTGTAGGCCGCGTGCAGCGACTCGGCGGAGAGTAGGTCCGGCGCCGTGGAGCAGGTAGAGTCGGGCAGGCAGCCGATCTGGACCGAGTCCGAGAACGGCGGGCAGCCCAGCAGTGCGCCGCGGACCGCGGCAGCGACCACCTGTGGATCGTCGGCACCGCGGAGGACGGCTATCGCGCGGTACTGGCTGAATTCGTCCCACCAGGCGAGCCACGCGTGGTCCCGAGGGCCGACGAGCGTGAATCCGCCACTCCAACTGATCGGCCCCATGCCGAGCCAATGGAAGTGGACGAGGCCCGTCATCCAGCCGCCATCCTCGAGGTACTCGTGTATATCGCCGGGCGACGAGCGGAAACCGCCCCTGTACCGCTCGCGCTCCTGATCCGTATCCAACGAGGCCTCGAGCAGCGGCGCCAGGTAGCGCGGTTCTGCGAGCGGGGCGTAGTAGCCCCCGCCGACGCGCTGAATCGAGGTGCTGGAGAGGTCGGCGTGGAGCGCGGCGAGGAGGTCTTGGGTCTTCATGACGCGATCCTCCGCTCCGAGCCGGTGCCCGTGAGCGAACCGCGAGCTGGTTTGTCAGCCGAAAAAGGCGGACCGCCGACGTCGCTGTCCGCACGCAGGTCCGCGAAGGTCCGGTCGCGCAGTTCGCGCGCCTCCACGACGCTGCGGGTCGCGAGCGAGCGCCGAACGCGCCGCTGCCACGCGCCGTCAACGA
>JBLIHL010000641.1:0-3368 GCA_047635895.1 Paracoccaceae bacterium | reverse complement strand
GAAGGATCCGCGCTGGCTTACCTATAGCGCCAAGGACGCGACCGAGGATTCCCCCCATGTGGTGTTCCTCGCGGGCGACCAGGAGTACCGCAGCGAGGAATGCCTCCCGATGCTCGCGAGGCTCTACGCGGAGAAGCATGGAATGCACACCACCGTGCTGTTCCAGCTCGATGCCGAGGGGCGCGTTGATCCCACGTCGAAGATCAAGTGGGACGACAAGACCATCCAGCACAACATCCCGGGCCTGGAGTATCTCAAGTCCGCGGACGCCGTGGTGTTCTACACGCGCCTCCTGACGCTGCCGCCGGAGCAGCTGACGGACATCTACAGCTACCTCGATTCGGGGAAGCCGATCATTTGCGTGCGGACTGGAAACCACGGCTTCATCGACTGGGACTACCAGGTCGATGGCAAGCGGCAGAGGTTTGGTGAGGACGTGGTCGGCGGCGCTTTCCGGGGACACCACGGCCGCTGGAGCCAGGACTCGACGCGCGCCACCCCCGTCCCCGAGAATGCGGAACACCCGGTGCTGCGCGGCGTGGACGACGTCTGGGGACCGACCGACGTCTATCGCACGTACGCCGAGGGCGGGTCGCTACCGGCGGACTGCACGGCGCTCCTGATGGGCCAACCGCTGAAGAGCCGGAATCCAACCGACGAGGCGAACACGGATCTTGAGCCACTGCCTGTGGCTTGGACCAAGCTCTGGACGGGCGCGAGCGGCAAGACCTCTCGCGTGTTCAACACCACCATGGGTAGCGCGCGCGATTTCGAGTGCGAGGACATGCGGCGGCTGCTTCTGAACGCGCTGCTCTGGGGTATGGAGCGCGAGGACGCGATCCAAGCCGATCTCGATCTAGAGATTGTGGGGAGCTACAAGCCCAGAAAAAGCGGGTTCAACTACGAGGCGCTCGACGTGCGCCCGAGGCTTCCCGCCGAGTTCCGGTAGTGGCGCCGCCGCCCGCTCCGCCACGCGGCGGGGCGCGGCGCGTAGACTGGGCGGATGCTGAATCCCCGCCTCGTGGCTGCGCTGTCGATCCTGGCCGTCTTCGCACCTGTCGCTGCTCCGGCGGCGCAGGTCGGTTCGACGGAGCCCGAGGCAGCCAGCGCCCGTCCGGTGCAGTTCGCCGCCGGTACGGAGGCCGGCGGCGCTCCCATCACCTACTTCGGCGAGGAGGCCCGCGACGGACGCCTTACGCTGACCGCCTGGAACGGCTTCTTTGACTCCCGCAGCTTCGTCGCCCGTGGTGCGCGCCCGGCCCCCGACGCCGAGAAGCCGTTGATCGCGAAGCACTTCGACTACCTTCAGCCGGGCAAGGCGCCGGGTCCAGCTCGCTGGCACGTCTGGACTGAGGCCGCTGGCACGCTCGAGGTCGCCGTTTACCTCGACGTTCCCCAGTCGGATGCCCAGTCGGATGCCCAGCTGGATGCCCAGCTGGATGCGCAGTCGGATGCCGGAGCGCAATGGAGGGTGGAGTGCGATGAGCAGCAGCAGCGGTTCACGGCCCAGGTGAGCGATGGCTCCGCTCCACAGAGCGTCCGCCTCCGATTCACCGTGGCGCCTGGCAAGCACACGATCGCGCTGGGCCCGGCGGATTCAGCGGCCGCAGCGGGCACCAAGGTCCTGCGAGTCGAGCTGACGGGCAAGGCGGCACATCGCGCCAAGCTACTGCGCGTTCGCTGGCGTCCGGCCGCGGCGCACACCTCGTACTCCTCGACCACCTGCGAGAAGTCGACGATGTGGGTCTTCGAGTCCCGGAGTCTCACCGGCGCGTCCAGCTACTCGCCGATCAACACGCCGTTTGGATACTTCGGCACGACGTTCGATCCTTCCCGCGAGAAGCCAAGGGGCTTCAACTTCTCCATGTGGGCGACTGGCAAGGGGAAGGCCGTCCCGGCGCTGACCGATATGCCGCACCTCATTGCCACTGGCCATCCGCTGGCGGACTTCAGCGGATTCGGGCACGAAGGCAGCGGCGTCAAGCTGCGCGGCTGGGACTGCCTCGACTGGGATCCAGACTCTGTGGTGCAGGCGCTGCGCATGGAGCGCCGCGGCGACCGCGACTACTTCTTCGGCTACTTCTACCACGAGCCAAAAGAGCAGTGGATGCTCTACGCGGCCGGCGCGAGGCCGCCCAGAAGAAAGAACGCGCCGCTGGAGTTCAGCAGAGTCACGGCGTTCTGCGAGGTCCCCGGACCACCGGACCGCCAGCGCTCAGGTGACGTAGAACGCAGGATCGCCCGCCGCGGCTGGTTCCACGGAGCCGGTGGACAGTGGCACCCGGCGGACGTTCACTCGTGCAAAGACGAGCAGTCTTCCTCGGCGCGCCGCGTGGGACCGGCGGAGGACGGCTGGCATGTGTCCATCGCGGGTGGTATGGAGATCATCGACGCCCCAGGAACTCAGGCGCTCCCCAAGCCGCACGCCGCCGCCCAGCACCTGCCCGAGTACCTGCGAGCCGACAAGGTGGACCAGCTATTCAGCGTGCCCGTTCAATTCGAATCGCACTCGGTCCTGGACCTCGGCCGAACGTCGGCGACCGTGCAGTACGACCTCCAGGGCCTCGGGAAGGATGCGTCAGCGATGCTGTACTTCGGCACCGTGGACTGCCTGACCTTCGTCGCGCGCGAGCTACATGGCACGGAAAAGAAGGGCGCAAGCGCTGACTTCTATACGGGCGAGCGCACCTGGGCCCAGCGCACTGAGTCCGTGCCGATCGAGAACGGCGCGCATGGATTTCAGCTCAAGGACCTGGAGCCCGACACGGCCTACTACTACCGCGCCTTCGTGACTCACCAGGACGGCAAGAGCTGGAGCTACGACTCCGGCACGTTCAAGACACGCCCTTAGCACGCGTTCCATGGCCAAGCGCAAGATAGACGTCAAGATCAAGTCCTACGGCATCTACACCCACTGGGATTCAGAGTCCAAGGAGCTACCTCATATCGAGGAGTTCACGGTGCGCGTGCCTGCGTTCGTCGGAGTCGAATTCGGCTTCGTGGCCACGGTCACGGGCGCGAAGAACCAGAGGCTCACCTACTGCATCGAGCACCCGGGGATCCTGGATGCCGAGGGGGAGCGCCGTCCCCCTTTCGACGGCGAAGTCCATGTGAAGACCCAGGACTGGGACTTCTACCTTGGAGACACAATCTGGGAGCCCCTCCACGACAAGCTCGGGCCCTGGCGCATGTGGCTGGCGATGGACGGCAAGATCATGGCCGAGAAGACCTTTGACCTACTCTAGCCCGGACTATTCACGAGATGGAATCACGAGTGGGCCCAAACGACGTTGTGGCAAGGCAGATTCGCGAATGGAGCGGAAGCGGGCCCGTAGGCCCGGTGAGCACCCTGTGAGCGAACCCGCGAA
>JBLIHL010000640.1:0-3368 GCA_047635895.1 Paracoccaceae bacterium | reverse complement strand
CGGGATGTTGTGCTGGATGGTCTTGTCGTCCCACTTGATCTTCGACGTGGGATCAACGCGCCCCTCGGCATCGAGCTGGAACAGCACGGTGGTGTGCATTCCATGCTTCTCCGCGTAGAGCCTCGCAAGCATCGGCAGGCATTCCTCGCTGCGGTACTCTTGGTCGCCCGCGAGGAACACCACGTGGGGGGAATCCTCGGTCGCGTCCTTGGCGCTATAGGTAAGCCAGCGCGGATCCTTCGGCACGGGGTGGGCGCCGGCCTCAGGGATCTCGTTCACGGTGTAGTAAGCGTCGCGGTGCAGGAGCTCTTCACCTTCGGCCGAGCGCAGCGCGGCCAGGTCGAACTCGTGGACGTGACCCTTCTTGAGCTCGTTCAGCACGATACGCACCGTTCGGTGATCCGCCGAGATCGTTGTTCCCAGGACCTCGGGGACCGTCTGGTCCACCTCGGGACCTCCGTAGCCCGCGTGGTAGATGTGCGTGAACGTGCCCATGCTCCAGTTCTTCGGATCGCTGGCCGTCTCAGGGTCCACGGGGAGCGTGAAGCGCACGTTGAAGCCGTCGGGCGTGATCGTGATCCGTTCGATTTCGAACGGCGTCAGGCCAGTCCATTCGACCCTCTCGAGCGCGAACGGCTTGATCCCGCGAACGGGCCATCCGCGGTTCGTTCCGCCCGCCAGAAGATTGCCGTCAGGCGTGAAGCCCACGTCGAGGATGCCCGTGGAGAGGCCTTCCCTGAAGGGA
Organism: Paracoccaceae bacterium; assembly: GCA_047635895.1. Lineage (GTDB taxonomy): Bacteria > Planctomycetota > UBA1135 > UBA1135 > Saltatorellus. The sequence goes on along the minus strand of JBLIHL010000640.1, from coordinate 2,623 downwards.
TAGCACGCGCCCTGCCAGACGCCGTTCACCTTCTCAGTGGTGGCGCGCAGCAGTACCGATAGGCTGAAGTCACCGAGGAAGATCTGATCCTCGAAGGGACCGAAGCTCCCACCCGTGCGGTCGACGGTGAATCCCATCACCGACCTACCCATGCGGATGTAGGGGAAGACCACGGCGTAGGGCGCCAGCTCAGGCACCCGCTCTTTCTCGATGATGACCCGGGACCCGGACTCCGGCACCGCCGGGGCGTCGCCCAGGTTCGGCGCGAAGGGGTACCAGTTGTGGCTGACGGGGTGGCCGTGGAAGCTGTCCTCCGTGATGGCCTTGAGGCTACACGAGGAGTTCCACGGTCCCTGGCTCTCCGTGTAGAAGAGGTCGCCCGTTTCATTGGGCCCGAGGCCGCCGGGGCTGCGAAGGCCGCTCGCGATCGGGATCGTCTCGCCCTCGGGCGTGATGCGCAGCACCCAGCCGCGGAACAGGGCCCGCGAGTGGTAGGACATCGAGAGGCCCAGCGCGACGTGCCGGTTGCCGTCCTTGTCGGGGCCAGCCCCGAACGCGTACTCGTGGTAGTTCTCGTAGCCCCAGCCGGCGGAGACCGTATCGAAGCAGTCCGCACGGCCGTCGCCGTCGGAGTCCGTCACGCTCGTCAGCTCGCAGCTCTGGGTCACCATCAGGCCCCCGTCGATCGGATCGAGTCCAAAGATCTCGTCGAGGCCGCTCGCGAAGAGGTGGTAGGTAGGCTCCGGGCGAGCGTCGTCGACGCCGCTTACGAGGTAGATGTCGCCGTGCCGCGTCCCGACCGCGATGCGCCCGTCGGGCATGCGCGCGAAGGCGCCCGCTTCGACCACGAGCTCCTCGGGAATCGGGAGGCTCACCACGCGGTAGTAGGCGCGCTCCCGGGACTCGGTGCCCCAGCTGGCTCCGAGGTCTTCTGAAGCGTTGGTAGACGTAAAGCCGGGGGCGGCGCTGAGCATGAGCGCGCCGGCGGCGCCGGCGGCGCGCAGCCCTGTGGAGCTGAAATTAATCGAGTAGGTCATAGGTGAGCTCCAGTTCAGTGCGGCCAGCCCGCAGGTCGAGGTCAATCAGAAGTTCTTCGCCGTCGCCAGCGGCGCGAGTACGCACCTTGGCGTCCCCGGTCGAGAGGGCGATACCAGCGCACGCGCGTCGTCCGTCCTCCAGCGTCTCTAGCTCTCCGGCGAGGGCCCGGAAAGTCACCTGGGTTGGCACATCGGTCTCCAGTGAGATCACGCGGCGCAGTACCGTTCGCCCGCCCCGGGACTCAGGCACGAGGCGGTCCTCGATGGCCACGTTGTGCAGCCAGTAGCGCAGCGTCGGAACGCCGTCGGCGTCCAGCTGGTACCCGCGGAAGCGATATCCATGCTGGCGTGGGTAGCCAGGGTCCGGATTGATGGGCGCTTCTTTGGTGGTGATGGGCCGGAGCGGCCAGGTGCTGCCATCGTCGGGCCGCTGCAGCCAGCTGACGTCGCGTGGAAGCTCGACCGCTCTCGACCGCGGATTGAAGTCACCTGCGCCCTGGCCGTTCCAGTTCACCGAGACGAAGTCGCCGCGCCAGAGCGCAGCCAGTGCGCCGTTGTTCGCGTCGAACGCGAAGTGGAGCCGCGTCGGGAAGCCAACGGCGATGCCCCTGAAGCCAGCGACGCGGCTGCGGCCCCGGTAAACCCGCGGGCTCTCCGCGACGTCCACGTTCCATTGGGGCTGATAGATCCCGCGCGGATCCCGTGCGCTCGTTCCGAGCTTCAGGTAGTGCCACAGCGCTGCGATTTGACGGTCTGTGTTACCGTCGAGCACGTCGTCCAGCACGGCCTTGCCTCCCGGCCAGGCCTCTGGCATGACGACGCCTGGTAGCTTCGACTGCGGCGCCACGAGGAAGTCGCGGAACCAGCGCTCGCGAAGCCGCTCCGGGGTGGTGATGAGATCGAGCCCTTGAAAGCTCGGCGCTGGTTTGCCGTTGAACGTGTGGCAGGTCACGCAGGCAAGCCCCGTGACGCCGAGCATCTTCTGCGCAGCGTCGCGGGCGAGGCCCTCGTCTTCGCCGGTGGCCTTGGGGAGCTCGAGGTCCGGTTGGGCATCGACCATCTCCAGGAGCGCCGGCAGGTGCGCCACGTTGCTAGCGCCGAAGATGGGCATGCGCGTGTGCATGTAGGGCCGCACCGAAGCGCCGTCGTAGAGCACGCTCTCAAGCCACGACAGCCGAAGCTTGCCGCCCACTCCCGTGAGGTGCGGCGGGCGACGGGCTTCGTCGCCGAGATCGGGTTGGTCGGTGGTGAGGTAGCCATCGAGCTCGCGGGGGACACCGCCGATATCGCCGCGGCTGTGGCAGGAGGCGCAGCCGAAGGCGGAGAGCGACCGAGTCACCTCGTCCTCGGGAGAGAGCGGGTCCTTCAGCTCGCCCAGCGCAAGCCGGAGAGCGCCGCGCTCCTCGAGGGTCAGTGCGTAGTGGGGGACGCCAGCCGGCGGGCTGTCCGCCAGGCATCCGGCGCTGGGGTTCTCCAGTGCAGCGCCAGATGGAACCGGCAGCTCCGTATCGACACCGGCATGGCAGCTGGCGCAGCGCAGCTCGCGGAAGCGCGTCCGACCGGCGGAGACCAGCGCTTCGTTGGCT
>JBLIHL010000639.1:0-3384 GCA_047635895.1 Paracoccaceae bacterium | reverse complement strand
CGCGTCGGCCACGGCGGCATTCCATTCCATCAGCGGCTTGGGGGCCTCATGACGCTGGATCCAAACCTGGAACTCGACCGACGTGCCCGTTCCATTGACCTGGCTCGTGCCGCCCTTCTCGGGTCCTGCCTGGGCGAGCAGCCGCACGGCGCCCTCGGGCACCGCGAACGCGATCTCGCTACGCGCGTGGGCGCCGATGCCATGGGGGAAGGAGCGACCGCCGATCTCCAGCGGTCCGCCGCCCGGGTCCTTGTCGAGGTTGACGCTGCCCCAGCCTGTGCTGGCGGAGAGCCAGTTGCCGGAGAGTGCGATCTCGCGGCCGTCCTGCATCACGATGCGCGGCGCGATCCACGCCGCCCAGTCGTAGCTGTTCCCGTTGCCGCCGTCCGTGATGATGAGCCAGAGCTTCTCGACGTCGGTGAGGTCGACGTCCACGTCGACGATTCCCTGGGTCATCAGGCCGCTGTCGAAGGCCCGTTCTGCGTTACTCAGCTCGCCGGTCGCGAGGCCGGTGAAGAGACCATACTCCCGCCAGTCGTTCGAGTCGCGGTTCTCCACCCACCAGAGCGCGTAGCCGCGCAGGTCCTCGGGGCCAGCGGTGGCGACGGTGACGACCGCGTCGGCCGCCGCGCGGCCGGGTGTGAAGGCGAGCGCGTCGATGGCGCGGCGCCGCGAGTCATCCTCTAGCGTCGGGCTCATGGCGCGCGCAAAGAACGCGGGCACGGCGCCGGCGGGATGGAGCCGCCAGGCGAGCTGCTCGAAGCGCTCGTCCCAGGCCAGGGGCGTCTCGCCGAAGGACGCGGAGAGCTCGCCGTACGCGGCTTCTTCCCGGCCTTCGAACATCAGGCCGAGGGTCTCCAGGTACCAGCGATCCTCGCCGTCGTAGGCTTCGACGAGGGAGAGCATCTCTTCGAGGGCCTCGCCTTCCATGGGGGTGTTGCGGAGCGCGTAGGCCCGCGCCCGGTGCTCCTGAGCCTCGACACCGCCGGGGCCTTCAAGGGGGAGACCAAACGTCTGACCCGCGAGTGCGCGAGCGGAGACCGCCGGTGAATCCAGCGCCCTGAGCACGTCCTGCGAAGTCTTCAGGCTGAACGGCGGCGTCGTGACCTCCACGCCGCTCGGCTTCACGCGCAGGATGCGGCCGTATGCCTTCCGATCGCCCATCGCGTGCCCGCCGACGCCGGGGTCGTACCAGTCGCAGACGTATACGTCGCCGCCGGGCCCGACGCAGACGTCGCTCGGGCGGAACCACTGGCCGCTCTCGCCGCTGGCGTCCGAGGCGGCGCGGATCAGGAACCCTGGCTCGAGCGCGAAGCCGCTCGCCTCGGGGCGCTTCTTGTGGGCGTAGACCACGCGCGCGCCCGCGTCGCAGTTGAGCACGCAGTCGCCGATCCAGCGCTCCATGAGGTCGCCTTCGTAGACGGCGACCCCCGTCGGCCCTCCGCCGCCGTTGATCGTGCCCATGGGCACCACGCCGGGGTCGTCCTGGTGCCAGTGTGCTTCCTGCGTCCCCTGTCCCGGGCGCCGGTCCGCCTGCCACATGCGCGTTCCGTCGGCGCTGAAGTAGCCGTAGTTCCCGCCCGGCATGACCCACGTCGTGCGGCAGGACAGATTGCCGTCATCGTCGTTGTCCGCGAGGAACATCTCGCCCTGTCGATCGAGCGCGACTTCGTAGGGGTTGCGGAAGTTGTGCGCGTGGACTTGGATGTCCGAACCATCTGGCTTGAAGCTGATGACGAGGCCACCGGTCCAGGCCTTGCCGTCGCTGCTGACGAGGCCGGGCTTGTTGTCGGCCTGCGCGGGTCCGCCGCCGGTGTAGATGCTGCCGGAGCGAAGCTGGAAGCCGTCGGGCCCCTCGACGATGTGCGGACCGGCGTTGCCGATGGCCACGTACAAGCGTCCTTGGTGGGGGACGACGGAGTGGAGGCCATGATCGTGGTCGTAGCCACCGAAGCCGGTCAGGACAGTCTCACGCCGGTCGGCCACGTCGTCGCCGTCGTCGTCGATATAGACGAACAGGTTGGGAGAGCAGGAAACGTAGGCGCGATGACCGATGACGGCGATCCCGAGCGGCGCCACGAGGTCTTCGTCCTGGGCGAACACCTTGGACGAGTCGCACTGGCCGTCGCCGTCGGTGTCCTCAAGGATGACGACGCGGTCGCCGCCGTCCCGGTGCATGCCTGGGTTGCGCCCGCGCCACTGGCGGTAGTTCACGGCCTCCGTAACCCACACACGCCCACGCTCGTCGACATCCATCGCCGTCGGGTTGTAGAGGTGGGGCGACTCGGCCCAGAGCGAAACCTCGAGGCCATCAGGGAGTTCGAACGCGTCGGGCAGGTCCTGACCAAGGGCGCATGGACTGAACCCTGAGGACAGGGCTGCGGTGAGGGCGGCGGCCACAAGCGTGAGGTGGGTTGGGGGCATGGGTCCAGCGTACTGCCCAGGCAGCCCTTTGCCGAGGCGTTTGGGGCGCACCCGATGCGCGTTCGTCTTCGGACTGACGCCCATCCTGCAGTACATGGGCTTGTTCCTCTGGCGCTGCCTCGACGGGGAAGCCTGTCACCATGACGGTGAACGCGCCGCCTACGGGATGGTCGGCTGGTACCTCTGCGGCCAGAACGTGATCCTGTCGTTCGGCCTCGCCTTTAGCCAGAGCGCGCGTCTTGACTATGCGGGCAGCGGCTCGTTCGGGCTGACCAACGACTATATCCGCCTGGCAGACAACGTCTTGGGCGTCTCACTCGAGAGCGTCGGATTGTTCACGGGCGTGCTGGCCGTGCTGGTGCCGCTCGGCGTCGTGGGCTGGTACCGTACCGGCAGATTACCGTGACGGCGTGCTTCGTCGCTATCATGCGGCGCATGACTAACCAAGCAGGTGCCCCAGGGCCCACCCCAGGGCCCACACCGGACGACGCACAGGTCGTCCTGAAGCTCTACGAGCTCCGCCGTGAAGAAGTGATGCGCGCCTCCCGGGACACGCTCCTCCGCTGGACCCCTAAGAGCTTCGAAGACGTTGCTGCGATCACGGCCTTTGATCACGAGCACAACGCGGCGTTTCGGCAGGTGACGAGCTACTTCGAGATGGCGTTTGGGCTGGCCAAGAGCGGGGCGGCTCACTCCGAACTCGTGGCAGATTGGTGCGGTGAGGGGTTCTACCTCTTCGCCAAGCTGCACCCGTTCCTCGGGGAGATACGTGAGAAGATCTCACCCACCGCATTCGCCAACGTGGAGTGGATGACCGAGAACACGGACGCAGGCGCGAAGAAGCTGAGCTACTTCCTCGGGCGACTCGCTAAGGCCGACTGACTCCCAATGGACGCGACGCTGCAGGTCAGGGTCGCCACGCCACGGAGTGTCCTCGCGCCGTCACCTCGGCCACGCCGA
>JBLIHL010000638.1:0-3388 GCA_047635895.1 Paracoccaceae bacterium | reverse complement strand
TGCGCGACCGCTGGCGCCGCGAGCTGCACCTGGACGGTCTCGGCGTCAGCGCCGAACGCAATGCGGGAGTCATCGCGCACTGGCAGGAGTGTTTCTCCGCCGCGCTCGACCACTCGGGGTTCTGCGCCTTCTCCGGGTCCGCGTTAGTGGCGGACGGAATCTGCACGGTGGGCGAATTGGCGGAAGCCGTGACGGAATCGCTTGATGGCGTGCGCTGGCTGGCGCTCGGCGCCGCGATCTGCGAGGTGCATCGCGAGCTTCGTGGGGTGAGCCTGGAGGCCGAAGCGTTGCTGGCCGTGAAGGAGCTACCGGAAGAAGCGGTTAGCGGATTTGTGGAGGCCGTGCGTGGGAGTGATCGCCGGGTCGCAGGGGAAAAGTCTGCGCAGCCTGCGGCCTCCGGAGCCGGGTCGCGCGCGGGAGTGGTTCACGTGCACGCCACGGGCCTGCTTGCCTCCAAGCTGCGACGGTTTCCCGGGGCGACTGAGGCCGTGGAGCCCGCCACGGGCCGCACGTTACTTCAGATCGAGCTTGAGGTCGGCGAGGGTGGAGAGTCGGTTCGATGTCTCCTGGAGCGAATGGCGGGGGTGCTTCCTGGGGCAGAGCGGTGGCTCCTTCAGCCATCAGGCGATCCGCTGCCCGCCGTTCTCATTGCGGGACGGGGTGTGGCGGGAGGTCGGCTGATCAGTGCGGGAGACGCGGTCGAGCTCCTTCTGGTGATCCCAGGGGGCTGACAGGAGATCGACTCCCAGCGATCCAGGGGGAGACCCAAGGGATTCTTCATGAAGGATCACGCGAGATTGAGCGGACCCGGGCTTGAGTCCCAAGGCCCATCGCGGCGACCCTAAGGGGGTGAAGTCGATACTAGTCATCAAGACGGGCGCGCTGGGAGATGTCCTGCGCACCACGTCCATACTCGCCGGTCTGTACAAAAAATACCCGGGGGTCACGGTGACGTGGCTGACCGCGGGCGCTGCGAAGCCCCTGGTGGATCGTCACCGGATGATCGGTCGCGTCGTGACCTGTGACGTGAGGGACGCGAGCTCCGTGGCCGCCGTGGCCGAGGACCTCGCCGGGACAACCTGGGACTGGGTCCTGTCACTGGACGACGAGGAGCCGCTGTGCCGGTTGGCGTCATCGCTTCCGCATGCTCGCCTCTCCGGAGCGTTCATGACGCAGAGCGGAGAGCGCGCCTACACGGATGACGTCGAGCCTTGGTTTGGCATGGGGCTTCTGTCCCGCGCTGGAAAGGAAGCGGCGGATCGGATGAAGATCGACAACGACCGGAGCCATCCGGAGATCTTCGCGGACATGTTCGAGATCGAGGCGGGGCGGCCCGAGCTCCCGCTGGCCGCTGATGCCGTGGCGGCGGCCCAGGCGTTCGCGTCTCGAATGGACCTCAGGCGTGACACGCTCGTGGTTGGACTGAACACGGGCGCCGGTGGGCGCTGGACGAGCAAGGGACTTCCGGTCGAGCGCGTGATCGCCTATGCGGGCGCGCTTGCCTCGGCGCTGGACGAACCGGTGGCTTTCTTGGTGCTGGGCGGTCCGCCAGAGCGCGAGCGCAACGACGCGATCATCGAAGGTATCCAGGCGCTGGGCCTCTCCGCGCGAGTCATCGATGCCGGAACCGAGAACCCAATCCCGACCTTCGCGGGCCTCGTGGGCCTGAGCGATGTGCTTCTCACAAGTGACTCGCTGGCGCTGCATCTAGGCGTAGCGATGAACGTGTCGATCGTCTCCTTCTTCGCACCGACCTCGGCGGCGGAGATCGAGCTCTACGGACTTGGGACCAAGGTGGTGAGCACTTCGCCGGACTACTGTTCGTACTCCAAGACGGCGGACAACGCTTCGATCACGGTGGAGCGGCTCGTGGCGGCGACGATCGAGGTCCTGGCCGCGAAGAGCGACCAGCGTCGCTTGATTCCGCGTCCTGCCTGAGGTTGCTCCTGGAGCTTTCGGGTCGCTGGAGTCATGATGCCTCCAGTCATGAAATTCCAGGACTACTACGAGGTCATCGGGGTTCCACGCGGAGCCTCGGCCAAGGACATCAAGAAGGCGTACCGCAAGCTCGCCTTGAAGTGGCACCCCGACCAGCACGTTGGGGATGGCGCCGACGATGCTGAGCGCCGGTTCAAGGGGATCAGTGAGGCCTACGAGGTGCTCAGTGATCCCGAGAAGCGGGCGCGGTACGACCGGTTCGGCGAGAACTGGGAGCACGGGCAGGAATTCCAGCCTGGGGGCCCCAGTGGTCAAGGCGGATCAGCCGGGCAACGCGGCGAAGGCCACAGCATGAGCCGCGAGGAGTTCGAAGCGGCCTTCGGTGGCGGCGGCGGCTTCTCGGACTTTTTCCGAGACACGTTCGGTGATCAGGTTCGCCGGGATTTCGGCGGGCAACCCGGCAGTCACGCGCGCTATCAGCACCGTGGCGCCGATGTGCGGGCCGAGCTGCACCTTCCGATCGGGGTGGCGCTCCAGGGTGGCAAGCGCGGCTTCACGGTGCCGACGCGCCAGAGCTGTCCCGCCTGTGGTGGCGTTGGCTTCCTCAAGGAACACGTCTGCCCTTCCTGCGGCGGCGTGGGAGCGGTCCGGCGCAATCGCGAGATCGACCTACGTATCCCGGAGGAGCTGCGCGATGGCATGACCCTCCGGCTCAAGGGCCTTGGTGAACCGGGCGCTGAAGGCGGGGAGACGGGCGATCTGCACCTGGTGCTGCGGCTGGACGACGACGAGGGCTACCGATTGGTTGGAGGTGCGCTCGAGGCGCTCGTCCCGATGGCGCCCTGGGAGGCGGTGCTCGGTGGCAAGGTGGACGTACGAACGGCGAAGGGCGTGGTGACCGTTACGGTGCCGCCGAACTCACGCGCCGGCACTCGACTACGCCTGCGCGGCCAGGGTCTCGCTAACCAGAAGAAGGGGACCGACGAGCTAATCGTGGTCCTGGAGATCGCTCTACCGTCCGACCTCAGCGAGCGGCAGCGCGAGCTGTTGAAGGAGCTGGCGGACCTGGAAGGTACGACGCCCGGACAAGGGGTCCAGGGTGGTGCGCGCGTGAATGGAGGAACGGCATGAGTCAACCCATTGAAATCAACGGCGAGGCCTACCTTGAGCTGGAGTCTGTGGCCGAGGTCTTTCGAGTGGAGTCCGTCGTGCTGCGCGAGGCGTACGTCTCGGGTCTGCTAGGTGCCGGCGTCGAGGGTGACCAGCGAGTCCTGATTGCCACGGCGATGCTGGACCGCGTGGCGACGATCGTGCGGATGCGCGTGGTGCTAGAGCTAGACTTCGAGACGATCGAGCTGGCGCTGATGCGCGAGCAGTAGTTTCCGCAGTACGGTACCGGAACCAAAGCTGCGGGAATGGACACGCCGCCCAAGATCGCGCATCGGCGAAG
>JBLIHL010000637.1:0-3417 GCA_047635895.1 Paracoccaceae bacterium | reverse complement strand
GTGCGCGCCCGCTTCTGGGGTTCAAGCTGGGCCCCTGCATCCAGCTTGGAGGCAAGGATCGCTGGCACGTCCGTGGTGTCGGCCTCGAAGGCTCCGTGGAACTGGCATTCATCCAGAACCGGCCGGATCCGCTTGTCCGCCCGGTAGAGATCCTCGACGGTCATCGGAGCTCCCCCATCCTGCGCCGTGCCGCTGGCCTTCTTCCAAGCAAGGAATCCAACGCCGCCAAGGAGTGCCAACGCAATGACGAGGCCGACTCGACCGCTACGGTGCGCCGGAACCGACGTCGACGTCGATCCCGAGAGCAAGGTGGGACTCGGGAAGCAGCGAGCGCTGACGCGCTGCGCCTTGGGGGGGCTGGGTCGATACATGGTCTGGTAACGGGAGGTCAGATAGATGAACGTGACGGGCGACCGGGTGGAGCCGAGTCGATCGTGAACTGTTTGGTGCGACTACTCACTTTGACCGACCGGCCGACCGATCGATGAACCTTCGCCCACGATGCCCTGGGCCCGACTGAGGCCCACCAGACTCTTGGCGTACTCGGCGGCCGCGCGGCTCTTGCTGGAAAGAACCTCGATCAGGGTCTGTTGGAATTCGAGGACCTGGAACGTAGTGGACAGGTCGGCGTCGAGGCGCTTCTGCTCTGCCTCGAGCTGAGCGCGAGCCAGGATGGCGCTCTGGGCCGCGGCCTGTACGGCCTGGGCACGGAAGCGCACTTCGCGGATCGCGCGTCGGACGTCGCTGAGCGCCATGATCTCTGACTCCTCCAGCGCGATCTGGCTCCCGCGGAGCCGTTCGCGCGCCGCATGCTCGGCGTTGGACGCCGTGCGGTTCTGCAGGGGCATGTTGTAGGAGAGCACCGCCTGGTAGCGCGGGAACGCCAGGTCGACCGTATCACCGATGGCCTGCGAGAAGTTCGGGTCAACGGCGCCGGACGCGATCGAAAGCTCGAGGTCGAGGCCATAGAGGCGCTCAGACTGCGCCCGCGTCAGACGGATCCGAGAGGTGTCGACGTCAAGCCTGGCCGTCCGGAGCTCCGACCGACGCCTGAGCGCGGTCTGGAACGCGTCCTGCCAGTGTGGAAGCTGGACGTTGTCGTCGGCCGAGGGCAGGTCGCTCGTTGGCTGGACCGGTCGCGTCCAGAGCGCCGCATCGCGATCTGCGTAGACCAATCGCTTGAGATCGTCGCCGCGCTGGGCCACGTCGTTCTCAGCCTGGAGGAGTGTTTCGGTTCGGGTCGCCACTTCAGTTCTCGCTTGAAGCACATCAACCTCCGTGCCATCCCCCGCACGAATCCTCGCTTCTTCACGCGATACTTGGCTCAGGCCCAGTTCGAGGGCTGACTCCGCGACCTCTAGCTGCTGCAGGGCAGCGACCAGCTCCCAGTACGCGACCTCCACGTCGTGCAGCAAGAGCTGGCGCGCGTCGCGCCTCTCTTCCTTGCGTCGCTGCTCGGTAATCTCCGCCTCGCGCTGGTTGGAAGTCGTGTACTCGACCCCCGCGCCCCGCAGCAGCGGCTGACTGAAAGCCGCCCTGAGGCTGTCTTGGAACAGCTCGGGGTCCAAGGCGAACTGGTTGTTCGTCTCGCTCAACGTGCTATCAAAATGGAGCGTAAACGAGCCGCCCGTCGTGAGCGGCTTCGTCAGGTCCAGGTCGACCCTTGAATCCAGGTTCGTGAGGACGCTAGCGCCGAACAGCGTCGAGTTGCCCTCAGATTCCGAGTCCGTATAGGACCCACGCAGATCAAAGACCCAATCGAAGGTGCCCCACGAGGAGCGCGCGTCGAAACGTGCGGCATCGCTCTCGATGATCGCACGCTGGAGCGTCAGGTTATTGGACAGCGCGAGCGAAAGGGCGTCCTGCAGGCTCAGGGGCCTGGGTGCGCCCTCCGACAGGTCTCCGTCGCTGCCTGCTGACTGGGTCACAGCCTGGACCGGGAACAGAGGACCGGGCGCCGCCGAGACGGCGCTTACGAGGCAAAGGGGGGCAATCGTGAGGAGCATAGGCGGCAAGATAGCGGGGAAACCACCTCCTACGCGCGCTCCGACCGATGTTATCGCGAACTATGGGAGGCTACGAATCCTGAACGATCGCAGCGACCCAGGCGGTGACGTAGGGATCTTCCGGCGCAGCGGCCGTCGCAGCGGCTCCAAGCGCTGATAACCAGGCCTCCGATCCACGCTCCCAGCCTTCGGCAATCTCCGCAATCAGGGCTTCCCCTTCGTCCGGCAGGGCCACGCCGAGCAGCTCGGCCCTACGCATCGTCCGGGCCCGCAGGGAGGCGAGTTCCACGGTTTCGCCATTGGAGCCTGCCACCGCGTCAAGCGCCTCTGGCAGCTCGACCCACCCACCGCCTGCGGCGAGGAAGTTCAGCCGCGCCTCGGCGGCCAAGAGGACGGCCAGCGGCGTAGTCGGCGACTCGAGGCTCGCGAGACGGTCCGCCAAGGGGTCTACCTGTGATCCAGCTCCTTCGCTAGCCACCGCCAGCTCGGTCATCACTTGCAGCCAGTGCCCCACGGAGCTCGTCGGAGCGACGTCACCCAGTGCAGCAGACATCGCAAGGAGGCACGCCAGGGTCTCGACCAGGTCATCTTCAAGGGCCAGCTGGCCGAGCTCCAGATCGGGTCGCGAACCAGCCGGCTCGTTCCCGATGTCATGGCTGATATCGTCTGCTGGCAGATCCTGAAGCGCACGCGCGATCTCCTCAGCCGACGGCTCCAGCCGCGCCTGGAAGACGCCCGAATGCGGTGCCTTCCAGACCTGCCACGCCACGAGCGGTACGAGCGTGAGCTGAACAATCAGCAGCGCCACGGCCACCCGAAGGACGGCCGAATCCCGAAGTCGATCCGACACAAAGCCAAGGACCACCCCGACGTCGCCTCGGCGACCCAGGTCTTCCCGGGTCGTCCGCGAAAGCACCCGCTGGGCGACGCGCCGCGCTTGGAACGCGTCTGACGCTACCGCTGGGCGGCCTGCTGACCTCCCTGCTGACTTGACGGCTGCGTCCGCATCCTCGTCAACGGAGCCGTACGCCCCGCGAAGACGCGTCACTAGCTCGGTCACATCTTCGCCAGCCTCGGCCCTTGAATCCGTACTGAACTGAGGGAGAGACCCGGCGAGAGGCCCGGCGAGAGCCGCTTCGAGAGCGTCCACCTGGAGCTGCTGCTCCGGCGTCAATGCGTCCTCGTGATCGAATGAAGTACTCATGATGGCAGGCTAGAGAGTGCGCGGCCGGGCGTTGGGTGCGCGATAAGAGGATCCGGACGGGCCCACAACGCCTGTCCTGAGAGTGGCACCCGACCTGGGCTCACGCGCGACGATCGCCTCGTGAACTCGGTCGGATTCCTCGAGGGCCTCACGGACGCGATGCACCGCATGGAACATCCGTGACTTGACCGTTCCGACGGGGATGTC
>JBLIHL010000636.1:0-3433 GCA_047635895.1 Paracoccaceae bacterium | reverse complement strand
CGTGGAAACGAACGTTCTCGCACAGCACCGTCGAGCCCTCGGGGGCCGAAGCCACCGCCTCTTCCACCGCAGCGCCACAGCTCTCCCTAAGCGTGATCACCGGCGACCCCAGGAGTTCCTGGAGTCGCTCACCAATGACGCCCACGCGCAGCGATTCGACGACCTCACCCTTGGGCCTTCCGAAGTGCACGAGCACGACGGGACGGCCTCCGCGATCCAGGATTTTCCGCAGCGTTCCGATGCCCGCACGAATGCGCGTGTCGTCGGTGATCGCCCCAGTTTCCTTGTCAACGGGAACGTTGTAGTCAGCGCGCACAAGTACGCGCTTGCCGCTGAGATTCCCCAGCGAGTCCAGGTCAGGTACGTCGAGATTCATGGCTCAGGGTCGCCGATCAGGCGCTCTTCTTGGGCGCAACGGGGCGCGTGGAAGCCTTCTTCACCACTTTCTTCGTCGCCTTCTTGGCCACCTTCTTGGCGGAAGCCTTGGCGGTCGGACGCATCTTGTGGGCGAACTTCATGAGCTGAACGACGCGGCTGGAGTAGCCCCACTCGTTGTCGTACCAGGAGATCACCTTGACCGTCTTGCCACCGTCCATGGACATCGTGGCGAGGCTGTCGACGACCGAGCTATGCGGGTTGCCGATGATGTCACTGGAGACGAGCGGCTTGTCGCTGTACTCAAGGATCCCCTTGAGGTCGCCCTTCTTGGCCGCCGCAGCGAGAGCCGCGTTGACCGCCTCGACCGAAGCGCCCTTCTTGAGACGAGCCACGAGATCGACCACCGATCCATTCGGAACCGGAACGCGCATCGCCATGCCGTCCAGTTTACCCGCGAGCTTCGGAAGCACCTTACCGACGGCGCGGGCCGCGCCCGTCGTGGTCGGGATGATGTTGCACGCAGCGGCACGTGCGCGGCGGAGGTCACTGTGCGGAAGGTCGAGGATCCGCTGGTCATTCGTGTACGCGTGGGTCGTGGTCATGATCCCGTGATCAATGCCAAACGCGTCGTCGAGGACCTTGGCGATCGGCGCCAGGCAGTTCGTGGTGCAAGACGCGTTAGAGATGATCAGATCGTCACCCTTGAGGTCGCCTTGGTTGACGCCCATCACGATCATCGCGTCGATTTCATCCTTGGGCGGGACGGTCAGGCAGACCTTCTTGGCGCCGGCATCAAGGTGCTTCGTGCAGGCCTCGCGCGTGGCGAAGACGCCGGTAGCCTCGACGACGAAGTCGACCTTGTTCTCCCGGTGGGGCAGATTGGCCGGGTCACGTTCGGAAGTGATCGCGATCTTGCGACCGTTAACGGTGATAGCCCCTTTGCTGGACTTCACCTTGCCGTCAAAGCGGCCGTGTACGGAGTCGAACTCGAGAAGGTGAGCGAGCGTCGCCGCGTCGGTCAGGTCGTTGATCGCGACAACCTCCATTCCGGGGGTGTTCTCGATGATGCGGAAGACGTTCCGCCCGATACGGCCGAAGCCGTTAATCGCAATGCGCATGAAGCTGAGTGATGTGGGCCCGAAGGGCCAATGAGGAGAATGATCCCGAATCGCCAGGCGATCCAAGCCAAAATTAGGCGGGATCCCCGCACGCCCCACGACTCCTCCAGCGCGAGCGCGCGAGAAAAAGAGCCGGGTCGTGAGAAATCTCCGGAGTAGGCGGCCAGAGCGTACGCCCCTCCACCGATGGGTTCAACGGAGGGAGCGGTGTGCCTGCACATCTAGGCCTCCACAAGCGATATTTCTTGAGGTTCCCGCGGCTCTACCCCCCCCTTGCCGCCCCCTGTGACCATCTGACAGCACGCTTGACCCCACTGCTGACGACCTGACTGGCCCAACCTCACTGGCCCAACCTCACTGGCCCAACCTCACTGGCCCAACCTGACTGAGACCCAAACCAGCACCCCGAACCGCCCTCCTCCCCCCGGCTGGCCAACGGATCGCTGCTTTTACGCTGTTATTGCCCGGTTCCTGGACGGATCCCCCCCGACTCGTCCCACTCCAGGCCGCAGCACCTACTCTCTTCCGAACTCACTTTTCCAAACAGTGCGTTTCCAAACAGTGCGTCCCCGGTAGCTCGGGCTACCCATCCATCGTGACTGCATCCGAATCGAACCAACCTGCCCCCACGGGCTCCGACGGTCCCGCCCCCGACTCTTTCTGGGCCCACCGCTGGGCTCGCCTGGGTCGCCCGCTGGAGGTCTCTCCGACGACCCCCGTGGCCATCGCACTTTCCGGCGGCGCTGACAGCGTCTATCTGGCGACCATGATCGCCCGGTCGCATCCTCGCCCACGGGCCCTGGCCATCCACGTGGACCACGGCCTGCGCGGTGAAGAGTCTCGGACGGACGCGGAGTTCTGCGCCCGCCTCTGCGCCAAGCTTGGCCTCCCGTTCGCTCGCCGCATGGTGGAGATCGACCCCGAGGGAGGCGATCTCGAAGGCCGCGCGCGCCAGGCGCGCTACAAGGCCCTCGCCGAAGAAACAGCTAACGCCGGCATGTCCGTGCTCCTGACCGGGCACCACGAGGATGACGCCGTCGAGACGCTCCTCATGCGCTGGATGCGCGGCACGGACCTCCAGGGCCTCGCTGGCCTCCGCCGGGAGACCATCCTCGGGCCCGGAGCCTTCTCAGCAGAGACCAAGAAGCCGCTGCGCGTGCTCCGTCCCCTCATCGGGATGCGACGTGAAGAGGTGCGCAGCGCCCTTCGCCAGCACGGAATCGACTGGCGCGAGGACCTGACCAACTCGTCGGCCGCCTTCAGCCGTAACCGCGTTCGCTCCACCGTTCTTCCCGAGATCGCCGCCCAGTGCGGTGACGAGGGCGTTGACAACCTGAGGGCCTTCGCCCGCGCCGTAGAGTCCTTCGAGGACGAATTGGCCGACCGCACGGCCCACATTTCTTGGGATCCCGTGACGCATGAGGCCGCGCGCCGCTCGGCCGCCATGCCAGAACTTGGCGGATCGATCCAGCGCGACCGTCTCGGAGATCTGCCCCCCACGCTCATGAAGCGCGCCCTCGGTCGCCTGATTGGTGAAGGAACTGGCCAGCGCCCTGCACGGCACGTTCTCCAGAATCTGTCGGAGGACCTCACCGAGGGTCGGAATGGCCGCCGCGAGATTCACGAGGGTTGGACGGTCCAACTCCAATCGAACGCTCTGCACCTGACGCCGCCCAGCGGTCTGCTGAGCTCGTCTGCGGGTCCCAATGCTGGATCCCCTGGCGGCGAAAGCACCATGGGCTCATCCGGCGGCGGAGCCGCCGTGGCCGAGCCACAAGCTGCGGCGACCCAGGTCACGCAAAGTGGGCCCAAGCTCAGAGCACAGGCTGAGGCTCGCTCTGACTCGATGCCGCACGAACTCGAGACGCAGGCGCGGCCCGCCATCGACGCGACCCTTGAGGCGGCGCCGACGGCGGCCCCCACCCCAGCCGTGTCCC
>JBLIHL010000635.1:0-3435 GCA_047635895.1 Paracoccaceae bacterium | reverse complement strand
CGAGCCCAAGCTTTCCAGCGAAGAGCTCGTGCGCGCGCTGCGGGTCGCCCGTGCTCAGCTCGACGGAGGTCAGAGCCGGCGCCTCAGGCGAGACGTGTGGGGCCTCGGCCCGCTCGATGACGAACAGCTTCAGCCCGTGAAGGTGCCGGTCCGGGCACCTGAAGCGCCGCCACGCCCGCCGCTCTCCCGTTGCGAAGTGCTGAGCCTCCGAGGAGGAGATGCCATCAGGCTCGAGGCCGGCAGCGCTCATCTGCGCATGTGCACCTTCGAGGTCCGCGGTGCCGAACACCAGGCTCTTGAATCCAGGACCGCTCGACTCCACTTTCGAAAGGAGGCCGGGGCAGGTGCGCGCTGGGTCTGCGCCACTGTGGGCCGGCGCGATGAGTTCGATCGCGCCTCCGCGGAAGCGAAACTCCGCGGTCCAGATCCCGTCGTCATCGACGGTGAGCCAATCCGGGTCCATGGGGGACTGGACGCCGAGGAGCTGCTGGAGCTCCTCGGCGGTTTGCGCAATGTCGCGGCAGAGGTAGACGACGTGATCGATCGAGTTCAGCATGGATCCCGGATCGTACAGCGCCGTCCTCTGCCAGGCTCTCAGTTCCCGCGTGCGTTGAGGCGCCCGCGGGACTTCAGTTCGGCCATGATCTGGTCGGCCGCGTCTTCGATGCTGCAGGTCATCGTTTTGACGTGCACGTCCGGCGCTTCAGGCGCTTCGTAGGGCGAGTCGATGCCCGTGAAGTTCTTGATCTCGCCGGCGCGTGCCTTGGCGTAGAGCCCCTTGACGTCACGGCGCTCCGTTTCCTCGATGGGGGTGTCCACGAAGACCTCGATGAACTCCTGGTCCTCGAAGGCCTCGCGTGCCATCTGACGCTCCGAGCGGAACGGCGAGATGAACGACACAACGACAATCAGGCCCGCGTCCGTCATCAGCTTGGAGACCTCGGCGACGCGGCGGATGTTCTCTACCCGGTCCGCATCGGTGAATCCGAGGTCCTTGTTGAGCCCGTGGCGTACGTTGTCACCATCGAGCAGGTACGTGTGACGACCAGCTGCGTGCAGCTTGGTCTCCAGGACGTTGGCGATCGTCGACTTGCCGGAACCGGAGAGGCCGGTGAACCAGACAACGCAGGGCTTCTGCCCCTTGGCGAGCGCGCGGGCGGGCTTGTCGACGTCGAGGGTTTGCCACTGGACGTTGTCCGAGCGCCAGAGGGCGAAGTCGAGCATGCCTGCGCCGACCGTATCGTTGCTGATGCGGTCGATCAGGATGAAGCCGCCCGTCTGGCGGTTCTCGGCGTAGGCATCGAAGGGGATGGCCTGGTCGAGGTTGATGTTGCAGACGCCAATGTCATTGAGCTCAAGCGTGCGCGCAGGCAGCTCCTCGAACGTGTTGACGTTGACCTTGTACCGCGGCTCCGCGATGGAAACGGCGGTGGTCTTCGCACCGATCTTCAAGATGTACTCGCGCCCGGGGAGCATCGGCTCCTCGTGCATCCATACGATCGTCGAGCGGAACTGGTCGGCGACCTTGGGCACGTCGACCGCGTCCGCAAGGATGTCGCCGCGGCTCGCGTCGACCTCATCGTTGAGGCAGATGGTGACGGACTGACCGGCCGTGGCCGTCTTGAGTTCACCGTTCGGGCCCAGGATGCTCTTGACCGAAGACGTCGTGCCCGAGGGCAGGACCGCCAGCTTGTCACCGACGCCAATCGCGCCGCGCGAGATGTAGCCGGAGAAGCCGCGGAAGTCCGAGTTCGGGCGGTTGACCCACTGCACCGGCATGCGGAACGTCTTGCTCGAGTCGAGCTCGTCGATGGAGACGTGCTCAAGCTCTCCAAGAAGCGTCCGCCCCTTGAACCAGCTCAGCTTGTCGCTCGGATTCGTGACGTTGTCGCCCTCAAGCGCCGACACAGGAATGCAGGTGACCTGGCTGTTGCCGAGGCTCGCCGCGAGCTCCTTGTACGCAGCCTGCGCTTCCAGGAAGACCTCTTCGCTGTAGTCCACCAGGTCCATCTTGTTGACAGCGAGCAGCAGGTGCCGAATGCCGAGCAACGAGCAGATGTAGGTGTGGCGGCGGGTCTGGGTCAGGATGCCCTTGCGGGCGTCCAGGAGGATGATGGCGGCGTCGGCGGTCGAGGCGCCGGTCACCATGTTTCGGGTGTACTGCTCGTGTCCAGGCGTGTCCGCGACGATGAACTTGCGCGCCTTCGTGGAGAAGTAGCGGTAGGCCACATCGATCGTGATGCCCTGCTCGCGCTCGGCCGCAAGGCCGTCCACGAGGAGCGCAAGGTCGAGACGATCGCCCTGGGTGCCGACGCGTGCTGAGTCCGCTTCGAGCGCCGCAAGCTGGTCTTCATAGATCAGCTTCGACTCATAGAGCAGACGCCCAATGAGCGTGCTCTTGCCGTCGTCGACGCTGCCGCAGGTGATGAAGCGAAGAAGCTCCTTGTGCTCGTGGGCCTTGAGGTACGCCTCGATGCCCTCGGCTTTGATCTGTTCGAAATGGTCCATTAGAAGTAGCCCTCTTGTTTCTTCTTCTCCATGGAAGCAGCGGAGTCGAAATCGATGATGCGACCCTCGCGCTCGGAGTTGCTGGTGAGGAGCATTTCCTCGATGACTTGGGTCAGGGTCGTGGCCTCGCTTTCAACGGCGCCGGTCAATGGGTAGCAGCCGAGGGTCCGGAAGCGGACCTTCTTCATCATCGGTACTTCACCGGGCTCCAACGGCAAGCGATCGTCGTCGACCATGATCAGGACGCCGTCGCGCTCTACGACAGGGCGCTCTTTCGCGAGGTAGAGCGGCACCACCGGAATCTCTTGGAGGTGGATGTACTGCCAGATGTCCAGCTCGGTCCAGTCGGAGAGCGGGAACACCCGCAGGCTTTCGCCGGGGTTGGTACGGGTGTTGAACGTGCTCCAAAGCTCAGGGCGCTGGCGCTTGGGGTCCCAGCGGTGCTGGGCCGTTCGGAAGGAGAATATGCGCTCCTTCGCGCGGGACTTCTCCTCGTCGCGGCGCGCGCCGCCGAAGGCTGCGTCGAACTTGTGATGGTTGAGCGCCTGCTTGAGCGCCTGCGTCTTCATCACGTCGGTGTGGACTGCAGAGCCGTGACTGAAGGGGCCCACCCCCTCCTTGACGCCTTCGGCGTTCGTGTGAACGAACAGCTCGAAGCCGTGCTCCTTGGCGAGGTTGTCGCGGAACGCGATCATCTCCTTGAACTTCCAGGTCGTGTCGACGTGGAGCAAGGGGAACGGGAGCTTGCCGGGGGCGAAGGCCTTCATGGCAAGGTGCAGCATGACGGCGCTGTCCTTGCCGATGGAGTACAGCATCACCGGCTTCTCACATTCAGCCGCGACCTCGCGGATGATGCGGATGCTCTCGGCTTCTAGGCGCTCGAGATGAGTCAGTGGCATGGCGGAACGGATCGGAGAGTGGTTTTGG
>JBLIHL010000634.1:0-3449 GCA_047635895.1 Paracoccaceae bacterium | reverse complement strand
AGAGTGCCCCGGGTCGAGTTGCAGGCTGTGGCTCTGGCCGGGAGGCAGCCCCAGCGCAGCGGCGACCAGGCTGCGAATGACCTGCCTATGGGCGGCGATCACCGCGGTGCATGCCTCTCCACTCTCTGCAGCGGCGCGCGCGACTTCCTCGAGGACAGGGAAGGTCCGCTCCACGAGCATGGCCTCGCTCTCGCCACCGTGGCCCCGCCAGTGAAGGGGGTCGCGCCAGTAGTCACCCGCGGCCGCGCGCCAGCGTTCGGCGTATTCGGTGCGTGGCAGACCCTGCCAATCGCCCCGGTTCATCTCCTTCAATCGGTCATCCAGCCGCAGCGGAGCGCCCGTTGCGCGGGAGACGGCCTCGCCCATGGCTCGTGCGCGCTGAAGGGGGGAGGCGGCGACCAGCGCGGGTTGGAGATATGCGCTGATCTGTCCCTCGATGGCGTCGGTCTGGGCCTGGCCCTCCGCCGAGAGCGGGACATCCGCGTCACCGTAGGCCAGATCGGCGGCGTCGACGCGTCCGTGCCGGATCAGCCAGATTCGGGACTCGGTCCCAAGGGCGGGGCGCGGCGCACGCTCGGGCTCGCGTGTACGGCCAGCGCGGGGGGGAGAAAGCAGCATCGGAGGGGGCAAATGGCCTGGGATAGGGGGCCTGCTACGGGAATTCAGCGACCAGCAGCGGCTCCCTGGGCAAATGAGCTCATGCCGGGGCTTTTCCTCCGGCCTGTCGAAGCCCATCATGGGCGCCCGACGAGCGCAGCATAGCGCTCTCGGCTCCCTACGACTCTGCTCCGACCCTAGAGATCCCCCGTCATGCCCAAGATTACCTTTGCCGCTACCGGCGAGACCCACGAGGTTCCGGACGGAACCCGCTTCATCGACTTCTGCCAGGAGAAAGACCTCCCGCATGACTTCGGTTGCACCGTGGGCAGCTGTGGAACCTGCGCCCTCGTGGTGACCGAAGGTGGCGCTGACCTCCCGCCGGTAGGCGAGGAAGAAGCCGAAACCGTGGACATGGCGACGGCCGACGAGGGCGCGCGCCTCGGTTGCCTGATGGTCGTCAACTGCGACATGACGATCAAAGCGGCTGAGGTCTGATCCTCAGCGTGCCGCCTTCACGCGGCACGTCTTGATCCAAGTCGTCATCCCATCGCCGTTACATCGGAGTGGGGCGACGCCTGCCTGACGGCAGAATGCAAATGAACTGCGGCGGCGGTCTCGCGTGATGCGAGGCCGCCGCCGCTTTGCTTGGTGACCCCTATCCGGGACGGCTATCAGGCCGACCGGTATCAGGGCTCCCAGACGGTGATGCGCTCGAGCTCCGGCAGCCTCAACGTTGCCGTATCGGCCACGCGTGCAGCCTCCGGAAGCGACGGTCGGATCACGTCCAAGATCTCCTCCGCAGTATGCCGGTAGCCCGTCAGCTTGCCGCCGTACACGCCGACCCAGCTGGGCTGATCCTCGTCATCGGAGACGAGCGTCACGTCCCGCGGTCGAGCGAACGCCGCGCTCTCTGCCTTGGGGAGAACGCGGAGGCCCGCCCACGCCGCCAGGAGCTCACCGTCCGAATTCGGGAAGTAGCGCCTGTGGACGTTGAGCAGGTAATCGATCTCTTCGCGGGTCGGCTGGATCTCGGAGGGGTTGCCTTCAAAGGGCTTCTCCGTCGTTCCAACCATGATGCGTCCCTTCCATGGGATGGAGAACACGGCGCGCTGGTCCGTCGGCGCCTCCGTGTAGTAGATGCCGTGCTTCAGGGTTCCGCGCACCTCGATGTGCGTGCCGCCCACGAGATCAACCGCTCGCATGGGGGGCTTGGGCGTGGCGAGCTCGGCCAGTCGGTTGACCCATGGGCCGGTCGCATTGACCACGACGCGCGCGGTGCACGTGTGGGTCTTGCCGTTGCGCTCGTAGTGGACAGTCCAGCGATCGCCCGTTCGCTCGGCCGCGGTCACCTTGGCGCCAGCCTCCACCCGTGCGCCAAGTTCGATCGCGCTGGCGAGGACGGCGCGGCACAGGGCGGCGTCGTCGGTCTGCCCGTCGTGGTAGCGGAAGACGGCCTTGAGGTCGCGCGTGTCCAGCCCGTCAAGTGAGTCCCAGCGGGAGCGTTTGATGCTGCTGAATCGCGCCGCCTTGCGGAGCCCTCCGAGCAGGGCGTAGAGCGTCAGGCCGGCCCGGATCATCCAGGGGCCGCGCTGCATACCCCGATACACAGGGATGTAGAACGGGACCAGGCGCACGAGATGCGGAGCGATGCGCTGGAGAATCTTGCGCTCGTTGAGGGATTCCCTGACCAAGCCGAATTGGAAGGTCTCGAGGTAGCGGAGCCCGCCGTGGATCAGCTTGCTAGAGCGGCTGGACGTGCCGATGGCGGCCTCGCTGCGCTCGACGAGCGCCACGCTGTGCCCCGCGGCCGCGATGGCCTGGGCCGCGCCGGCGCCCTGAATCCCGCCACCAATCACGAGGACGTCCACTTCAGCACCGCTGACGGGCTCCGTGCTCTCCGGGGTGGGGGGCGCGGGATGCTCGGCATCCGTGCCTGGGTGGTGCTCCTGGCTTCGATCCTTATGGCGCCGCTCACTGGGTGTGTCTGCACCAGTCGTCGGCTTGGGATTCGGCTCGGGACTCGGGTCGGGGGGCTTCATGGTGAATACTTCAACACACGGAAGCTTCCATTCGACCTCTGAGATCGCAAGGATGAAACGCGGGCGGGAAAGCTGCACAGGTAGAGGAGGTCACGCGTTTCGCGCGTGGACGAAGCGCAGTCGCTTCGGCCTGAGCTAAATCACCGCCCCCGAGACCGCTATGTCCGGTCCGCGCACCATGACAAACACGAACATCAAACCCATCGCCGTCCCTACTTTCCGCTGGCTCGCCATCGTTCCGCTTGCGGTCCTGGCCGTGCCGTTCTTCGGCGCCTGCGCCGGCGGATTTCCACCGTTTAGCACTCCCTACGAGGAATACCGCGGCTTTAAGGCCCGGACCTTCGTCGGTACGGCCAAGGACGTCAAGCCCATCGTGGTCGCGACGCTCCTGGACCTCGGCTATGACGTCCACGAGGCCAGCGAGGATGAATTCTTCGTGACCGCGGCCCAGGGAATGGGCAACCAGGAGCCCAATATCGCCGGCGACCGCCGCACTTGGATCCGCGTCGGCGTCCAGATCCGCCAGGTCGATATGCACCGCCGCGCCCCCCGTACGCTCGTGGAAATCGAGGCTGAAAACGTCCAGGGAACCTCTGACGGGCCGATCAATGCCAGCCACGGCAGCGTCCCCAGCACGTTCTACCAGGGGTTCTTCAAGCAGATTGAGGCCCGGGTTGACGCTTCGCAGCCGCGCGTCGTGCGTGGGTTCATGCCGCCAGCCTGAGGGCTGACGGCCGGATCTATCGCCGGGCCTAGTACTGGCTCTATTCCTGGCTCTATTCCAGGCTCTATTCCGGGCTCTATTCCGGG
>JBLIHL010000633.1:0-3455 GCA_047635895.1 Paracoccaceae bacterium | reverse complement strand
CGGATCCGCAGGTGGCGTCCGGCCAGGAGGTTCGCGAACACAACGATGAGCCCGAGCAGCACGATCGACAGCAGCGCATTCCAGCGAAGAGCTCGCTTGGTCGCATGCGCCAATTTCGGGCCAGGCGTCGGGCCGGGCGTCGGGCCGGGAGCGGAGCTGGCAGCGGACCCGGGGGCGCCACCGGAAGCTGGGCCGTTGGAATCGAGGTCAGCCATGATCAGCGCCACCGCCGGCGTTCGATGCTGAGCGTCCCAGCCACGAGGCCAAGAACCGTCAGCAGAGCGAAGTAGATAAGGTCGCGGACGTCGAGGACACCGCGTGCCGCGCCGCCCAGGAAGTGCGTGGTCGGACTGGCCGCATCCAGAAAGGAGGCGGCACCACCCGGGAAGATCCGCACAAACAGCGGAAGCGCCCAGAGAAGCCCGAGCAGCAGGGCGCTAATGAGAAAAGCGACGAGCTGCTCACCGCTGAGGGATGACATGAACTGACTGATCGCCACGTACGCCGCCACCATGAAGCCGGCTCCCAGGAGGCCGACCCAGACGGTGTTCCAATCAAGCTCGCCGAGTTGATCGACGGTCAACGCTGCGCTGAGAACCGCGAGCGCCACCATGAGAAAGGCGAGGACCCACGCGCCGAGGAACTTACCGAGGACCACGGCGCCGGTCCGCACCGGGTACGTCAGGAGTAGCTCCTCGGTCCCCGAACGGCGTTCCTCAGACCAGGAGCCCATCGTGAGCGCAGGGACGACGAGCGCCAGAAGAAGAGGCAGCCAGTGAAACAGAACAATCAGGCTCGCCTGTCCACCTTCCCAGAGTCCCGGCAGCGGAACGCGTCCGACCGGGTAGCCGAGGAAGAAGAACAGCGCTGGGAGGACCAGCACGAAGAGCGCGATGGCCACGTAGGCGACCGGCGACTCGAACGCGCTGCGCAGCTCTCGGCGGGCAAACGGAAGCACAAGAAAACCACCCATCAGACCCCGGCCTCCCGACCGCCATCAGCCACGTCAACGGCAGCCGACGCATCGACCGCGATCGCCGCCATGCGAGTGCGCTCCAGGAAGACGCGCTCCAGTGTCGGCACTTCATGTCGGAGCTCGAGCACCTCGAAACCGCGATCGTGCAGCGTGCGCGAAACACGCGCCGCCACGTCAAAACGATCCTCCACCTCAATCAAAGCCCGAAGCCGTCCGCTCTCGCCGCGCGCGACGATGCGGGGCCGCGAGGCGCCGGAGAGATCGCCGAGTAGAGTGAGCAGTTCACCTTCGTCCGCGACCACGGTGACTGAGATGGCAGCCGCGACCCCTTCGCTGAGTTCGCCGATGGACCCGTCAGCCACGAGCTGACCGCCCGCGATGATGAGCACGCGATGGCAGACTTCTTCCACCTCAGGCAAGACGTGGGTCGAAAGCATGATGGTCTTGGAGCGCGATAGCCGCACGACGAGGTCGCGGATTCGCACGATCTCGCCAGGATCGAGCCCGCTGGTTGGCTCGTCGAGGATCAGCACCTCGGGATCGGCGAACAGGGCCTGGGCCAAGCCGACGCGCTGCCTGTAGCCCTTCGAAAGCGTGTGGATACGGCGATCTGTGTAACCGTCGAGGTCGCAGGCCTCCACCACGCGTTCGAAGGCCTCGCGGCGGTCGCCACGTGCCATGCCATGCACCTGTCCGACAAAGTCGAGGTACCCCTGAACGCGCATCTCGTGGTACAGCGGCGTGTGCTCGGGCAGGTAGCCAACGGCCGCGCGCGCACCAATGGACGATCCGTCCAAGGGGACGCCAGCCACGGTCGCTCGGCCCTGATCAGGCAGGAGCGAGCCGGTCAGCATCTTCATCGTCGTGGATTTCCCGGCGCCGTTCGGCCCGAGGAATCCCACAAGTTCGCCGCGCGCCACCTCGAAAGAGACCTGGCGTACTGCTCGGACGGCGCCGAAGGACTTGGAAAGCCCCTCTGCCTGGATCATGGCTGCTGTCATCGCGCGCCCTGGAGTCGTGGAAGTCATGGGGATGGACGCATCGTCCCTCGATTACCGTGCCATCTGACTGAGGTCACCGCTGGATCCGACAAGAACGCCCAGATCCACCGCCTCTTGTCTGATTCAGGCTTCCGGGTCGACGGTGAAGCGCTCCAGGAATTCATCCGTCCGCGAAACATCGCTGAGCCGAGTGATCAGGAGATCCGCAGCCTCAGTGAAGTGCATCCGCGCGAGGACCCGCCGGAGAACGTGGATCAGCTTGAGGCGGCGCATGCCGACGAGCTTCTCTTCCTTCCGTGTTCCTGTTCGCTCGATGTCGATCGCCGGGAAGATTCGACGGTCCGCCAGCTTCCGGTTGAGCACGAGCTCCATGTTGCCGGTGCCTTTGAACTCTTCGAATACCAGCTGATCCATCCGGCTGCCGGTATCGATGAGCGTCGTGCCGATGATCGTGAGGCTGCCGGCCTCCACGGTGTTCCGCGCCGACCCGAAGATCTTCCGCGGACGCTCCATAGCGCGGCTGTCGAGGCCGCCTGACATCGTTCGGCCAGAGCCTCCCGACTGATTGTTGTAAGCGCGCGCCAGGCGGGTGATCGAGTCGAGGAGAATGACGACGTCCTCCCCCATTTCCACGAGCCTCATGGCGCGCTTCCAGACGACTTCGGCGAGCTGAATGTGATGCTTTGCCGTCTCATCCGCTGTGGACGCGAAAACCTGGCCGGTGGTCACGCTGCGCTTCCACTCCGTGGCTTCCTCGGGTCGCTCGTCAATGAGCAGCACCATCAGCTTGACGTCCGGATAACCCTTCTCAATGCCCGCAGCGAACTGGCGCATCAGGGTCGTCTTGCCGCTTCGCGGCGGAGCCACGAGAAGGCCACGCTGGCCGCGGCCAATCGGGCTCAGGAGATCGACCATGCGCATGGACACATCGTCGGTCACGTCGCCCACCGAGTAGTGGAAGTCCGGATCGATGCTCGTCAGGCTCTTGAAGAGCGGCTTGTGCTTCCAGAAAGCGGGCGGCTGCCCGTCGATCTCGTCGACGTTCTCGAGCTGGAATTTGTGCTTGTAGCCACGACCGAGCGGCCCCTTCAGCATCATCCCGTCGTGCAGCTTGTACTTGTCGACGAGCTTCTTGGGGACGTAGACGTCGCTCTTCGAGGAGAGCCACTGGTTGTCCAGGGTGCGAAGCACCGACACGTCTCCTTTGTCGAGAAGGAACATCCCTTCCGCATGGGTGGGTCGGGGGCCGCTCTCGGAGCCGCCGCCGCCGTTGCTGCTGCTAGCTTCGCGCGACGGGGTTACCCGCTGGCGTTCAGGCCGTTCTTTCCGCTGGCTGCGCTGATTACCACCAGCTCCACCGCCATCACGCTCCGCTACGGGTGCGCCGCGTTCATCCTGGGAGGATTTGCGGCCGCGACGCCGACGGCGTTTACGTTTGGTGCGATCTCCGTCTTCGCCGTCGCGCGGACTGTCGTCCT
>JBLIHL010000632.1:0-3459 GCA_047635895.1 Paracoccaceae bacterium | reverse complement strand
GAGCCGCGCGCCAAGGGCGCGCGGCTCCATTTCTTTGGCCCAAGCTCTCCATGCGACTCGCAGTACTCACCGCCGCCTTCCTTCCGCTCATCGCGGCCCCCGAGCTCACGGGCGTCACCGTCGAGGCGGGCACCAAGGTCACCAAGACCTTTGAGAGCTTCCTGAACCTCGAGCTCGTAGAAATGTCGATCTCGCTGGACGGAGAGGAGAAGGATCTCCCCGCTGGGGAGTCGCCGACCAAGACGATGAGCGATGAGGAGGAGGTCGTCTTTGTCGACGAGTACGTCAAGGTCGAGGGGGGCCGTGGAGTTGAGATCCTCCGCACCTACGAAACGCTCAGCGACATGAGCATGCAGTCCATCACGCCTCCGGGAAGCGATGAGACGATGGAGGACCTCGAGGAAGGCGAGAGCCCGTTCCTGGACCTCACGGTGAAGTTCGTTTGGGACGCCGACGAAGAGGAGTACGTCGCCACCTTCGTCGACGCCGACGACGCCGATGATGATCTCCTGGAGGATCTCCATGGTGACGCCGACTTCCTGTACCTGCTTTCCGACGGACCGATGGAGGAAGGCTCCTCGTGGGACATCGACATCGAGGCGTTCGACTTCATATCGAGCCCTTCGGGGAACCTGCAGATCAACGACCCTGACTCGGAGGACGAAGAGGATGATGAGGCCTTCTCGGAGGCCTTCAACGAAGGCCTCGAGGGCGAGATGACAGGTACGGTCGAGTCCATCGATGAGGGCGTGGTCACGATCCTCATCGAGTGTAGCGTGAGCACCTCATTCGAGATCGACCGCTCCGACGGCGGCGAGGGCCCCGTCCAAGGCTTTGAGCTGACGTTTGACCTCGAGGGCAAGCTCCTCTGGGATCTCGAGAAGGGCACGGCTTCCGAGTTCGAGCTGGAAGGGGACGTCGAGATGACGGTCATCCTTTCGGGGGACATGCAGGGAATGGAGTTCGCCCAGACCCAGCTGTTCGAGGGTGAGCTCAAGTCGAGCGCGACCTTCGAGTGACGCCGCTCAGGCCCATATCGCCCGCCGAAGTGCCGGGATCCGCGGGCGCGGTTTGGCTCGTCAGAATCCTGGCGCTGCTGCCGGCAGCGCTCGCGATCGCAGCACTCGGGACGGCCATGGCCTTCCGGGTGCCGGCGCCGTTTGCTCTGGAATGGCAGGAGCCGGCGATGCTCGAACACTCGCTCCGGATCGCGGCGGGCGAGCCGCTCTATGTCCGCCCGTCGATCGAGTTTGCTCCGTTCCCGTACCCGCCGCTCTTTCCCCTGGCTGGAGCGCTCAGCGTCTCGCTGCTGGGGCCGTCGCTGATGGCGTTGCGGCTGGTCTCCCTGCTCGGGATCGTGCTGCTCGGGTCGTCGCTCCTGCGGTCCTTCAAGGGTGTTGCGGGGGTGATGGTGGTCGGCTGGTGGGCGGCCACTTACGGCTGGTCAGGCTTCTGGGTCGATGTCGCGCGGGTGGACACGCTGGCGCTTGGGCTTGGTGCGGTTGCGTTCGCGCTGGTTCTCGCCGTGGAAGGCCGAGCCACTGAGTCCTCTGATGGGGATGGCGTGGCGGCTGGGGGCCTCTGGTGGGCCGGGGCTGCGGGGCTCGCCTCGGCGCTGGCGGTGCTCACGAAGCAAACCCAGCTTGGGCTTGCAGTCGCCCTCGCGCTTGTCCTCCTGGGGCGGGCCAGGACGCGTCGGGCGGGCGCGGTGTACCTGGGGGCCATGCTGGCCGTCATGGTCCCGATCGTTCTCTGGCTTGAGCACGTGAGTTCGGGCTGGTTCCTGTGGACGACGGTAGATCTCCTGCGGGGGAGCCCCTTCCACGGGCCTGCCGTCTGGGAGTTCTGGACGGAGTCTTCGCTGGTGCTCGGCGTGCCCTTGGCGCTTGGGCTTCTGGCGCACGTGGTTGGGGCAAAGGATGGGCTTGGGGCTGGGCCTGGAGGATCATCCGGCCCGGGCGGCTGGCGGTCAGGCTGGAGCCCTACGCTTGGCCTGGGCTGCGCTGCGCTGGTCCTCACGGGGTGGATCGGCCGAGCGCATGAAGGCGGATTTGATAACACGCTCATGCCGGTCGCCTTGGCTTCAGCCTTTGCGTGCGGCGGTCCGCTTCGGCGCCTCTCGCTGACGCGCGTTCCTCAGGTGGTGGGGGCCGCGCTGGTCGCCATTGCGATGGCGATCCACTTACCGCGGATCGCCAGGGTGCTACCAGATGCGGCAGATCACGCGGCGTATAGCGAAGCCTGTGCCAAGGTCGAAGCGCTAAGGCAGGCAGGGCCCGTCTGGCAGCCGATCAGTGCGCTACCGTCTGGCGCGCCTGGCTACATCCACAAAATGGCGATCGTCGATCTGGCCAAGAGTCGTGAAACCACGGTGGCCGCGGAGCTACTGAGCGACCTCAGAGAAGCACTCGTAGGGAAGCAGTTCGCTGCGGTCATCCTCGCCATGCCGCCGCGGGAAGGCTGGGGTGACCTCGCGCCGCTCATCGAGGCACACTACGAGGTGACGGGACGTCTCGGGGCCACCACGGCCCCCGGCGGCCCTGGGGGCGCCGGGCCCGGGGCCGGAGCGCGCAGCGCGCTCACGCCCGTGACGGGAGCTGCGCTGGCTCCACGTTGGATCCTGACGCCGCGGCGGTAGCGGGAAACCCCTACCAGTACTTCTCCATGTGGATCTCGCCGGGCTCACGCTTCTTATGGCGCGTCATGCCCACGGACTCGAGGTTCTCCTGCACGGTGGCGACCATCTTGGGGTTGCCGCACAGGAAGACCTGACAGCGTTCCTTGGTCAGGGGTTGGCCGGTGAGCGCCTCATAGGCTTCAGGCTCGAGGTGGGTTTGGACGCGACCGCGCAGTCCGCTCCATTCGTCGGCCGGGACATCGCCGGTGATCGTCGGGAAGAAGAGGAACGATTCGTCTTCTTCGGCGAGCTTGCGGAACTCTTCCAGGTAGCCGAGGTCCTTCACGTACCGATCGCTGTAGAGGAGGATCGTCCGTCCGAAGCGCGCGCGCAGCGCCCGGTCGATGATCATCGGACGATAGGGCGCCACCCCGGTGCCGGTTCCCACGAGGATCAGGTCCTCGGCGTCCAGGGCGCCTTCGAGGGTGAAGTGGCCGGCAAGCCTCTGATCCATGTAGATCCGGCCGCCCACTGCCCGGTCGAAGAGCCGCGGCGTCAGCTCGCCGCCATCGACCCTGCGGACGAAGAAGTCGAGGGCGTCCTCGCCCGGGCAGGAGGCAATGGAATAGGCACGCCTGACGGCCACGCCGTCTTCCTTGTCCCAATCGTCGCCAAGTGGGAGCGAGAGGTTGGCGAATTGCCCGGGCTGAAAGTCCGGAAGCGTCCAATCATCGGGGCGCACCGAGAAGGTCGTGAGGCCATCCGTCCACTCTCGTCGAGCGGTGATGGTGGCGTTGGGGCCGTGGATCTTCATGGTGGCCGTCGGTTCGGCGGGGGTGGGG
>JBLIHL010000631.1:0-3465 GCA_047635895.1 Paracoccaceae bacterium | reverse complement strand
TGGTGGGACCCCTGAGCCCCGGGCTCGGCAGCGGGACTCTCTCCCGATCCGACCCGCCACAACTGGCGCCCATCACCGGGCCCCTGGCAACCCTTTCGATTCAATGGCACACCCCAAGCGCAGGACCTCGAAGTCCGTCAAGAACAAGCGCCGTTCGCACCTCGCTCTCACGGCTCCGACCGTCAAGCATTGCCCCCGTTCCGGCGTTCTCAGCCGCTCGCACCGCATCAGTGAAGATGCGACGCACTACGGCTTCGAGAAAGGCGGCACCAAAGGCCGCGTCGTCTTCGAGAAGGACGACGAGTATTGAGATTGACGCCGCGCTCGCGGTAGTCGCCGGAACACCACCGAGCTGACTCCCAGCGCGACCTCACCCGGTTGCCTCCGAGCCCTGCGCGCGAATTCACTGCGCACGGGGCCTTTCTTTTTATGCGATCCTGATGAACGCGAACCAGCGCATTGCCCTGGACGTCATGGGCGGCGATTCCGCGCCCGCGTGCAACCTCGACGGCGCCCTTCTGGCCGCCGAGCACGGACTTCCTCCCGAGCGAATCCTGCTCGTCGGCGACGAGAACGCCATCCGGACCGGACTGGAGGAGCGCGGCGGAAACCCGGGCTTCGACATTCTTGGGTCTACCGAGGTGATCGGCATGGAAGAGAAGCCCGGTGTGGCTCTCCGTGCCAAGCCGAACAGCTCAATCGCGGTTGCCACAGGTGCCGTGAAGATGGGGGCCGCAGGTGCCCACGTCAGCATGGGCAACACCGGCGCCGTCGTGGGTGCCGCCACCGTGGGCCTCAAGACGCTCCCGGGCGTTCGGCGCCCCGGCATCGCGGTCACTCTGGAGCTGACGGGCGAGCCCGTCACGATCCTCGACATGGGTGCGAACGTCGTCCCCAAGCCCGAGCATCTTCTACAGTACGGCCACATGGGCTCCGTTCTGACCCGTGACGTCCTCCAGCGCGGCCCTGACGGCGCCAAGGACAGCACGAAGGGCGCTCCGCGCGTCGGTCTCCTCAACATCGGCGAGGAGCCCAGCAAGGGCACCGACCTCCTACGCGCGGCCCACGCGCTCCTCACAGAGTCGCCGCTGAACTTCATCGGCAACGTCGAGGGTGGGGACATCTTCAAGGGCGTCGCCGACGTCGTCGTCACCGACGGCTTCACCGGAAACGTCGTCCTGAAGCTCCTCGAGGACTTCTCGGGCTTCATGCTGAAGCTCGTCATGGGCGAACTGAAGACCCACGGGGCCCAGTGGGGGCCCGAAGCGCTCGGCAACGTACGCAAACGCATCGATTACTCCGAGTACGGCGGCGCGCTGCTCCTCGGCGTGAACGGAATCGTCGTGATCGGTCACGGCCGATCAGACGCTACGGCCGTCAGTAACGCGATCAATTTGGCCCAGCGGGCCCTCGATGCTGACGTCAACGGGCACATCGTCCGCGGCCTGGAAGGCTGATCCGGCGGCCTCGGCCGCCGTGCCCTTGGCACCTGCTTTGCTGGCCTAAGGTTGAACCGCGCCCTGATGGGTGACAATCTAGGGCACCGCATTTCACGCGCACCGCGCAACTGAAACCAAGCGCACCGCGCAACTGGCCCCAAGCGCTTCGCGCAACTGGCCCCCCGAGTGGAACCCCACTCCCCCCTGAACATCGGCTTCCCAATCGCGGGAGCACTGCACCATGACGAACCTCGTCCGAGTTGGAATTGCCGGGACCGGTCACTGCGTTCCGCCGCGCGTGGTGACCAACGATGATCTCGCGAAGATTGTCGACACCAACGACGAGTGGATCACGAAGCGCACCGGCATCCGTGCCCGTCGCCACGTGGATGAGGGGACGAACTGTTCCGACCTCTGCACGGAGGCTGCGCGCCAGGCCATCGAGGCCGCGGGCCTCCAGCCGGAGGACATCGACCTCATCATCGTCGGCTCGCTCACCCAGGACCACCTGATGCCGAGCATCTCGGTGCTGGTCCAGACGAACCTCGGATGCACCAAGGCGGCCGCGTTCGACGTCCTCGCCGCCTGCACCGGCTTCCTCACCGCGCTGCACACAGCCGAAGCTTTCATCGCGTCGGGCCGCGCCAAGAACGTGCTGGCCATCGGCGGGGAGACGCTCTCGCGCTACCTCGACATGACGGATCGCACGTCGTGCATCCTCTTCGGCGACGGGGCTGGAGCCGTGGTGGCTCGTCCCCTGGAAGATTGCGGAGACGGCGGCGGCCAGGGCGAGATCCTGAAGCAGACCCTGGGTGCGGACGGCTCAGGCTACGAGTTCATTCATATCCCGGAAGGCGGCTCTGTGCACCCGCACAACCACCCCGAGTACGACGCGTCGAACCACTTCATCCGCGTCCGTGGGCGCGAGGTGTACCGCTTTGCCGTCACCAAGATGACCGAGCTCATCAGAGACGCTGCGGAGGGCTACAGCGCCGACGAGATCAAGCTCGTCGTGCCGCATCAAGTAAACATGCGCATCATCGAGGCCGCCCGTGAGCGCCTCGACTGGCCGATCGAGAAGTTCTACTTGAACATCGAGAAGTACGGCAACACCTCGGCCGGCAGCGTCCCGATCGCGCTCGACGAGGCCGTCCGCGAGGGCCGCCTCAAGAAGGGCGACCTGGTCATCATGGTGGCCTTCGGAGCCGGACTGACCTGGGGCTCGACGCTCATCAAGTGGTAGAGCCCATGTTTGGACCAGGGGCTGACTCCCTGATCCACCTCACGCAAGTACGACTGAACTGAACCGCTTCCATGACCGACGCATCGAACATGACGCCCGCACTTCTGTTCCCGGGCCAGGGCGCCCAGGCCGAAGGCATGGGCAAGGACTGGGCCGAGGCCTACCCGGAGGCACGCGCCGTCTGGGCCGAGGCCGATGAGGTCCTGGGCTTCTCCCTCACGAAGGCGTGCTGGGAAAGCGGCGACGAGGTCAACCGGACCGACATCGCCCAGCCCGGCATCTTCACCACGGGCGTGGCCATCATCCGCGTCCTTGAGGCCCGCGGCTTCGAGCGCTTTTCCGCGCCCATGACGGCCGGCCTCTCCCTCGGGGAGTACACGGCCCACTGGGCCGCAGGGACCTTCGACTTCGCGTCAGGCATCAAGCTCGTCCGCCTGCGCGGCGAAGCCATGCAGGCCGCCTCGGAGGCCAACCCGAGCGGCATGATGAGCCTGATGGGCGCCACGGAAGAGCAGGCCGCCGCCCTGGCCGCCGTCGGCGCCGTACACGGCGTCTGCCAGGTCGCCAACCTCAACGCCCCGGGCCAACTCGTGGTCTCCGGAGAGTTCCCAGCGCTCGACGCCGTCGAGGCCGCGGCCAAGGATCACGGCGTCCGCCGAGTCCGCCGCCTGGTAGTCGCGGGCGGTTTTCACAGCGAATGCATGCGCCCCGCGGCGGACAAACTCGCCGCCGCGCTCGCAGAAACCGATCTTCAGGCGCCGAAAATTCGCGTGATTTCGAACG
>JBLIHL010000630.1:0-3490 GCA_047635895.1 Paracoccaceae bacterium | reverse complement strand
CCGCGTCGTGGACCTCCGTGACTTCACCCGCGATCGGCACCGAACCGTCGATGACCGACCGTTCGGCGGCGGGCCCGGCATGGTCCTGAAGCCCGAACCCATTGTCGAAGCCGTTGAATGGCTCGAGCAGCGTCACGGCCCCCACCGGCGCATCGCCCTGACCCCCGATGGCGCCACGTTCGACCAGGGCATGGCTGAATCACTCACCCGTGCCGGCGACTCCGATCCGCGACCCGTCCTTCTGTTATGCGGACGCTACGAGGGCTTTGACGATCGAGCTCTCACCCTGCTCGACTTCGAACGCCTCTCCATTGGCAACTACGTCCTCGCTGGCGGTGAACTCGGCGCACTCGTCGTGATCGAAGCCGCGGCGCGACTTGTTCCCGGCGTGCTTGGCGACGATCGCTCTGCCGTCGAAGACAGCTACACGAACGGCGGCGGACTCGACCACCCCCACTTCACGCGACCACGCGTCTACCGCGGGCTCGGCGTTCCGGACGTCCTCCTGAGCGGCGATCACGCTAGCATCGACGCTTGGCGCCGCGAACAGGGCGAAGCGCGTACGAGAGCGAAAGAAGAGTCATCGTTACATCAGAAATACAATCAGCGCTCCGACGAAAGTAGCGAACGCTGATCGACCCCCATCACAATCCAAAACACCAGCCCCAAGCAAGGGCGTTCCCTCTAGGGGCGAGACGGTCTCGTCACCCACGGAACAGACGCACCAGCCCGCGTCGCACACGGCTCCGAGCACTTTCGCTCGGCTTAGCCAGATGCGTCCCGGCCCGGCGCCATGCCAACCACCACCATGAACATCGTCGCAATAGTTGAATCTGAACTCGGCAAAGCTCCCGGGGTCCTTCCCCACCTCAACGTCGGAGACGACGTCGAAATTGACTACCTCATCCGTGAGGGCGAGAAGGAGCGTATCCAGACGTTCAAGGGCCTCATCCTGACCATCCAGGGCCGCAGCATTCGCAAGACGATGGTCGTGCGCCGTATCGTGCAGGGTGAGGGCGTCGAGCGTACGTTCCCGCTGCACAGCCCGCGCGTCGAGGACATCCGCGTGACCAAGCGCGGCCGCGTCCGTCGCTCGAGGCTCTACTACATGCGCGATCGCGTCGGCAAGTCGACGCGTACGAAGGAGCGCCTTGGCGACAAGGTCCGTTCCGAGCGCGAGGCCGAGAAGGCACGCCGCGCCGCAGCCGCTGCAGCGGCTAAGGCGGCGAAAGCTGGCGACGAGTAGTCCTCGCCGGTAACGCAACTTCCCCCTCCCCCTCCTCTCGCGTGACCGGCACAGGTCCCCATCCTGGATAGCCAGGCTGGGAGAACCAGCTGGGCCCGGGGCCATGGACAAGTGCCATGGCCCCGTGCTCACCGATCGCGCACAGGGCGTTCCCTTGGAACTCCCACCTGGCTCCGCGCAGCCGCATTCGTCCCATGGTCGATAATCTCAATCGCAAGCTCATCCTGATCTTTGGCGCGCTAGCCGTCGCTGTGATCTCGCTGCTCCTGCTCCCGTTCCGACTGGGACTGGACCTCCAGGGTGGCACCCGACTCACCTACAGCGTTGATCTGGAGAAGGCGCGCGCGGAGAAGCTCATCCCTGAGCAGCAGACCGACGCGGCCGCGATCGAGCAGATCATCAAAGTCTGGCGTGAACGCGTCGACCCGAAGGGCGTCAAGGGCGTCACGCTGCGCAAGGAGGGCTCGAACCGCATCGTGATCGAGCTGCCCGGCAGCGCGGACGTGGTCGCCAAGAGGGCGGCCTCTACGCTTGGGGAGGAATTCAAGCTCGGAGAGACGGTCGAGACCGACGACAACGCTCTGACACTCGCGGACGAGGCGTCGGCGGCGGACTTCCCCACCACCGGTGGGCGAATCATCCTCGACGGCAAGTCGATGCGGTACAGCCGGAAGATTGGGAGCAAGCTCTACGGCGTGATCTTCAGCGACCCGGCAGACCGAACTGGCTTCGTAGCGGGCTCGTCCGTCGAGCTCGAGGCGAGTGACCCCTGGCGTGGTCTCATCGAGAACACCGGGCGAATGGAGGTCATGATGCACGCGTCCACCGAGGACGCGCGCCCGGCGGGCAGCACGACTCCCGCCTTCGACCTGACCACAGAGACGGATAAGGCCAAGGATTGGTCGCGCGCCAACCCGAACGCCGCCATCACGGACTACAACGCCAAGCTGGCCCAGGAGAACCAGGATTCCGCTCTAGGACGCCTGCGCTTCTTCCCGCGCAAGCTGGAGGCGTCTAACGCTAACAGCGAGCTCGCTGACCGACTCGTGGCAGTCATCGTCGAGGTGGACCCGAACTGGATCTTCTCGGGCAGCGACTTCACGCGGGTCTTCGGTAGCTTCGACCAAAACGGCCGCCCGGCCGTGGGGTTCGACATCGCGACGAACCGCCACCGTGATTTCGAGGCATTCACGACCGAGCACGAGGGCCAGCAGATGGCCATCGTGATCGACAATGAGATCGTCACGGACCCCAACCTGAATTCGCCGCTGAGCACTGGCGGCATCATCACCGGCGGAGCGTTCGGCTTCGCCCAGGCCGACGTGAACACGCTCGTCAACGTGCTGAACTCCGGTTCACTCGACCTGGAGCCGCGCTTCGAGGACCGTGAAACGGTCGGCGCAACGCTCGGCGCGTCCTACGTCAAGAAGGGCTTCTTCAGCGTCGTGGCCGGCCTCCTCGCCGTCCTCGCGTTCATCGCCGTCTACTACAAGCGACTCGGCGTCTACGCCGCGATCTCGCTCGTGTTCAACCTCGTGCTGCTCATGGGCGCGATGGCCGTCCTTCAGGCCACCCTGACGCTCCCGGGCGTCGCGGGCATCATCCTGACGGTCGGTATGGCGGTCGACGCCAACATCCTCATCTACGAGCGAATCCGCGAGGAAGCGCTCAAGGGACGCCGACCGGCACAGTCCGCCAAGGATGGTTTCGCGAACGCGCTCTCGACCATTGTTGACGCCAACGTGACGACGCTGATCACGGCCGTGATCCTCTACAAGTTCGGTTCGGGTCCGGTCCAGGGCTTCGCAACGACGCTCATCGTCGGCATCCTGACCTCAATGTTCTCGGCCCTCATCGTCACGCGGGTCCTGGTGCACTACGCCTTGGAGAAGGGCGTCGAACGCTGGGACATGGCACGCGCGGTTCAGGACACGAACATCGACTTCATGGGTTTGGCCAAGAAGACCGTCATCTTGTCAGCCGTTCTGATCGTCGGTGGCGTCGCCTTCTTCGCCAGCATCCCCAAGATCCAGAAGTTCAGCATCGACTTCCTGGGTGGCAACTCGATGCAGGTCACGACGGCCAAGCCTGAGACCCAGGAGAGCGTTGCGGACAAGGTCGCGGGCCTCGGTGACGTCTTCGCGCTGGCAACGGTCCAGCCGCTGCTCTCGTCGGCGTCCGGTGACGGGTACCTCAAGTTCCAGGTTGAGTTCAAGTCCGAGGACACGAAGGACGGCGGTGCGG
>JBLIHL010000629.1:0-3491 GCA_047635895.1 Paracoccaceae bacterium | reverse complement strand
CCAGGCCTACTACCTATCCAAGGCCGCCGGGCTCTCCAAGGGCCCAGGGAACGCGATCACTCCGTCCGCGAAGCTCCTGTTCCAGCGAGCTCAGCTCCGCAAGGGCCTCGCGAAGCAGAAGAACGTCGCCACCATCGGCGCCTATGCGCTCGGCCTGGCGCTCGCTCACGAGGGGGCGGCAGCCACCGACAAGATGCAGGCCGGAGAGGCGCTGCTCGACGCCTATGCAAGGACGGCCGAGGGTGGCGCCAGGGGTCATGTGGCGCTTGCGCTGGGAATGCTCGGCTACGAGCCCGCCAAGGATTCGCTGTTCGAGGGCCTCACCGAAGCTCTGTCGCGTCCGTCGCTGCTCTGGCACACCGCCGTCGGCCTCGGCCTCGTCGGCGACGATCGCCTGACGCCGCGCTTGATCGAGGCATTGATCGCGGCCAGGTCCCATGGCAGCCGGGCAGCGATTGCCGTGAGCCTCGGAACGATCGGCGACCGCCGCGCGGTGGGCCCGTTGCTTGAGGTGGTCGCCTCTGACGCCCACCCAACCGCGTCCCGTGCGATGGCCATCGTCGGCCTAGGAGTCCTGTGCGAGGAGCGCGAACTACCATGGCGAAGCCCGATGGCTCATGCGCTGCCCTACTCGGCGATGACGGCAACGCTCGGCGGTTCGGTGAACCCGATCTTCGACCTGCTGTAGCTGGCTCCGCAAGGGAGGCCCTATCTCACATTCGAACGAGGCGCGCGGTAGAGTCCCTGGCGTGCATCATCACAAGCAGGGCAGCCCCGAGGACGGTCTCTGGGACTACGTCTGTGAGTTCCCGCAGTACCGTTCCGGAACCAAAGCTGCGGGAACTCACACCGGAGCGTCCATCCCATAGAACGTCCCGGGATAAAGGCTGGCGTCCGGGGTGCTGTCCACCACCTTCGTAACCTCAGCCGCGCACACCTTGTACTCGGCGGTGTCCGTTACGGGATCGCCGGCATCGTTCGTCACCAGGTTCGCTCGCGCTTCCGCGAAGTGAAGCGGCATCCAGATACAGCGCGGCTGGACCTGGCGTGAGTACATCGCCCGAGCCCTCACCGAACCACGGCGCGTCGTGATCTCCACCATGTCCCGGTCCTCGATGCCACGCTTCTTCGCGTCACGTGGATGGATCTCAATGAACGCTTCAGACTGCTTGGCATCCAGCCCCGACTCACGCCGCGTCTGGGTGGCGGAGTTGTAGTGGTAGAGCGTCCGTCCCGTCGACAGCAGGAGGCCGTAGACATCGTCCGGCAGCTCGGCCGACGGGCGGTACTCGACCGCTGTGAAGAGGCCCTTGCCCCGCAGGATGCCTTCCTCGTGCAGGAACGTTGTCCCGGGGTGCTCAGGCGTCGGGCACGGCCACTGGATACCCGTCTTCGGCAGCGAAACCGTGGCGTCCAGGCGTGCGTGGCTGATACCGCTGAACTTGTCGCTATCGCGCGCAAGCTCGTCGTACACCTCGGCGGCCGACTCGAACGTCCAGTTCGCGCCGGACGCGTTGGCCAGGTCGATCAAGATGCGCCAGTCTTCACGCGCTTCCCCAGGCGGGTCGATCGCCTTGCGCACGCGCTGAACCCGACGCTCCGAGTTCGTGAAGACGCCTTCCTTCTCGGCGAAGACCGACGCCGGGAACACGACGTCGGCAAAGCGAGTTGTCTCGTTCAGGAACGGCTCCTGCACGACAATGAACTCGGCGGCGTTCATGCCCTTCTCAAGCTCCATGCAGTTCGGCTCGGAGAGCACGATGTCCTCGCCCATGACGAAGAGCCCTTTGATGCTCTTGCCGACCTGCTTCATCATCACGTTCAGGTTCAGCCCGGGCTCCGACGGGAGCTTCACGCCCCACGAGGCCTCGTACTTCGCCTGGACCTCGGGGTCGTCGACACGCTGGTAGCCGGGGTAGAAGATCGGCGTCGCACCGGCGTCGTTGGCCCCCTGGACGTTGTTCTGGCCGCGCAGCGGGTTCATGCCCGACGAAGGCTTGCCCAGGTGCCCGGTCATCAGCACCAGGTTAGCCAGCGCGTACACGTTGTCCGTGCCGTGCGTGTGC
This sequence comes from Paracoccaceae bacterium, assembly GCA_047635895.1. Classification (GTDB taxonomy): domain Bacteria; phylum Planctomycetota; class UBA1135; order UBA1135; genus Saltatorellus. The sequence goes on along the minus strand of JBLIHL010000629.1, from coordinate 1,425 downwards.
TCGGTGATGCCAAGCGTGTAGTAGATGCCGGCCTTATCCGTGGTCGCGTACTTGCGCGCGGTCCAGCGAATGTCCTCGGCCGGGATTCCCGTGACCTTCTCGGCTTCCTCTGGCGTGTAGCGGGCGACCGTTTCGCGCACCGCCTCGAAGCCTTCGGTGTTGTTGGCGATGAACTCTTCGTCGGCGAGCCCCTCCTCGCAGATCACGTGGGCGAGCGCGTTCAGGAGCCAGACGTCCGTGCCAGGCACGAGCTGAAGATGCTTCTCCGCGATCGTCGACATCCAGATCTTCCGCGGATCCGCGACCACCATCGTTGCACCGCTACGAACGGCGCGCTTCATCTCCATCGCGATGATCGGGTGAGCTTCGCTCGTGTTGCTGCCAATCACCAGCAGGAAATCCGCGTGGCGGATCTCACCGATCGAGTTCGTCATAGCACCCGCACCAAAAGTCGTGACCAGACCGGCCACCGTGGGTGCGTGTCATGTCGCTGCGCATTGGTGGATGTTGTTCGTCCCGTAGACGGCCCTTCCTAGCTTCTGCAGCAGGTAGTTCTCCTCCATCGTGCAGCGCGAGGAGCTAACAAACCCCAGCGCGTCCCTGCCGTGGCGCTCGGCGACGCCTTGGAGTCCCTTCGCGGCGACGGAGAGCGCGTTCTCCCAGCTAGTTTCCTCGAGCTGGCCGTTCGCGTTGCGCACGAGCGGCTTGGTGAGCCGATCCTCGTGGTGGATGAAGTCGTAGGCGAAGCGCCCCTTGACGCAGAGGTTGCCGTCGTTCGTGGTCGTGCCCGCCGGCGGGCTCGTCACCTTGACGACGCGACCGTGCCCGTCCTCACCCTCGGTGTCGACGTTCAGGTCAAGCTGACAACCAACGCCGCAGAAGTTGCACGTCGAGCGGACCTTGGTCAGCTCGCGCTCGGGCTTCGCGTTGCGCGTGAGCGGCATCTTCTCGCCCATCGCGCCCGTCGGGCAGACGTCGATGCAGCCGCCGCACATCTCGCAGGTCGTGTCCAGCAGCGAGAGCGAATCGACCGTCGCGATCGTCGTCTCCGCGCCGCGGTTCGCCAGCGTGATGGCGCTGACGCCCTCGACCTCATCGCAGTACCGCGTGCAGCGGGCGCACGAAATGCAGGTGTCCGGGTTGAAGTGGATGTAAGGATTACGGTCGTCGTCGCGGCCTTGGCGCAGGGACTCCATCGAGCCCCAGTTGCGCGGTGCGTCGTAGCGATCCGCCATTTCGAGCAGCTCGTTCGGCGCTCCACGCTCGGCGGCCGCGAGGTCAGTCGGATGATCGGTCAGATACAAGGCGAAGAGCGTCTTGCGATGCCGGTCAACGCGCTCGGTCTCAGTGAGCACCTTGTCCCCATCCACGGCGGGCGTCTTGCACGCGGGCACGAGGCGCCGCTGGCCCTCGACCTCGACGAGG
>JBLIHL010000628.1:0-3499 GCA_047635895.1 Paracoccaceae bacterium | reverse complement strand
GCGCACCCTTGGCGCCGAGGAACTTTGAGTTGACCTGGAGCAGGTCGCACCACTTGTTCGTCCAGTAGTCGACGAAGTCCGGATTGCCGAGAAGTCGGTCGATCAGCTCCTCGCGCTTGACCTGGGTGTCGCGTGCGTCCGCCAGGAAGAGGCGGGTCTCGTGCGCAGTGGGGATCACGCCAGCCAGGTCCAGGTGGACCCGTCGCACGAAGTCGGCGTCGCTGCACAGCTCTGCCGCTTCGGATCGGATCGCCTTCAGCTTCGCATAGACGTGGGTGTCGATCGCACCACGTACGGGCGGGGCGGTCCACGTCCAGCCTTCGCGATCGCCCATGACGAGCAGGCGCGCGGCAGCGTACTGCCCTTCGTAGCGCGCGAGGATCGCGGCCTCGCCGCGTCGGGTCGCGGTGACCAAGCCGCGCTCGTCGATCTCGACGGTCTCGATGTCGCTCGTTTCGACGAACGCATGCGCTGAAACATCCCGTCGCGAGCCGTCGCTCATCGTCGCCCAGACGGCGACCTGCTGACGATCCCCGACATCCTGCAGAACCAGGTCGCGCGGCAGAACGTCAATCGACGCGACGCGCGGCGCCTCGGCTTGGAACGGAGCGTTGCTCTCCGTCCACGCAAGAAGCAGGGCGTAGTCTTCGGAATCTGGGTCGAGTGCCTGCCCGCCCACGTGAGGCACGCGGCCGGTTGGTTTCGTCAGGAAGAGGCTGCGCTCGGGCGCGACGCGGTCGAAGCGGCGCGCGCCGAGGTCGTCCGTCAGCGAGCCGTGGTCGAAGACGGCGTCGTACCCGCGGAGGGAGAGCCTGAAGCCATTCTGGCCGTCCGCGGACCCGTGGCAGCTTCCCGTGTTGCAGCCCGACCGCGACAGCACCGGCATGACGTCGGTGAGGAAGCTCGGCGCGGGCTCGTCACCCATGCCAGACACGCGGTAGGGAATCGAGGTGTCGATACCGTCCAGGGTGAGCGACAGCTGTCCCTCCCCGTTAGCGATCGGTCGCACGAAACCATTGGCGTCGATCGCCAGGTGCTCGGTCGCGCCTTCGGGGCCGACGTCTCGCGTCACGTCCGTTGCGACGCCGTCCTCGGCTCGGCCCTGTACGACGAGCTGCACGTAGGCGAACCGGCCCTCAAGGGTGATCTCGCCGGGGACTACATCGAGGGTGACGATGCCCTTTGAAGCGCTGATGCCGCCCTCTGCGAGGAGGATCGGAGCCAACAGCCAGACCGCGAGCGCGGCGATTAGAGGCAGGAGTTGTTTCATCGCGCAGGTTGCTTCAGAAGTTGCCAAGAGCTCGTTTTGAGCGGTACAGGTACGAGCTCGCGTTTGAGCTCTCCATCGCTAGCGGAGAAGAGGCGCACCATGCCGTCGAAGCCGCCCGCCGCGACCTCGTCGCCGTTGGGTCGGAAGGCGACTGCATAGACCCCTGATGGCACCTTGCGGGTCCAGAGAGGCGTCTCCTTCTCAGCGTCGTACAGGCTCACGGTGCCGTCACCCCGCAGGCTGGCGCCCGCGACGAACTGAGTCCCATCGTGGTTCCACGCCACCGAGAAGACGCGGCCGGGGAGCCTCTCGAAAGCACGCAGCAGGTTGAAGTCGTCGCCGATCACGCGCTTCTTCTCGCGGTACATCTTGTACATCTTCGGAGCGCCATCAGCCCCGCCAATGAGGAGCTGGTCTAGCTTGGGCCGGCGCGCGACCGACATGAGCCCGCCGCGCAGTGCTCCGGGCGTGATGCTCGTGATGTTGTCGATGAACTGCTGCGATTCGATCTTGATGAGCTTCATCGAGCGATCGCGGCTGACGGTGACGAGGTGCGAGTCGTCATTGGAAAACGCGGTCCCGAGCACCCAGTCGGAGTGCGCGCCCTGGAAGAGCACCTCGTCGCCGGTCGCGGACTCGACCACGCGCACGGTGTTATCCGTGCAGCCGAACGCGACGCGCGTCCCGTCGCCGGACCAGCTCGCGCCGCGCAGCGTGTCGAACGTAAGATTCTTCGAGACGAGCAGCTTTCTACCGGGCACGTCCCAGATTTGAAGCTCTCCGCGCAGCGCGGGTGCGCCCCCGCTAGCGGCGAGGCGCTTCCCGTCGGGGGAGAACGCAATAGACTCGATTCGATCCGACAGGCCGACCAGGCGCGCGATCGGCGTCCCAGACGCATCTGATGGGTGGAGGAGCACTTCGCCGCGTCCTGTCACCGCGAGCGTCATCCCGTCCGGAGAGTATGCGAGCGAGGTCACGACGGGCGGGCTGCGATAGATGGGCTGCCCGAGCTCGTTGCGCTCTGCTGCCGGGGCCGGTGATGAGTCGTCGACCGCCCCCTCTGCGATCCAGCGCCGAAGCATCTCTATCGCGGCATCGTCCAGGGGGTCCGCGTCGGGCGGCATCTCCGGAGCATCGCCATCGAAGGGCGTCACGACCTCGAGCAAGAGGCTCTCCTCAGGCTTGCCGGGGACGACAACTGGCGAGTCCCCGCCGATGAGATCGAGGTGAGTGATCAGCCGAGTGTCGCCGCTGGCTTTCGCGGGCTGGTGGCAGCCCTGGCAGCTCTTGGCGAGTATCGGAAGGATGTCACGTTCGAAGCTCACGGCGTCCTGGGCGGCGGCGACCGGAGTGAGAAGGAGCAGGGCCCCTGCGCTCCACAGACCGATCAAGAGAACAACTCCAGGACAGGCGTCCCTTTCACGAGCTCGCGGGGCTGATTTAGATGGTTCATGACGATCGTCTCAGGCTTGATCCCGACGGCGTGGTAGATCGTCGCGAGTAGGTCGGTCGGGTGGACCGGCTTCTCGGTCGGCGCGGAGGCGGTTTCGTCGGACTTACCGTAGGCGAAGCCGCGCTTGATACCGCCGCCGGCCATCACCGCGGTGAAGCAATAGGGCCAGTGATCGCGGCTGTCCGCATCGTTGTCGTTGCCGGAGGTGCTGAGTCCCTTACGCGGACTGCGTCCGAACTCTCCCACGGCTACGACGAGCGTGTCGTCGAGCATGCCGCGTTCATCGAGATCCTCAACGAGCGTCGCGAGCGCGGGGTCGAGCATCGGCGCCGCGAGGTTCCGCATGCGATGCTGAAGGTCCTTATGCACGTCCCACGAGTGGAGGTCCGAGTTGGCGGGCTTGCTCCAGTTGACCTGGACGACGCGCGTGCCGGCCTCGACGAAGCGGCGTGCCAAGAGGCAGCTCTGACCGAACGTGTTCCGGCCGTAGCGATCCCGCAGCTCCTTCGGCTCAGACTGTAGGTCGAAAGCCTCGCGGGCGCGCCCCGAGAGGACAAGCTCAAGCGCCGTGTCCGTGTACTCGTCGAGGTCGAAGTGTGCCACCGCGCGCTTGACGTCCGGCGCAGACGCATCGATGAGCTCACGCATGCGTGCGCGGCGCGCCAGGCGCTCCGCGGAAAGCTCGGCGCGCAGCGTCAGGTCATCGACCTTGATGCGGTTCATCTTGGTCTGGTTCCGGTCGTCGCCGGGCGGGAACAGCGTGTACGGATCGAACG
>JBLIHL010000627.1:0-3525 GCA_047635895.1 Paracoccaceae bacterium | reverse complement strand
CGGTCGGCTCAGACGAGGTCCGCCTCGTCGCTTCCGTCGAGGTTCCGCTCACCGAGTCCGGCGATCGCGTGGTCCTCGTCGCGGGCCGTGACGCCGTCGATTACGGCTCGTCCGAACGCCGCTTCCGCCTGCGCGTCGAGCCACTGACCGACGAACGCGTCAAGGACGACAACGTCGCCTTCGCGACCGTTCGCGTGAACCGCGAGAAGGTCCGCGTGCTCTACGTCGAGGGCTATCCACGCTACGAGTATCGGTTCTTGAACACCGAGCTGCGCCGTATGGACGAGCGCATCGACGTTCAGCTCTACCTCCTCTCAGCCACGCCGGACTTCCAGCAGGACCGCACCAAGGGGCTCGCGCCCCTGGATAGCGTCCCGACGTCGCGCGAGGAGCTCCTGGAGAACTACGACGTCGTCATCCTTGGCGACGTGAACCCCTACGACATCTCGCCCGACCCGGCGAAGGGCGAGGAGTTCGTGCGGTCGCTCACCGAGTTCGTCGAGCGCGGCGGCGGCCTCTGCCTCATCGCGGGCCCCTACGACATGCCGCGCTCCATCGCCGGCACGGAGTTCGCGGCGCTTCTGCCCGTCGAGCTGGACCGCACGGGTTTCACGAGCGTCGACGCCCCCACCGAGGACGAGTACCGCTACACCCTCGAGGACCCCGCGGCTCCCCACGAGATCGTCCAGCTTGAGAGCGACATCGAGGTCAACCGGACCCTCTGGGAAGCGAAGCGCGGCCTCAAGGGCTTTTACTGGCACTTCCCCGTACTCGGCGCGAAGCCGGGCTCCCAGGTGCTGCTGCGTCACTCGAAGATCGCGACCGCCGACCCCGGCGAGCGCGACCCGCTGCTGGTCATCGGCTACTACCCCTCAGGCCGCACCATGTTCATGGGTATGGAAGCCTCGTACCGCTGGCGGAACCGCTATGGCTACCGCTACTACGAAGCATTCTGGCGCAACGCGCTGCGCTGGCTCTCCCTTGGCCGCATGCGAAGCGGCGATCGGCGCTTCGAGCTCGAAGCCCTTCGCAGTGAGTACGACATCTCCGAGCGCGTGACGCTCGAGGCGCGCGTCCTCGACGAGGACTTCCGTCCGAGCGACCAGGCCTCCCAGGAGATCACGATCGAAGGCCCCGACGGCGAGCCTGAAGCGCTCGTTCTCGCCGGCGTCTCCGGCCGCCCCGGTCTCTACCGAGGCACCTTCCAACCGGAGAGGCCCGGTCGCTACGGCGCCCGCATCGAGGCCGGCACGAGCCAGTCCGGCGCGCCCCGCGTGACCGCCGACTTCATGGTGACGCTGCCGTCGCGGGAGAGCGCTGACCCTAGCCCTGACCCTGAAGGCCTCGCGAGGCTCGCGGGGATGACGGGCGGCGTGGCGCTGACCATCGACACCGCAGGCGACATCGAGCAGGCCTTCCCCACGGGCCAGGAGCGGCGCGAGCCGGTCTCCAGCCAGCTCGACGATGCCTGGGACCGCTGGGCGACGCTGCTACTCGCCCTCGGCATCCTCGGCGTCGAGTGGATCCTCCGTAAAAAGGCAGAGCTGGTCTGATGAAACCGCTGCAACAAGGAAACGACGGTATGGAAGCCCAACAGGGCGGCGGGCGCCTCGGGCTCCTGGGTTCCCGCGAGCTCCTGGATTCCCGAGGGCCTGAGGGATCCAAGGGACGCCGCGCGCTGGCGTCGTGGCTGACGCTCTCGGCCGCGATTCTGCCGGTCGGCCTCCTCCAGACGCAGGCGTTCACAGCCAGTGCCACGTCGGGGCTTCCGGTGCCGAGCACTCAAGGAGGCCAAGGGCGCCAGGATATCGACCAGTTCGAGCCCGCCCCCTTCCACCTCTACGACACCCAGATCGCCCGAGTGAAGGCCGCTGAGGCCACTGGGCACATCGCGGCGGGACGCTGGTCGGAGGCCCTCGCCGAGCTGCAAGCTCTCATCGAAGAACACAGGGGCGAAGTCCTGGGCGCCGAGCGCCCCAAGCCTGACGACGCACGCAACCCGTCCCAGTCCGACGTTCACGCGGGGGCGGGGATGTGGGCCGTACGCCAGCTCTTCGCGCTGCCGCCTGAGGGCAAGAAGCTCTACCGCGAGCGCTTCGGCCCCCGAGCAGACGACAACCTTCGGCGGGCCATCGCCGCTAGCGATCGTGGAGCCCTGGCCCGCGTCGCGCGTCGCTGGCCGCTGACCCCCGCCGCCGAACGCGCCTGGTGGGCGCTCGGTGATCTCGAGATCGAGCTTGGCCACGCGTCAGACGGCGTGCGCGCCTGGGCTCGCGCCGCAGCGATCCACGTCAGCGACCCCATGCGGTCCACCATCACTCGTTCGGAGTGGCTCCTGCTGCGCGCCAGCGTGGCCGAGCTCGAGGAGTCCCCGGCCCGCGAGGGCGCGCTCGAGCGCCTCGACCTTGCCCTCGAGCTAGGCGAGACGCTCGGCGGGACCGGCGGCACGCGGAAGGACACCGAGGCCAGCTTTGTCACCGGCCCGGCCCTCGGGATCGCCGCAGAGTCCCTGGTGATCACGAATCCATTTGGCGGCACCACCGGCGACGAGGCCCCCACGGGCTGGGAGCGCACGTACCCGCTGCCAAAGGGTCCGTTCAGGGATCTCTCTGGCCCCAGTCGCCTCTTCCCGGCGCGCCTTGGGGACACGATCTACGTGAACACGAGCCGTAGTATCCACGCCATCGATGCGTTTGACGGCGAGGAGATCTGGAGCCTAGGCGAGGAACGCCTCGGGTGGGACGAGTTCAACTCCGCTGAGATCCGCGACTTCCGCGAGGCGGTCGACAAGAAAGAACACATCGTCTCCTTGGCCGCCAGCCGGGGCGTCGTGGTGGCTCCACTACAGATCCCTTGGGTCTACCAGGCAAGCGATCAGTACAACGACCTTCAGATCATCGAGGTGATCCCCGAGCGGCGCCTCGTCGCGCTCGACGCCGATACGGGTGCCGAGCTCTGGAACACGCTCCCGCCCAAGGACTGGGACGGTGATTCTGGCAGCTTCGCCGAGCGCATGACCGTCGTCGGCCCGCCCACGATCGTGGGCGCCCGCGTGCTGGTCCCGATGGCGCAGCTCCGTGGCCGCATCGAACTGCACCTCGGCTGCTTCGACCTCTCGACCGGCGACGTTCTCTGGTCGGCGCCCCTCGTCACCGGCCAGCGCACCCTGAACATGTTCGGCCGCGCCAACATCGAGTTCTCGGCTCCGCCCCCGGTCGTCGTCGGCGACACCGCGATCATGCTGACCCAGCTCGGCATCGTGGCGGCGATCGATATCTTCACCGGCGAAACTCGCTGGGACACCGTGTACGACCAGGTCATCGTCGGCGCACCCCAATACTACCAGGCTGGCTATCTAGACAGCCGCTGGCGCAACGCGCCGCCCATCGTCACGGGCAACACGGTGCTAACCGCTCCCTTTGACGGCAAGTCGCTCTTCGCGCTGGATCTCGACAGCGGATCGATGCTCTGGAGCTACGACCAGCAGCGCCTCTCCAGGGAGATGAACGTAGAGGTACGGACCGG
>JBLIHL010000626.1:0-3549 GCA_047635895.1 Paracoccaceae bacterium | reverse complement strand
CAGCCCACACTCACGGGACCACCGGTGCGCTGCCAGCCCGCAAGAAGCGCCTCCTGCACCACGCCCGTCCGCGTCGGGGCTATTGCCCACGAGCGCACGGGCCAGCCGCCTCAGGGAGGCGGTCTGGTGCTTCCAGTCGTCGGATGAGGTCGCAAGGGTCATACTGCCCACAGGACGCGCGAGGGCCCCGAGGGTCCGCAGATAATCTAAAAGGTCGATGGGGCCTCCTCTCACGATGCACAAAACGCGCCGAAGGCGGTTTGGACCACTTTCGCAAGAGATGCCCGCATGGCTGAGACACTCTCTGAGCTCGATGGTTGCAGGACCTCCCCAATCCGGGCGCGCCATCGGTTCTGAGATTGTGCCGCGCGAGCGACCGCTGGCGGTCCTCATCCCGATCGTGGCCTTTGTACTCGTCATGTCCATGACGGTATTTGCTGCCTCGTATGTGAGGAGCCTCGAGGAGCGCAGCCATCAGGCGGCATTCGAGAGCGCCTCTCGCGATCGAACCGCGGCGGTTCGAAATGGTTTCGAAACCAGCCAGGCGATTGTCGAGTCCATCGGCTCGTTCTTCGACGCGTCTACCGAGGTCCGGGATGAGCACTTCGACGTACTCGCGCGCTCGCTGCTCCAGGGTCGCACGAGTCTCAGCGGTCTGAGCTGGGTGCCGAGGGTCAAGGCGGAAGATCGTGAGCGTCATGAAGCCGAGGCCCAGGAGAGGCGTCCGGGGTACAGGATCACCGAGCGGCAACGGCAGGGAGAGATGGTGCGACGGGGATCAGCCGACGAGTACTTTCCAGTGCGCTACATCGTGCCGCTTGAGACCAACGAGGCGGCCGTCGCCGCTTCGACCTTGGGTCGGACAAGATGCGGCTAGACGCTGTCTTCGAAGCTGGTCGACGGGGAGAGGTGGTGGCGACCGCCCCCATCTTGCTGGTGCAGGAACAGGTGCAGGAGTCCCAGCGGCATCACCTTGCGCGCGAGCTGCACGATCACCTCGGCCAGAATCTGACCGCGCTGCGGGTGAACATGCACGTCGGGGCTTCGAACGAGGACCCGGAGAGGAAGAGTCGCGCCTTCGCCGAGTGCGACTCGATCCTCGATCAGATTCTCGAGCAGGTCCAGACCATTTCGCTCAACCTCCGGCCGACAGTTCTGAACGACCTGGGACTCCAGCCCGCGCTCCAATCGCACCTGAGACGCGAAACGGAAAGGAGCGGATTGCAGCTCGATTACGAGACCAACCCCGCGATCGGTCGCCTTTCGGAGGACGTCGAAACGGCGATCTTCCGCTTTACGCAGGAGGCGGTCGTCAACGTCGTAAGGCACGCTCAAGCTTCGAAGATTCACGTTGCCTTGAGAAGTTCGAACGGCGAGCGAGAGATCTCGATCTCGGACGATGGCGTCGGATTTGAACCGAGCGTCAAGCGCGACCGCACGGGCCGTTCTACTAGCCCTGGACTTCTCGGCATGCCGGAGCGTGTGATGCTAGTTCGCGGCACGATGGAGATCGATTCGCGGTGCGGAGGCGGCACGAAAGTCATAGCCCGCATCCCGATCGGGAGTGGCAATGTGGCGGCGTCGAATGCTGGCCAGAGTGGCGCAGACTCTTACGCCTGAGACAGGCGCTGCGAATCAGAAGGCCACTTCGTTTCGCACCCAAGCGCCCCATCAGCGGCACTTGCGCTTCGCTTCGAGGCATCACCTGACTCGAGGATGTCGCGTGGGTCGCGACGCCTCACAGGAGACAGGGAAGCAGCCGGCACCCTCGCGGAGGATGCTGGCTGCAAATCGCCACGCGGAGAAGGCCCGGCGCGTTGCTGGAACTTACTTGGTCGCCTTCCTGTGAGCTTCCGACGAGCGCGGGCCTGCGGGCACGAGGCCGTGCGGATCGATGACGTACTTGCGTGCCACGCCGCCGTCGAATGCCTCGTAGCCGCTGGGGGCCTCGTCCAGGGTGATCACGTGGACGTTGACCGCGTCGGCGATCTTGATTTTGTCGTGCAGGATGGCCTGCATGAGCTGGCGGTTGTAGCGCAGCACGGGCGTCTGCCCCGTGTGTAGTGAGTGGGCCTTCGCCCAGCCCAGTCCGAGGCGGACGTTCAGGTTGCCCGTCTTCGCAGCGTCGCTTTGTGCGCCCGGATCCTCAGTGACATAGAGGCCCGGTACGCCGATGCGACCCGCCGCGCGCGTAATGTTCATGGTCGTATTCAGGACGACTGCGGGGTGTTCCTCACGCGACTGCTCGCCGTGACCGCTGGCCTCGAAGCCCACACAGTCCACCGCGGCGTCGACGAGCGGCTCCCCAAGGATTTGATCGACCTGCTCGCCCACGTCGCCGTGTTTGGAGAGGTCGATCGTCTCGCAGCCGAACGTTCGAGCCTGCGCAAGGCGGCGTTCGTTCATGTCGCCGACGATCACGACGGCCGCGCCGAGCAGGTGGGCTGAGGCAGCACAGGCAAGCCCGACGGGTCCTGCGCCCGCCACGTAGACGGTCGATCCCGGCTGAACGCCGGCGTTGACGGCCCCATGGTAGCCAGTGGGCAGGATGTCTGAGAGGCAGGTCAGATCGAGGATCTTCTCCATCGCCTTGTCGCGGTCGGGGAACTTCAGGAGGTTGTAGTCCGCGTAGGGGATCATGACGTACTCCGCCTGGCCTCCGTCCCAGCCGCCCATGTCCACGTAGCCGTAGGCGCCACCCGCTCGATCCCCGTTCACCGTTCCGCAAACGTGGGAGTCTTGGTTGCGGCAGGCCCGGCAGCGACCGCAGGCGACATTGAACGGCACCGACACGATGTCGCCCTTCTCCAGGAACTCCACGTCGTCGCCGAGTTCCACCACCTCACCGGTGATCTCGTGCCCGAGGATCAAGCCGCTGGGCGCTGTGGTACGCCCCCGTACCATGTGCTGATCGCTACCGCAGATGTTCGTAGCAACGAGCTTCAGGATGACCGCGTGCGGAAGCTTCTTGCCCTTGTGCTCGAGCTTCGGGAATGCGAGGTTCTGGACCTCCACTTGGGGAGTGCCGAGATAGACGACGCCTCTATTGTCTGCCATGTAATGAGTGCTTGGGTAAGGTCTCGATCGTTGCTCGCCTTGAAGGAGCGGATCTGAGTACGGTGGGAGAATCAGTTCGGTGGAAGGTCTTGAGACTCGACTATGCCGGATCTCAGAAAGTTGTGGCCCAGGTTCTCCTCAAGGCGTCACTGCGGAGGATCTTGCGGCACGTACGAGAGCATGTGCAGTGAGCCCTACGGCTGTGCTGGTGAGTGTTGGCGCATGTCCTTGCGCCGTGCCCTTGCGCCGTGCCCTTGCGCCGTGCCCTTGTGCCGTGCCGCCCAGCCCGAAGCCGTCCCACGCGTCCGCAGGACGCCCGGGCCATAGCGCGGGCCCGTAGGGCTCGTGCGGCCCGGCGCGAGGCTCGCCCTCGCGGCCCCTCCGGCGAGGAGGCCCGTGCGGCAGCACGCCCGTCCGGCGAGGACGCCTGCGCGGCGAGCGCACAGGGACATAATCGCTCCAGCGCCGTCAGGCGATGGGCGCATAAATACA
>JBLIHL010000625.1:0-3567 GCA_047635895.1 Paracoccaceae bacterium | reverse complement strand
CCTCGCGGAAGGCCTGGGGCATAACGAGGCGGCCCGAGTTATCGAGCGTGAAGGGCGCGGTGAACTCGAAGAAGTCACGCTGTTCGCCGTGATCGGCGTCCGAATCACCCTCGAGATCGAGGGCACCGGTGTCGAACTTATCCATCTCCTTGTCGAAACCTGCGCCGTTGAACACCCAGAGGCAGCGGGCGTCCTGGCGGCGCTCGACGCAAAGAACACCGCCGAGGCGGCCCTCTTCATCGCAATCGAGCGCGGTCTGGAATCGTTTAGCGATGGACATACGGCCTTTCTGGTCAACTGGGTGATCTGAAGCACCGAGGAAGCGCCCGGACAAGAAACTCATGACCTGGTCTCCCTTGCCTCTGCTTGCCCCTGGTTGCCTTCTTGTGCCACGGACCTAGAGTGCCGTGCCCCGGAGGCCCCCGCAATGGCCCTGAACCTAAATCCCTAAGTTGTTTCCCATCAGCCACTTAGCGAAAACGCGGCCACCCACCACAGAATGTGCCTTTAGACCCACTAGAGGGTCCCCTACGCAACATCTAGTGGCCACGCCCCATGGCACCGGCCACAGGCCAAGGAACCCGGCGTCCACTTGCGGCCCCCCAGACATCCGACACACGAAGAAACCTGGCACCCAGCCGCCGTCATGGCGAGCTGGATCCAGGCTCTTGGGTGGCTGCGCCTCCGAGTGATCACCCCTGTGCGGGGCTACTTGCGGCTATTCCGGCTCGTCGTCCGGTTCGTCGTCTGAATCGCCCTCTGGGTCGCCCTCTGGGTCGCCCTCTGGGTCGCTGACCGGGTCCGCATCCGTGACCGCCTCGTCCGCCTGCGATGCAGGGTCCGCGGATTCGGATTCGGCTTCCCCCCCACCAGACTCCCCGGCTGGCTCGATAGCGCAGCCCTCGTCCTCGCCCGACAGCCGAACTCCGCTGGGCCCTTCTGACCCATCGAACACCGCCTGGAGCTGGGCTCGCACCTGATCCAGGTGCTCCGGCTCGAAGTCGTAGACGTAGACCTTGTAGCGCGTGTCTTCCCGGGGACGCTTCACGATGAATGACTCCACGCCATCCTCACGGAGCACCTTCTCGACCTTGACCCGTCGCTTTCGCATCAGCAGCAGGCAGAGCACATAGCGGAGCTCGCGCACCGGTACCTCCTCACGCCCCTCCAGCGAAACGAAGAGCGCAGACAGGGACTCCATGTCCAGCTGAACCGACTTCTTCTTCGCGACCTCATGTCGCGTCATCCACCAGAACAGCGGCTCCTCTTCGGACGGGTCCCCGGCATCGATCTTTGCACGCATCTCGCGCCAGGCGGGCATCGCCAGATCCATGCGCTCGAGGTTGCCCTCGTTAACGCGCAGCAGCGACACGTGGCGCTCGCCGTCTCCAAACTCATGCCCGGTCTTGGCGCAGGTGCCTTGGCGGCGTGAAATCGTCCAGGTCGTAGCCATGCCTAGAGCGTAGCGGGTAACGGAGCCATCACGAGTGACCTTTCCCGCTCACGAGGCCCTGGTAGAGCGTCTCGAGGCTCCGGGCCACCTCCGGCCAGCCGCGGAATAGCTCCGTGGGCACTCTCTCCGGCGCCGGATCGACCGCGCCGCTCTCGTGCAGCTTGATCTCCTCGAGCAGCGCCTCGCGCAGCGACACCGCGTCACCCTCAGGCACCACGCGGCCGGGCAGCCCGTCGTCGATGGCCTCGCGCATCCCGCCAAGGTCCGTCGCGATCACGCGCGCACCGGCGGCGTAGGCCTCGAGCATCACAAGCGGCCGGATCTCCAGCCACAGGCTTGGGACCACAAGCACATCCGTCTCGGCCATGGCCCGCCGAACCGCATCTCGTCCGAGCTGGCCACCAAGCTCGAGCCCGAGCCCGTCTGCCTGGGAGCGGAGCGCGCTCACGTAGGCGGGCTGGTGCTGGTCTGGACCAAACAGCCGCAGCGTCCCGCGAGCCTGATCGTCCTTGGAAAGCCCGCCCCACGCCTCGAGCAAGACGTGCGCGCCCTTGTGTGGCACCAGCGAACCCAGAAAAAGGAAGCGCACTGGCTCTCCCTCCTTCCGCGCCACACGCGGCACCGACGTCGCCCCCTCCCAGTCCACGCCCGTCGTCTCGACGATCATCCGCGACGCATCGAGACCAAAGCGGGTGTACCAGTCGAGCATGAACGCCGCCGGCAGCACCAGTCGGTCCACCGTCCGCCCGACGACCTCGAGTAAGTAGTCGACCCGCGTTCGCGCTCGCCCCTCAAACTCTCCGGCCACGGCGTCCATGGGCGGCGTCCACTCGGGAGCCTCTGGCGTGAGGCCCGCGTCCAGCCGGCGCGCATCGCGGAACCGGCGCGCCCTGATCAAGGGCGCCTTGAGGTCGATCCTGGCGGTCTCTGCGACCGCGTTGACCGCCTTCGCGAGCCGGCGGGCCGCGTTGGACTGGCGCCAGTTAAGAGTCGGCAAGCACGTCCCGCAGCGAACCGGATCCACGGTCACGCAGCGCGAACCGTTCGCATGGATGAGCTGGCCGAAGCGTGCGCACCCCACCCAAAAGTCATGGAGCGTCATGACGACAGGCACGCCTCGACGCCGACACTCATCGAGAATTCCGGACGACAGGTACAAGAGGTGATGCACATGCACCACGTCCGGCTTCCAACGATCGAGCTCGTCGCCCACGATCCGGTCGATCTCAGGCCGGCGGTAGGTTTCTTCGAACTCCTCCGCGAACAGGTTGTTCACGAGCTCCAGAACGGTCACGCCCGTCCCCTCGGCCGCCCCGACCTCCTGGGTCGAAAGATCACGCCGCGCAATGTCCTTGCGCGTCGTGATCACACGAACCTTGTGTCCGCCGGCCTGGAGCAGCTCGGCGGTCGTCTGGGCAAACACCTCCACACCCGCGGTGAAGTCCGGCGGATAGAGGTGCGTGACGTAGAGAATGCGCAACGGCGCTACTTCTTGGACTCAACGAGCGCCTTGAGATCGACCAGACCCTGCTCGAAGTCTGGACCCACCATTTTCTCCATCAGGAGACCGAAGTAGCGGTTGAAGGGCATGCCCTCCATCGTTCCGCTGAACTCCCAGCGCACCGCGGTGCTGCCGTCCTTGCCAACGGCTGGCTCCAGGATGATCGCACCCCGGGAGTTACCGTCGCCCTCGAACTCCATGTCGTAGTCGATCTGGCCGGGCTTGATGCCGGTCAGCGTCAGCTTGCCGTTGCCGAGCTCATCACCCGTCCACTCCATCGAGTGACCGACGGTGTTCGCCTCGCCGATGTACGTGTATACGAGCGAGGGGTCCGCCTCCTTGTTCCACGCCGTCCAATCCTTCCAGGTCGAGAGATCGCCCACGATGGCCTGAATCTCGGCCTGGGGCGCGTCGATCACGTTGCCCCGATCCATCGCGAAGGACTTCGAGAGGAAGAGCTGGGGAACCAGGAAGCCGAACGCGATGACCAGGGTCAGCACGATGCCGATGAACTTGTTCATGGTGAAAGGAGACGTGAGTCTGTTGGGGAGGGAGCGATGTACGTCTATGGGCGCGTCAGACGACGAGCCAGCGGCAGACGAACCACCAGCCC
>JBLIHL010000624.1:0-3570 GCA_047635895.1 Paracoccaceae bacterium | reverse complement strand
TAGCGATTATGCCTCCGGCGCTCGCCGCGCAGGCGTCCTCGCCGGACGGGCGTGCTGCCGCACGGGCCTCCTCGCCGGAGGGGCCGCGAGGGCGAGCCTCGCGCCGGGCCGCACGAGCCCTACGGGCCCGCGCTATGGCCCGGGCGTCCTGCGGACGCACGGGACGGCTTCGGGCGATACGGCGATACGGCGATACGGCGGGACAAACGGCACAGCCCTTCAGTCCGCTGCACTCTTCACCGGCAGCACCCGCCCAAGGACAATGAACGGCAGCGGAAGCAGCGCGACATACAACGGCCAGTGCCCCACCTCGCCCTCTACGTCATCCAGCAGGCTCAGCATGACGTAGACGAAAACCAAGATCGCCGCCAGGTGACTGTAGATCAGCAGCGGGATCGGGAAGCCCTTGCCCATGCGGCGCTGCACAATATCTGCCAGCCCCGCCAGGAGAGCGATCACTGAGACCAGCCCCACAAGCGCGAAGGTGTCGTCGCTCGTGATCTCCTGCACAGGCGCCAAGGTCAGGAAAGAAGCGAAGCACGGTAGATCGGCGGGTTGCATGACCGAAGGATAGCGCTCGCCAGGTGGACGCGACGCGGGCCTTGCATGAAACCCCGGGCGCCCCCGAGCCGGTCGAGCCCATGCCGTGCGGCTCAGCGGCTAACCTGTCGCACGCAACCATGAAGAACGAATCCCCCCATCAGGAACCTGGCTTCCTTCGCACCCTGACCCGAAGCTAGCCTCCGGGAAAAGAGCGGTGCGGCTTGAGATGTACCGTTCAAGGGGTGAGACTGCTCCCATGGCGCTTCTCACCACTCTCGGTACGGCACTGCTGCTGGCCTCTCCCGTCGCTCCGGCTCCGCAGGAATTGGAGGATCCGGGCCCCTGGAAGCCCGGTACCGAGCTGGAGCTTCGGCTTTTGGAGCAGTACGGCAACTTCCACGTGGCCGTAGTCGGCGAAGAACTCATCAGCCGGATCGATGTGTTCGCCTGGCTCTCTGGCCCGCGCTTCGACGACCCCACCGTCGACCAGCCGGACCTCAAGCCTGAGATGCGGCAGAAAATGCAAACCTCGGCGGCGCTGACACAGCTGATCGAGCAGCGCCTCAAGATCCAGGGCGGACGCTCCCAGGGCTACGAGGAGGAA
This sequence comes from Paracoccaceae bacterium, assembly GCA_047635895.1. Lineage (GTDB taxonomy): Bacteria > Planctomycetota > UBA1135 > UBA1135 > Saltatorellus. The sequence goes on along the minus strand of JBLIHL010000624.1, from coordinate 2,423 downwards.
CTCATCGAAGCGGAGCGAGAGCGGTACTTTCGCGCCAAGCTGGACGAAATGGGCGGTGCTCAGTCCGCCGCGGCGCTCTTCGAGGGCATGGGCATCACCCCCCAGGAGTACAAGGACCTGCTCGGAGAAGGCCTCTTGGCCAACCTCTGGGAACGCTCCATCACCGGCAACACACCCGGCGCCACCGGTCGCGTCTTCGTCGACTCGTTCATCCGGCCCGGCATCCAATTTGCCCGCTACCGCGAGTACAACGAGTCGCGGGACCCCAAGGTCAACGCAGTCGTCGGCCGGAACCGCCAGGGCCGGGTCTCCATCCAGCGGATCGTGCTGATGGTGACGCCGGGCGGAAAGCCCGCGGAGAGCGTCCGGACCGAGATCGAAACCCTGCGCCAGCGGATCCAGGACGAGGTGCTCACGTTCGACGAGGCCATCAACACCTTCGTGGCGCCTGAACTGCGAGGCAAGGAGAGCCTCGTCGAGGACGTGCCCACCGAGCGCCTCGCGGAGCTGTTCCAGCGCGACTTCACGACCCAGATCGACGAGGTGAAGGCATTCGTCGCGGACGCCCCTGCGGGAGACCTGAGCTCGGTGCTCGAATTCAATTCCGCGGGCGTGCCCCAGGCCTACGTCCTGCTCAAGATCGTGGACCGGAGCAAGGCCACCGAGGCGCTGCCGTTCGACACCCTGGAGCTGCAGGTGAAGCTGCGCCAAGCCGTCGCGGAGGAAGCATCCGAAGTCCGCGTGGCCAGGGGACTTGCAGAGCTTGTCCGCACCACGCACCTTGCGCCCGACGACCTCCGCAGACAGTTCCTCTCGGCTGGCCGCCGCCTGCGCTCCCGGTAGAATTCCCCCGGCGACCCTACTCGCTTCTCAAGCGCTGGGTAGTCACCGTCAATTTCCCCGGATAACCTCTGAACCCTCCAACGGGCGCCCCGTTAGTCCATTGGAGCCCCGCGAAGGCCTATCCAGCACCCCAGCAACTCCTGGGACCCGCTGATGCCGCCCTCGCGCTGCCCCCCAACCCCGGCCCCATCCTGGTCCTGACCTCTGTGTTCCTGATCAGGGGCACCTCCCTGCGATCCGCGCCCCTCCGTCACGGCAACTTCTGCCACCGATGAGGAGCCCCGAGAAGAACGCGCCACCGCTCATGAGCAACGAATACAGCGATATCCAGATTGAGTCCTCCATGCCCAAGCCTTGGGAAGAGGAAGAAACGTTCAACGACGTCCTCTACGAGTGGATGGCCAAGGCGCCGTGGCTCCTGATTTCAGGCGCGCTGCACTTCGTGCTGTTCCTCATCGTCGCAGCCATCCCGTGGAGCGTCTTCGAGAAGTCTCCCGAGACGAACGTCGAGGCGAGCATCGAGCAGCCGCCCGAGGAGCCGATCGAGGAGGAAGAGGAAGAAGAAGAGGAGATCGAGGAAGAGGAGACCGAGGAGGAGCCGATCATCGAGGACTTCGAGGTTTCGGACCACAATGAGACGGACACCAACGAGGACTTTGAGTCCTCCGAGGGCAACGACTCCAACGCCGACTCCCCCTTCGATAGCAACAACTCCAACGCGGTCCTCGGCATCGGCGGCGGCGCCGGCGGCAAGTACGGTGGGCGCTTCGGCGGCCGTCGTAACCTCCGCGCCGCGGGCGGCACGGGCACCGAGCAGGCCATCAAGGACGGCCTCGAGTGGCTCAAGAACCACCAGGACGAATCGGGCGGCTGGGACGCCGACGAGTTCTGGAAGCACGACGACGAAAAGGATCAAAACGAGCGCGCCGACGGCGGTGACCCGAACCACGACATCGGCGTGACGGGCCTCGCGCTCCTCGCCTTCCTCGGTGACGGTCACACGATGACCCGCGGCGCCTACAGGGAAGTCGTCCAGAAGGGCATCAAGTGGCTCGCTGGCCAGCAGGACAAGGAGACCGGCATCTTCGGACAGGAGCTCGGCCAAGCGTTCCTGTACGACCACTCGATCGCGACCCTCGCCATGTGCGAGACGTACTACATCGACAAGTCGATCCTGCTGAAGACCAAGGCGCAGAAGGCGATCAACTACATCAGCCGCGCGCGTAATCCGTACGGTGCCTGGCGCTACGCTGTCCCGCCCGATGGCGACAGCGATACGTCCGTGACCGGATGGATGATCTTCGCCATGAAGTCGGCTGAGGAAGGCAAGCTCAAGATCGACAACGAGGCCTACGTCGCGGCGATCCAGTTCTTCGACGAGATGACGGACGAAGGCACGGGCCGGGTTGGTTACACGGAGCGCGGTTCACCCTCGTCCCGCGTCGCCGGCATGAACCAGGAGCAGTACCCGACCGACTCGGGTGAGGCACTCACCGCTGTGGGTCTTCTCTGCCGCTTCTTCCTGGGCCAGAACCCTGACGACAACCCCATCATGAAGGACCACGCGGAGCTCATCCTCC
>JBLIHL010000623.1:0-3603 GCA_047635895.1 Paracoccaceae bacterium | reverse complement strand
GGGGAAGGCGCGGGAGCGAGTGGGAACGCGGCGCGGCGGTGTGTCGGTTCAAAGCGTGAAAGCGCATCGGGAGAACGATGATGGGTCCGTGGACTAAGGGCGACGACGAGGGGCGACCTTTGGGGGGGCACTCGGGAATGCCAGCTTGTGAGCCCCTTGTAGGTGGGGCCCCTTCAGTTGGACGCTAGACGAGTGACGTTGGGCGGTGACGCAGGACGTTCGGCAAACTTGGCGCCCTGCGGCATAGGCCGATGGGCGGGGTGAAGCGGCGGAGAGGATACGTGACGCGACTTCCCTTGGGAAATAGAGAGATGGCGTCCTGCGCTGCCACCCCGGAGAAAAATGCGACCCGTCTCTGCCGCCTGTGCTCTTAGGACACCCGCGGAAGGGAACCAACCGTGGGCCCGGGGAAGGGTCTAGTGGTCGATCCGTGGGGAGATAACGGTGTGGAGGCGTGGGTGGTTCAGGGCGAGCTGCGAATTTATGAACCTGGTCGATACATACGGCCGGCGCTCCCAGGCGGCTCGCAACCGTTGCTGTCAGTGTCCAGGGGCAACCGGGCACCTGGCCAGGGTGGGGTCTGGGGCCTGGGGTCTGGGGTCTGGGGCGCCTGCTCTGACTCGGCGATTGGCGGGCTGGCTCTTGGTCTCTCGCTCGGGGCCCGAGCTGATCAGCCTCCGTCATCCCGCTGGGCCATCATCGAGCTGGCCCATCATCGAGTTGGCCCATCAATGAGCCAGCCGCCCCCGGATTGCTCCGGGGCCGGCTGGTCAGTGTTGACGCATTCTCCGAGGAGTCTGACGTCGACGGGGGAGGGCTCTGCGGCCTAGAGGTCGCGGCCGAGCTCAGCGTCGCTCGGAGCCTGCTCGTACGGGATCTCGATCTGTGCGTTGAGCAGGATCAGCAGCTTCTTGTTGCTGATGAAGTTGCCCTTACGCTCGAAGAGAGCACTGAGGAGCGGGATCTTGTTGAGCAGCGGAACGCCCGAGCGGATGTCCTGCTTCGTCGACTCCTTGAGTCCACCAAGCAGCACGGTGCCGCCGTCCGGGATCGGGATCGACGTGCGAACACGTTGAATCTCAACTTCCGGGAGCTGGATCGTCACGGAGTTCGACGTACCCAGGGTCGTGGGGGCCTCGCGGATCGGACGCTTCAGTACAGCGATCGTCGGACGCAGCTCAAGGGTGATGAACTGCAGGTCCGCGGACACCACCGGGCGAACGTCGAGGATGACGCCGTCCTGGATGACCTTGATGATCGGGTCAGCAATGGACGCTGCCTGCGCGATCTGGACGTCGAAGTCTTGGACGTAGGCGACCTGGTTGAGGACGGAAACGTTGGCGCGTGCGCCGTTGTTGACCGTGACTCGCGGGGCCGTGACCGTCTCGATGCGCTCGCTCTTCTGAACAGCGCGGAGGATGAGCTCAAGCTGCAGGTCGTTCAGGAACGCCCATTGGAATGAGAGTCCGCCGGATGCCTGGAAGTCGTCGGAGCCAAGCTGCGTGTCGTAAAGGTCCTCGACGCGCGCCTTGAAGCTGCCGTCAGCACCGTCGTCGAAGAACGCGCCGATGTCGCTCGTGCGACCGATCTCGTTGCCGAGCTCGGAGGAGCCGTCACCGAAGTCGTTGAACTCCTGGTTGTCGACGCCAAGGCCAGGCTGGCCGAGGCCGCGGAAGTCCACGCCGATGTCCTCAAGGAAGTTGTCCTCGACGCGCATGAAGCGAGCCTGGATGTCCACGAGGATGCCGGTCGAGTCGCGCAGGTCCTCGAGGAGGGATACGATTTGGCGCTGAACCTCAGGGGTCTGGTTGACGACCATCTGGCCGCGCTCCGTTACCCGGATCGAGTTAGCGGGATCGTTCTCCCAAGAGGCCGTAGCCACGTTGTTGCGGATCAGCTCTTCGAGCTGCGAGATGCCGATGACGTTGGCTTCACGCTCTTCGATGTCCTCTTCCGGAAGGGCGAGGCCCTGGGACGGCTCGACGTTGATGTCGGGCGCAGCGTAGTCCGGGATAGGGGTCACGAGGTCGGCGACGGAATAGGTCGCGTTGACCTGGCCACCCGTCAGCTCTTCGGCAGTGACGAAGAGAACGACGCCGTCTTCGACCTTCCAGGAAACTTCCGGGACGGTCTCAGCGATCAGGTTGAGGACCAGCATGACGCTGCCCTCGGAACGCTGGAGCTTGACGGCGGTCTCTTCCTCGTCGAGGTCCTTGACGGACGTCGAGAGCTGGAAGTTGATGCCGGACTGCTGCTGGAGGAAGTCCGCGACGTTCGCAAGTGGAACGCCCTCGCCGTCGTTGTCGAAGCGGGCGGGGACCAGGATCTGCTCAAGGCGGGCCAGGACGGCGTCGCGCTCGGGGTCGGCAGCGGCTTCGAGCTGGAGCTCGGAGAGGGGGCTGCGGTCGACGACGTCTTTCCAGCGATCGATGTCGAACACGAGGGCATCCGTTTGCGGGATGTCCATGGTGCGCAGCTCGTCGAAGGTGCGGAGCCATGCCTCGCGGTAGTCGCGGCGCAGGCGGCCGGACACTTTGGCGTGCCCGGACTCGCGTGCGATCTCGTGCATCTCAGTTGCGAAACGGTTGCCCGGGTCGCGGATGAGGATGAGCTCGGCGAACTTGGCGGCCTCGCTGTACTTCTCGGCGCGGAACGCGCGGTCAGCGCGCTGGTAGTACTCGCGAAGCTTGTTCTCGAGTCGGTTGGCTTCTTCAGCCTGAAGCTGAGCCACCTTCTCCTCGGCATCCTCGCGCTCGCGCTGAAGGGTCATGGCCTGTGCTTCGGTGCGCAGGTTGATGGCAGCCTCCAGCTCGCCGCGGATGATCTGCTCGTCGAGCGAGCTCGTCGCGATGAGCGGATTCAGTTTGAGGATCGCTTCTGCCTGGCGGAAGTTCTGGACAGCGGCGCCGTAGTCGCCCTGGCCCATTGCCACGCGTGCGGAAGCGGCGAAGTCCTCGGCGCGCATGCGCGCCATGGCCTCGCGGACCTCTACTTTTTCCGTGCTCGAGCGGAACTCTTCGTTCGCAGAAGCGAGGGGGTCACCCTTCATCGCCAAGGCGCGACGGAAGCCCTCACGTGCCTCATCGTTCGACGGATCAAGCTCGATCGCGCTCGCGAACTGCTCGACGGCGTCGTTGATGTCACCGCGGTTGAGTGCTTCCTCAGCGAGGCCCGCGAACTGCGTCGAGAGCGCGCGGCTCTTCTGCATGCGGATCTGCGCAAGATCGAAGCCATCTTGCTCGGTTTGAGCGGCCGTGACGTTGGCGGCGAGTGCCAAGCCGGCACCGCCTCCAGAGCCAGCTTCCAGCGGAGCCGTGAAGAGCTCAGCGTTGGGGCGCGCTGTAGGGGAGGAACTGACGCCGCTGGCGATCGGGTCGTTCGCTGCGTTCTGGGGTTCGGGAGCCTGGCAGGCAACCGAGGCCGTGATAAGGAACGGCAGGAGCGTGAGACGGGTCCGCATAGTTCAGTGGAAGACGCGTAGACGGTCGTCGAAAGGGGGAGTTCGTCGATGGCATGTCTCTGGAGTGCCGGGCCGGGGTCGGCGAAGCAGATTCCAGAAGCGCGCGATCGTTGGGGGATGGGGGGGAGTCGGGATCAGATAGG
>JBLIHL010000622.1:0-3605 GCA_047635895.1 Paracoccaceae bacterium | reverse complement strand
GCGGCCGACCGTGTACGCGAGCACCTCGACGACCTGTTCCACGTCCGTCGCCCACGCCAGCGCCCCGGCGTCGACCTCCTTGAGCGCGTGCACAAGATCCTCGCCGTGCAGCGTTACGTAGGGCTTCCCGAGCGCGGCGAGCATCCCGGCGTCGAACGCGGCGTTCCACTGCTTGTAGCGGTCGCCGAACCGGACGACGGCGAGGTCGCAGTCGCGGATGAGCGTGCGCGTCCGCATGGCGTTCACCTTGGCCGACTTGTGGTCGCGCCAGAAGCCCTCGCTCACGGGCGGCAGCCGATCGCCCGCGGCGTCGCTCGCGGGGTGGTCCGTCACCGCGGACGTGAAGGTGATGGGGAGCTGGAGCCGCTCCGCGCCTGCAATGATGCTGTCGCGCCAGTCCGTGTGGACCTCGCCCGAGAGGTAGACGTTCCAAGTTCTCATGCGGGTAGTGTAGGTCCGTGCCGGAAGGCGCACAAACCCAGATTCAACGGGTGCATGGGAGGGTGGGCTTCCAGTCAGGCAGCAGGAGCCTGCCGATCGACCTCTCCCAGCACGCGGCGCCCAGCGGTCTGGTTCAGGGCATGGCGGGCACGCTCCTGGGCCATCAAAGCTGCAGCTGGATTCGCGCGAGGACGGCACTGCCGAACGCCGTGCTCCCTCCGGGCGCGTCGATCCGCGCGCCAATCCAGTGCAGCATGAACCGGGTGGTCGGCTGGAGATACCAGTTGAGTCCGACCTCCAGGTCTGCCGACCTACCGCCGTCGACGTCGCCGCTATCCAGGTCGACCCAGGTCAAGCGCGCCGCAGCTTCCAGTGCGCCGCTCGTTGGCTCGTCCGCGTGCAGCCCGTCCGGAACCCTGGCGCTTCGGATGCCACCTCGGCGCGGATTCCAGCGCGCGGCGTGGCCCTTCGTCAGGAACGTGAAGAAGCCAAGGTGCGCGCCGGTGAAGAGCGACCCGTCCTCGCCGCCGTTCGCGTCGACGTGCGCGCCAAACAGCTCAGCGACGAGGCTGGACTGGCCCCATTGCATGAGCGATTCCACGCCCAGAGTCGCGGCGGAGTCGGCATCGATCCCGCCGGTGTCAACGATCCGGTTCATGAGTTGACTGCCCGGACGCGCCGAGAAGCGCAGCGCGTCCTCGCCGGGCTGGCGGAGCGAGAGGCTCCCGCCCACCTGCACTAGCTCGAAGCCAGCGAGGGGCTCGCGGCCCCGCTGCCAGAGCCCCCGCGCGGTGACAGCGGTCTCCTCGCCGAGTTCGTTCGGGAACACGTCTCCGTCCGCACGGCGGAACCAGCCCAGCTGAAGGAGTGAATGGTCCGTTTGCTCGCTCCACTGAACGCCCCGCGATCGGCCGGGTGTGAAGGCGTTGCTGGCGGCCGAGCGCTCGATGAAGGGCAGGTGCGAAACGCTCGTCATGGCCTCGAGCCCGAAGGGTTCGCGAAAGTGGCCCGCCCGAATTCGGGTGTCTGCTCCGTGCTGGAGTGCCGGCAAGCCCGCGTACGACGCGACGAGGTCCTTCCAGTCGATGTGGCTGTCCGAGAAGTCCACCTGGGCTCGGAGGCTCCATGACTCCAGGGCAGACCCCTTTTGGAAACCAAAGTCTCCCAGCAGGCGGGCGCGCCGGACGTCGATCTGCCTCTCGAATGGCTCGCCAAGCTGCTCGCTGATCTCGCGGAACCGCGGGTCCACCAGGTCGAAGTGAAAGCGTGGGCGTATCCGCGCTTCGAATGCGCCCCAATGAGCTCGCAATCCGTCCCCTAGAGTCCAGCGCAGGATATGGTCGGACTCTGCGCCCGACTCTTGGGCGAAGGCCCCACCGGCGAGCAGGAGCTGGCCGAGGGCTATCCAGGCAAGCGGTAGCAGGGGGCGGGGAACCGATCGTTTCACGCGGCGAAGGGTAGCAAGGCGGCCTGGAAAGCCAAGGGAGCCCCTAGCGAAGGGAGGAGCGCACCTCCTTTCCGTCCGGTGGAGGGCATTTTCACGGCGAGGATGCTCGGCTTTGGGACTCTTTCGGTTCGGTTCCCTCCCCGTGCTCAGCTGCAGGGCAGACTTAGGGGGCTCGTCCCGCCCTTCGCTCGGATCCAGACTGAGACGGTCCGGTTTCCTTCCACACTTGATGCGCCTACCTACGACCCAAGCCCTCGCAGCCCTCATCTTCGCGGCGGCCACGGCTCTCTGTCCCACCGTGGAAGGACGATCATCGATGCCTGGGGGCGGCGTCGGTGCAGGTGCCGACGGCGTAGTCACGCAGCCCAACGTCTTGATCGTCATAGCGGACGATCTGGGCTACGGAGATGTTGGCGCCTTCGGCGGCCAGGTCATCGCAACGCCCAGGATCGACGATCTCTGCGCGAGCGGCATGCGCCTGGATTCGTTCTACGCCCACCCGACCTGCTCCCCCTCGCGGGTCGCTCTCTTGACCGGACGCTACGCTCACCGGGTCGGCGTTCCCGGTCCCATTGGTGCATGGGCTCCGAAGGGCATGGATCAAGCCGAAGTGACGATCGCAGAGGTGCTCAAGACGGTCGGATACCGCACGGCCATTTTTGGCAAGTGGCACGTCGGTGATGCTCCTGAGCAGCAGCCCACAGGCCAGGGATTTGACGAGTTCCGCGGCATCCTGTGGGGACCGACGGGGATCCCGCTCGTCCTGAAGGACAGCGTGCTCGGGGCGCTGGAGTACGAGCCCGACCTCCGCTACGACGCGTTCGACGTCACCACGAGGTCCGTGGATTTCCTGGAGCGTAGTGCGGCCTCAGGTGAGCCCTTCTTTTGCATCGCGTCCTATGCGGCGCCCCATGAACCCGCGACCGCCAGCCCGGCTTTCCAGGGAATCAGCGCCGACGGCCGCGACTACGGCGACGCCGTCGAGGAGCTTGACGCATCTGTCGGCGTGCTGATCGATCGCCTCGACGCGCTCGCGCTGCGCGAGACGACGCTCGTAATTTTCCTTTCGGACAACGGCGCGACGTTCCAGCGCATTCCCTACCAGGACGGCAGCAACCTGCCGTACTCGGAAGGCAAGGGCAGCACGTGGGAGGGCGGCGTTCGCGTTCCCGCCTGCGCTAGCTGGCCCACGATGATTCCAACCGGCGCCGTCCAGGACGCGCCGCTGTCCATCACGGATCTGTTCCCCACGCTCGCGGGCCTCGCGGGAGCAACGCTCGACCCGAGCATCACGATCGACGGCGAGGACATTGGCGCTGTGCTCCAGGGGGGCGCCCCCGACCCCCAGAGATTCGTCCACCTCGCGAGCACGGCAGACTTCCAGGCGGTGCGCCGCGGACGCTACAAGTACCGGCTCGGCGCCCTCTACGACGTGATCTCCGATCCCCAGGAGCAGTTCGACCTCTCCGCCGCGCTGCCCGGCGAGGCCGGAGCTCTAGCGCAGGAGCTGGCCGCCATCCAGGCCGACGTCGAGGCCGACCATCGCCCGGCCGCGCCCTCCTCGCGGTTGACGGCGCGGTTCCGCGGCGGTACGGGTCTTGGCACTCATCCCGTGGACGGGGCGTACTGGTACAGCGAGACGGTCGACGACCTGACGCTCCAGGTCGTGGACCTTGACCTATTCCAGGATCTGGTCGCGATCAACAGCGCGGGGCAG
>JBLIHL010000621.1:0-3606 GCA_047635895.1 Paracoccaceae bacterium | reverse complement strand
GAGCTGTCCGAGGTGTAGAAGAGACGGGTGCCGTCTTCACTGAAGAGCAGGTTCGCCTCATTGTGCGGCGTGTGCGTGATGCGGACGGGCTCCTTCAGGATCCGGTCCATGACGTAGACATCTTCGCCGGCGATGAACGCCATCTGCTTGCCGTCGGAGGTGAACGCGACGCCGGTGGCGCCGGTGACGCGCTTGCGCTCGATCGCGCTGCTCGTTCCGTCCCCTGCGGCCGTCAGCTCGATGGGGGTGAGCTCGCCGGACTTGGGGCTGCCGGTCACAATGCCGAAGCCATGGCGCATCGCGAACGTGGTGCCGCTGCGGGACAGGACGGGCGCGAACACGCCGTCATCGCTGCCGTCAGCGCCGACGTTCGTGACCTGACGCGTTTCGTCCGAGCCGAGCTTGCCTTCGTAGATGTCAAAAACGCCGTTCGGGTCGCTGACGAAGTAGTAGGTCTGGCTGTCGGAGCCCCACATCGGCGACATGGCGGCGATGTTCTGGAAGCGCTCGCGGTCCTCGTCGAGGCGGGTGAGCGTGGCGGGCTGGGTGCTGAGGTCGGCGAGCCAAAGCTGGGCCGCTTGCGGGCCGGTGTAGCCCTTGCGGATCGGTGACGATCGGCCGCGGACGAAGAGGACCTTGGTACCGTCGGGGCTCATGGCCGCGTCGGCCACGCCTGCGTCGAACAGCATGCGCTTGGGCTCTTCACCCTCGGTGTCGACCAGGAAGGCGCGCGCTGCTTCGGAGTAGTGCCAGCCCCGGTCCGTGGACTGGGTGACGAGCAGGTAGCGTCCGTCGGACGAGACGTCGCGGAGGCTCTTGCGGTTCGAGTCAGTGGTGATCTGCTGTGCGGGCCCGCCGGCGGCGGGCATCACGTGGATCTGCGAGCGACCGGAGCGGTCGCTGGTGAAGTAGATCTGCGTTCCGTCGGCGCTGAACACCGGGTCGGAATCGGTGCCGGCGTGGTAGGTAAGGCGCGTTGCCTCGCCGCCGCCGATGGGGGCGGACCAGATGTCGTCCTGCCAGCCGAACGCGACCGTTCGTCCATCGGGGGAGATCGTCGGGTCCTGGGGGAGGCGGATGGACTCGCCGGCGACCTGAACGGCCGGGGCCGCCAGTGAAGGCGCGGCCAGCGAGGGGGCGGCCAGCGGGGAGAGTCCCGCGGCAAACGCTGAGAGCGTGAGGATACTTGGATACATAGGCACAATGTGGAACAGGGGAGAGCCCCAATTTAGCGGCACAGGCTCCCCTGAGGTTCGACCAGATCGCCTCAGACCCGAAGTGGTTCACGGCTGAAACAGGGCTCGTACACACCGGCAACACAGTGCTGGTTTGGGGAGGGGGCGGTATTGCCTGGCTGCGTTCCACCTCAAAGCCCTCCTCAGCTGCTCCCCGTCAGTTCCGCCGCTAAATACGACCCGCAGCTCAAGCGCTCGACTGTCCTAGGCCGATAGGACACGTGTGCAGTTCGATATAGATCCACGGTCCCCGGTGACCCCCAGTGAGCAGCTGGCCGACCAGGTGCGTTTTGCTGTCGCAGCAGGGCGCCTCGGGGCGGGTGACCGCCTGCCCTCGGTCCGCGAGGTCGCGAAGGAGGCTCGTCTCAATCCAAACACCGTGAGCCGGGCCTGGCGCGAACTGGAGCTCTCAGGGGTTCTGAAGTCGCGGCGCGGAAGCGGGATGTTCGTGACGCCCGAGGGCCCCAGCATTGCCGCTACGTTCCGGACCCGGATGGTCGCGGAGCGCCTTGGCAGGGCCGTGGGCGACGCGTTAGCGGCCGGCCTCGAGGCCGCCGAGGTGATCGAACTGACGGAGGACGCCTGTCGTGCGTGGCCGCTCGGACGGGAAGGGAATGAAGAAAGTGACGGCGCGGCGCAGCCGGCTGGTGAACAGGGAGAATCGGTATGACGATAACTATGAAGACGACGATGCAGGCAGACCCAAGGGCTTCCGCCACCAGGGCACCCGCAGTTTCGATCCGCGGACTGCGGTTTGGATGGACCCGCAAGGACGTCCTTCGGGGCGTCGATCTCGACGTCCAAGTCGGCGAGATCATGGCGCTCGTGGGCGCGAACGGCGTGGGCAAATCGACGCTCCTATCGCTGCTCTGTGGGGCCGAGCCCTATCGGCCTTTCTGGCGCCGTCCGAAAGACGTCCGGGTCAACGTGCTCGGCCTCGACCCCGTGAAGAACGGGCATGAGCTGCGATCGTTGATTGGCTACGTGCCGGATCGAACCGAGCTGCCGAAGTGGATGAAGATCCGCGATCACTTCCGTCTTGTGAAGGCGCTGCATCCTCGCTGGGACGACGCGGAGGCCGCGCGCTTCCTCGAGCGCTTCGGGCTCGAGGGCTCGATGCGCTACGCCGACCTGTCGAAGGGCCAGCGGATGCTGGAGAACGTCACGGCCGCGCTCGCGGTCAGGCCGCCGCTGCTGCTTCTCGATGAGCCGTTCTCCGGGCTGGACCCGGTGGCGCGCAGGCTCGTTACCGAGGGGCTCATCGAACACATGTGCGAGCACGACGCCAGCGTGCTGCTCGTCTCGCACTCCATTGCCGACGTCGAGCGCTGTGCCGATCGCGTCGCGCTCTTTGCCGATGGCCGCGTGGCCGAGGTGGCGACCGTGGATGAGCTGCGGGGGCGCAGTGAACACGGTGATCTAGAGGACGCCCTGGTAGCGGTTGCACGCGACGGAAGGGCGGCATGAGGTTCCTGGACTGGTGCCGTTCTGTGGCTGGCCTGTTGCGCGCCGAGGTGCGCGGCGCCGCGCCGATGATGGTGGTTCTGTGCCTGGCGGGCGCGACCCTGCTGTACCTGGCGCGGTGGCTACTACAGGTGACGCCCGAGACGCTCTTGCGGAACCCGATGCAAGCCTGGTGGGTGCTGGCATGGGCGGGGACGATTCCGCTCTGTGCCGAGCTCTTTGGTGGCGGCGGACGCTCGGTGCCCGCGGGAACGCTGCGTCCCCTGGCGGTCCGAAGCTCGGCCGTTCTGGACGCGAAGCTGGTAACGCTAGCACTCGGGGCGTTCGTGCTCTGGTGCTGGGTGGGCGCGGTGGACCTCGCGCTGGATACCCGGATGGCGCGGACCAAGGTGCTGCCGTCGGGCGGGGAGGCGTCGGTTCGATTGCTTCTCGGGTCTGCTGGGCTCGCGCTGATCGCGACCGGCCTCGTGGCGGCGACCGTGCGTAGCGCGCTGGCCGCGACCGTGGTCGGACTGATGGCCCAAGCGGTTATCGGGACCGTGCTGCTGGCGCCCGACTGGGCAAGCTCCTATGAGGGCGTGCCCGGCCTGGCGAGCGTGGTGCGGACCATCGTGTACTTCGCGGTGCACCCGGTGGTTCTCTGCCTGGCGGCGGCGGCCGCGGGCTGGTGTGTCTCGCTGCGCGGTGCTGCCAGGTCAGACACGCTGAAGGGAACCCTGGGCCGTGCGCTCGGCGGCGTGGCTTTCGCGGGCCTCGCGACGACGGCGGCATGGGGCATGACGGCGTGGGACACCAGTCGCCGCGAGATGGTGGCCTTCGATGACGAGAATGCATGGCCGTTGGACGTCATCGCCAGCCCGGACGGCAAGCAGATTGCGCTGACGCTGGTCAAAATGAATTGGCGGAA
>JBLIHL010000620.1:0-3615 GCA_047635895.1 Paracoccaceae bacterium | reverse complement strand
CGGACATGCTGGAGGTTCGCGGTGAAGTTATCGAGCGCCTGCTCGAACTGACGGACCAGAACTCCAAAGAGAAGCACGTCGAAGTGCTGCAGTCCGCTTGCATCGCGCTTGGGATGATTGGCAACGCCGGCAAGACGGGCGATGAAGGTCAGCAGAACGAGAGAATCCTCGAGTCGCTGTCTCGGATCGCCAAGCAGTCGGCGGACAACCAGACCGAGTTCTTCGCGCTGATTGCTCTCGGTGAAATGGGGAGCCGTCCCGGCATCAATGGCAGCCGTGACCTCCAGCAGGACGCCGAGAAGGTGATGCTCAGGGCGCTTGCCCTGGGCAAGGGTCAAAAGCAGCCCTGGGCTGCCCTGGCCCTCGGTGTCTACGGCAACGCGCTGAACAAGGGGACCGGCGTGCTGTCGCCGGGCGTGGTCCTCGCGGTTCGCAACGAGGCCAGGAAGGAGAAGAGCCCCGCGCTCATTGGCGGCTACGCCATCGCGCTTGGCCTCCTCAAGGACATCGAGTCCCAGGAGATGCTCCTCGGCTTCCTCGACAGGCGGGAGTTTTCGACGGACGAGGCGCGCGGCAACATCTCCGTGGCCCTCGGGCTGATGCAGGCCACCGCGGCGGTGGGCCGGCTCAACGACACCGTCGAGAAGTCGAAGTTCCGACCTGACCTGCTCCGGCAGGCAGCGGTCGCCCTGGGTCTCCTGGGTGACAAGTCGGCGGTCACAGGGCTCGTAGAGATGCTTCGTGGAGCGAAGGGCCTCTCCGCCCAGGCGTCCATTGCGAGCGCGCTAGGCTTCATTGGCGACGCGGGCTCGGTGGAGCCGCTCACCGAGATGCTCCTGGGCAAGAGTGAGAAGAAGGCGTCCGACGTGGCCCGCGGTTTCTCCGCTGTCGCCTTGGGCATCGTCTGCGACAAGGAGGACTTCCCCTGGACCATGAAGCTCTCGACCAATGTCAACTACCGAGCCAACATCGCCACTCTGACCAACACCAACGGGGACGGCATCCTGGACATCCTCTAGCCCTGACTATTCACGAGATGGAATCCGCGACATCCCGTCGGACGGAGGGACCCAGCACTTCTTTGGTTTGGGCTTGGCCCTCGACGGCGACAGGACGGTGATCGGAAGCCCCTTCACCAATCAAGCCGATACGTGGTCGGGTTCCGCCTACGTCATTGATCTGACCGGGGGCCTGCTCACGAGCGCAGGCGGATTCGGCACCGCGCAGGCGACGTTCAACCTGATCGAGGGCGCGCTGCACTAGCCTCCGGCCCAGACGTAAGACCGCCGTTCAATGCGGCGGCCAGTTTCCCCGTACGGGGAAACTGGACGGGTGGGCCAGGCTAGGCCCGTCCCATCCTGCACACGGCATGCCCTGCCGCTTCTCCCTGCATGACATTATCGAATCACGGCGTCCACCGCGCCGCTGCACTTTTCGTAGTCACCCTCGCCGCCTCACCCCACGCATTCAGCGCGCAGGCCGGCCCTGCCGCCCAGAGCGCCGAGATCGTGCGTCATTACGACCTGCGTCCTTCGCTCACCGCGGGCGTTCCACCGCCCGCCGGGGTCACCATGGACCTGCACGTGTCGACCTCGGCCATCGACGGGCTGGAGCCCGGTGGTTACGACGTCGACCTCGGGCCGGAAACCGACCTTGAGGCCGAGGACTGCCTCGACGCCATACGCTTTGCGCTCCGCAGCGCCGAAGGTGCTGAAGTAGCCGACCTCGCCCATGATGAGCGCAGGCTCCGCTTGACCGGAAACGCGGCTGCCCACCGCGCCGCGGCCGCTGCGCTCGGCCAGCTCGAAGCGCTCAACCTCAACAGCGTAGACGTGGAGGTGGTCGTGATTCCGCGGACGCCGGCCCTCCTTGCAAGCGCGGGCTGGATCTCGGCTGAGGCAGCGAGCACGCTGCTCTCCGAGGCACCCAACCAGCGCCGTTCACTGTTCCCGGTGAGGATCGGTCGCCGCACCACGCTCAATCAGACGCAGACCAAGTCATTCCTCCATGACTACGACGTGGAGATCGCCCAGGGCGCCGTGGTCGCGGATCCAACGGTGTCCATTCTGCGCACGGGTACACACCTCGGAGTCCGCGTGGATCACGCGGCGGATGGCACGGGGTTCGTCGTCCGCACGTGGGGCCGCAGCGGCGCGGAAGCGGCTCCGATGCGCAGCATCACGCTGCCCGTTCTTGGTGACACCGTCCTCGAGCTTCCATCGGTCCACTCTTCCATCTGGGCGTCATCGGCACGCCTGGCCGACGGTGAAGCGATGGTGATCGACGCCGGTGCGGAGGAGCTCATGCTCCTCTTGATCCGGGAAGACACCGCCTCGGGCTCCATGCCACGCGTTTCCCTCGGGGCGCACGCGCTCCAACCGATGCGGCCCGAGATCCTGTCGCTACCGCGTGCCGCGCCTTCGGGAGGCTATGGGCACCACCGACAGTCCATGAGTTCCTATGGGCCCGAGGCACTGATGGAGCGCTTGGACAAGCATGAGCTCCTCGAGCAGCTGAATTTGACCCGTGTCCCCACCATCGGCACCCACCTGCTCTGCCCCCAAGGATCCAAGGCAGCGCAGGAAGCTACCGCCGCGATTCAGGCTCTCACGAAGGCCCAGCCGGTCGCCGAGTACGCGATCGATGTTCGGTTTCAGGTGCTCAACGCATCGGGCGCCAAGGCCCTGCGAGGAACAACAGACTGGAGCGCATTCGCGAACGACCCCTCCACCCGCCGCTTTTCGAGCACTACGATCGGGCATGACGCAACGCTCCTGGTGAGTGGTATCGAAACCGCCTATCTGCAGGATCACGACATGCAGATCGCCGCTGGAGCCGTCGGACCGGACCCCATCGTCAAGACGACGTTCCAAGGGGCCTCAATCTGGTGCTCTCCAATGAGAACCGCCTCCGGTGACATTCGCGCGTGGTTTGACGTACAGGTCCAGGAGGACCTGAAGCGCCCGCGAACGATCACGGCGGTCAGCTACCACCCGGCACCCGACACGGGGAACAAGAACAGCCCGCGCTTCGAGGGTGAGATGCGCCTCGACCTCCCCATCGAACTCCCGGTCACCGAGTCCGCGGGCGGCATCAGCCTGGCGCGGCTCAACGACGGAGCCTGGGGTCACGTACTGACGCAGGCCATCGGGCGTGACGGCGCTGAGCTGCTGGTGATTGCGAAGATCACGATTCGGTAAGGCGCGCGGCTGAGCCAGAGCCCGCCCAGAGCCCGCCCAGAGCCCGCCCAGAGCCGCCCAGAGCCGCCCAGAGCCGCCCAGAGCCAACCTGAGCCAGCCCACGCGAGCACGGGCTGGCTCAGTCCTTCTTCGTCTGCTTGAGACGCTCCAGTGCGTCGAGCGCGGCCGCCTTGACGGCCTCGTCTTCGCTCGCGACGAGCTCGACGAGATCAGGCACGGCGACAATCGCCCCCATCGTCCCGAGGCCCTGGATCGCCGCGATTCGTACTTCCTTGTTCGGTGCCTCCAACAGCTTGATCAAGCGCGCGATCGAAGCTTCCTTGGTCGACGCCATGGCGCCCAGCTGCCCCCATTCGGCGGCGGCCCTCCGCAGCCTCATCCGCTTCGCCACACGCTCATCGACGTAATCGGTGAA
>JBLIHL010000619.1:0-3624 GCA_047635895.1 Paracoccaceae bacterium | reverse complement strand
GCCCCCCCCCGCGGCTATTGTCTTGGCGCAAAAAACCGACGCGGCTGGCTCGAGGGCCGCGGTTTCGTAGCGAGCGCCGCCGGCCTGAGAGCGGAAAGGGTCGGATTTTTCGTGGCGCAGGCGCGTTCGCGGGATCCTGTTACCAAGGAGACTCTTCCCGCGCTCTCGCCCCTCTTTCACGGTCGCCAATTCGATGTTGACTTATATCGCCGCTGCGCTGGTATCTCTGCTGCCGCTCCCTCTGGTCCAGGATTGCGCGACTCAGCTCGCTCCCCTGCACCCTGCGCTGAACATGCGAATGGGAGAGGCGATGGCCGTGGACGGTGATCGTCTCGCCATCGGGCTCCCCATGGACGCCGTGACGACTCTGGGAGGTGTCGTTGAGATCTTTGATCGCGATGCCGGCACCGGTGCATGGGGTCGAACGGCGCGCGTGGAGATCAGCGGAAGCGCGGTGGGAGGCATTCTCAGCAGCGGCATGATCGGGCTTGATGGAGATCGTGTGGTCTTCGGGAACTGGAACGATGACAGCGCCGGGCCAAGGACCGGTGCCGTTTCGGTGATGGACCGGGACCCGATCACGGGGGCGTTCGCTGAGCAGCAGCTCCTGCGCGCATCGGACGCCGCCTCGGGCCACGCGTTTGGGATGTCGGCCGCCACCGACGGCCAGGTGATCGTCGTGGGCGCGCCGCTGCACAACGGCTCTGGGTCCTATACCGGCGCCCTCTACTTCTTCGAGCGTGACGCGAGCGGCCAATGGGTCGAGGTCCAGCAGATCCTCGGCTCGACCACCGGCGTCATCGGCGTCGACCTCGGGCGACACGTGACGTTCGAAGGGCGTGAGTTGATCGCGCGCAGTCTTGGGCAGGAGCCCCAGCTTCACGTTCTCCGGAAGGACTCGATGACCGGCGTTTGGGCGCTCCACCAGACGCTTCTCAGCCCCGCCCTCGACGATCCCTACTACGGCCTTGATTTCGTTCTCGATGGCAACCGCATGGTGGTCGTCGGTGGAGACGCTTTCAGCTCTACGCGCAAGGTCTACATTTACGAGAAGCCCGTGCCCCACGGCGACTGGGTGCCCATGGCCGTGATCGATGCGCCGGGCATTACGTGGAACTTCGCGTTCCCCGTGGCCCTTGATGGCGATCGGATTGCCTGTCGCTCGACGGAGCCCGGTCCGACGGGCAACTCCGTGCGACTCTATCGACGGAACGCGGTAACTGGCGTCTGGGATGCGCAGCGCCTGCTGCCGCCATCGGTCGCTGGAAGCGCCGTTGGGATCGTGCATTCGGGCCTTGCCATCGGGAACGCGCGGCTCTTTAACGGCGACCGCTTCGCGGAGAATAGCGTGGGGGCGGTCTTCGTTCATGACCTCGAACCCGACTGCGACAACGACGGTTGGGCCGATCCTTGCCAGGTTTTGGCGCGTCCCGATGACGACCTCGACCTCAATGGACAGGTCGACTCTTGCGAACTCTCTGGCTTTCTACTGTGCGACCCGGCGGCCTCAAATTCGACCGGTCAGCCCGGAAGGCTCGTGCCACTGGGCAGCGATATCCTGGCCAATCAGTCGCTCACGCTCTATCTCGACAACCTTCCATCGGGGCCGCCGGGGTACATGCTGGTGTCACAGGAGGCCGGCTTCGTACCGAACGCAGGCGGCAGCGTTGGGGACCTTTGCATTTTCAGCGCCACGAGCTTCGGCCGTTTCGCGTCGATGATCATGAATGCCAACGCGGCGGGGCGCCTGACTTTCAACGTCCCGCTCAGCGCCCTTCCCCAGCCCAACGGCACCGTGGTGGCCCAGCTCGGCGAGACCTGGTACTTCCAGTACTGGCATCGCGACTGGTCGCTCTCGACTCCGCTGTCCAACCTCACGAACGCGGTCGGCATCACGCTTCGATAGCCGTCTTCGCCCGCCACCTGATCGGCCAAGTACGGCCCGGTCGTTCACGTCATCGCAGCGCAGCTCTCGCGGCTGACGTGGCGCATGCAGCCCCCTTCGTTCCAGGCCCGGGTGCGGCAAGGATGGCCGAAGATCCTGCGTGTGGCCCTCGGTTCCCCTGGACGGTGACCTGCTATGATCATCGCCATGGAGGGCACCCGGATAGCGCACTACGAGATCCTGTCGAGGCTTGGCGCCGGCGGTATGGGTGAGGTTTGGCTCGCCCGTGACACGCGACTCGAGCGTGAGGTCGCGCTGAAGTTTCTCCACGGGTCGGTTGGGCTTGACGAAGAAGCCGAAGAGCGTCTCCTGCGGGAAGCGCGGGCCGCTTCCGCTCTTGATCATCCGGGTATTCTCACCATTCACGCCATCGAACGCGTGGACGGTCGCAGCTTCGTCGTGATGGAGCGACTGCGTGGGGCGACCATGGATCTTGCGTGTAGGTCGCTCGACGAGCGTCGGAGGGTCACGCTCGTCGAAGAGGTCGCAGACGCCCTGGCGGCGGCTCACAGCCAAGGGATCATTCACCGCGACATCAAGCCCTCCAACCTGTTCGTGGACGAGCGCGGCCGCGCGGTCGTCATGGATTTCGGTCTGGCAAGCGTGCGCGGATCATCCCAGCTGACCGAGCCAGGTTCGGCCGTCGGGACGCTGGGCTACACGGCGCCAGAGCAGCTCGTTGGGCGTGAGGTCTCAAGTAGCGCGGACGTGTTCTCGGTGGGAGTCGTTCTCTACGAGCTTCTCTCCGGTCAGCGCGCGTTCGATCGCGGCCAGGGTCTCGCCGCCGTGATTCACGATGTGCTGGAGTCCGAGCCACCCCCGCTGGTCGGGGTTGACCCCGTACTCGCTGGGATCGTTCGAAGAGCCATCCTCAAGGCACCTGAGGGTCGCTTTCAGGACGCAGGCGAGATGCGCGATGCGCTGCACGCATGGCTCCATCCCGTGCAGGGAGCGCCGGTGGTCACGGCTACGTCGGCTTCGACCAGGCCGAGCCGCGCCTGGAAGATCGGTGCGGCGGTCGCGGCCCTTGCGGGTCTAGCGGCCGCCTGGGACCTTTTGGAAAACCATGGGGCACCGCGTTCTGCGGACAGCAGCTCGCCAGAGACGAGCTGGGCCCAGCGGTCGTTGACGCTGTTCAACGACCGACCGGAGAGCCCTGCGCTTTCACCGGATGGTCGCACGCTCGCGTACTCGGCCCAGGTGGACGGCGCTTCCCAGGTCTTCATCGCGGACATCGAGGACCCCGCGCCGCTCCAGGTCACGATGTTCGAGGAGGGCGGGTTCCGTCCGGTTTGGACCGAGGCTGGCGCAGCGCTGGTGGTCGAGCGCGGCGAGTCGGTCAATATGTACTCGCCGGGGGCGACGTCTCTCTACCGCGTGCCAGCGCGCGGCGGGGAACCGCGCCTTCTCGTCGAGAGCGGCAAGAATGCTTCGGCCAGCGCGGGACAGGAGATCCTGTACGAGCGCGGAGGACACCTGCGGTCGCTGAGTCTCGATACGCGAGAGGACGTCGAGGTGGAGCTGCCGCCTGGCCAGGTCATTGGGATCTTCGATCTACATCCCGCACTCAGCCCGGATGGATCGCGCTTTGCCTACGTCCGCGGCCTCCTCGGTCCGCTGGGGACGATCGAGGTGGTGGATCGCGCGTCGGGCGAGGTCCGAGTGGTGGTGTCCGAACG
>JBLIHL010000618.1:0-3630 GCA_047635895.1 Paracoccaceae bacterium | reverse complement strand
ATGCGCGCGAACTGCACCTGGCGATGGACGCTACGCCCATCACCAGGATGAAAAGAGAGTCGCAGACCGATAAAGACAACCTTTTCCGGGCGGCGGCTGCGCTCCTCACCAGGGTCGAGGCCCTTGAAGAGGAGTTCCACGGGCCCAGCGCCATGACCGAGCACATCCGCACACTGATGCTCTACAGCCAGGGGCAGTTCTTGGCAGCGCTCATGGCCGCGCGCGCAGGGCTGGCCCTCGCGGACGAAACCCACCCCACGTTCGAGAACGCTGGGCTGAGCGCGCTGCAGATCGGCGATGCATCAATGGCTCGTGAGATTCTTGCGGAGGCTAGCAGAAGAGCGCCCGGTAACACGAGTATCTGGGAGCATCGCGTCCGCGCAGAAGTCATGGCCGGACAGCACGCCACTGCCCGCAAACTTCTGGGGGAAGCCCCCCAGCCCATGACGGGCTACGTCGCCCGCACAAACCAGTTGCTCACGGGCCTCGTCGATATCGACGAGGCCCTGGCGTGTTTCGAACAGGAGCAGCTGAAGGAGAGTCTGTCCCTCGCCACCCGTGGGTTGGCGGCTCTACGCACTCTTCCAGACGATTCCGGGCAGGCCTTGTTATCGGAGACGAACTCGCTGTTCGCTATCGGCGAGGCCATCTGCGCCGGTGACACTTCGCAGATCTTCGACGGGATCTTCGCCGTACTCAGCGAGGGTGCTCTCCGCGCCAGCCAGCTCGAGGACCTCTCCACGTTCTTCCCAGATGACCTGAGCCCCACGCAGACAGCAACCATGGCACGTTGGCTCGCGAGCGTGGCCGAAGAGCTCAGACGCCGCAGCGGCTCGACAGGATTCGCGGCGCTCGTCGACCCATCGACCGCCGGGCGTTCACCCGAGCCCGAACAGTAGACCCTTCACCCGCCGCATCCACCGCGGCACGCTTTCACCTTCCTTTCTCTTCTTGAGACCTGTCCCATGTCCCATCGTTTGACTGCCCACGTTGCACTTGGCTCCCTCGCCGCTTGCCTGGCGATCTCATCTTCCTCCGCGCTTCCCCAGCAATCAGTCCCTCCCTCTGTCGCACGTGGGCAACTGTCTGCGTGGCCCCTCGGCTTGGTGGAGAAAGGAAGACCGGCGATCCTCCTCAAGGGGCTGCGCGACCAGCCGTTGCCCCCCACTCCTTGGGCTCCCGCGACGACCCCTGCCAACGTAAGCTATGACTTGGAAGACCTCTTCCCCTCGCTGCAGGTAGGGAACCTCCCGGAGATCGATGCAATGTCGACCGGCAACGACGTGATCCCTCGGGCTAATCAGTATGGCGCCCCGATCATGAACGGCTCGTGGATGGCGCTTGCGATCTCGGTCGAAAACCAGGAGAACGGTGACAACCCTGGGATCTTGACCAATCAGTACGCGCAGTTCGGCGGCGACACCGGTGCGAGCATCTTCTCCTACTACTTCGAGGGCAGCTCGGGCATCACACCTGCACTGGTGAACAGCGAAATACTAGAGGCCAGTCGAACTCATCTAGGCTACCACGCCAATTCCAAGACGGATGTGTCTGCGATAGACCACGGAATCGGGCTGATCACCTACGACGTGGCTCAACTCGCGGGCCTGCCCATCGCGAACGATGTTCAGTTCTACTTCTCCGTGACGCCGACTTGGGCGAGCGCGAATGCGACTCTGAATTTTGCCTTCTCACAGTCGGGAGTAGGCACAGGCACGCCTACAGAAACGCCTGATGCGGGTGTGGTGTACCTCATTACGCGGGCAGGCTCCGCCTGGAGCCAACCCGTAGTCTTCAGGACGGTATCGGAGATGCAGTGGGCTCTCTGGCCAGCCGTTCCTGGTCAAACCACACCGACCGGACCACACGCGTTCGATATCGACATGCTCGCCGTCGATCCGGTTGAAGGGACGATCATTTTCTCCACGTCGTCGGAGGGCCCACAGCTCAGCCCGCTCATGATCCAGCAAGAAGTTGTCTCAGGCACCGCGGGCGCGTACTCAACGATGACACTCTGCGTCATGGACGCAGGCGTCCCCGTCCCGGTTCACGACAAAGTGCGCCTTGGGGACAATGGAAAAGTCAACGGAGGGTGTTCCTTGGATCCCGAGGCAGCCATGCGATTCAAGATCGGTGGCATTGCGGTTTCACAGCCAACGCCTTCGATCGCGCCCATGGGTCTCAGTCTTGTCCGCGGTGCGCTGGATCTTCTATCAAAGGACTCATTCTGCCTTCAGGCAACGGGTTGGGGTGACGCCCCCGCGTACGAGTCCATGACGACGGTCGTTGGATTCTTCAGCTACACACCCAACGGCGGGATACCCGCACCGCCCGTCTACCTGGGTGCCGTGTTGAGAGACCCGTTCAAGTCGGCGGAATTTACCTTCGAAAGCTTCCCCGCGCAGGTCGCGGTGGGAGCTTTCTACGCCGAGATGTGGAGCCTCCCAACCGCCACTATGCCGGCGACCAAGATCGCCACGTCGTGGACCTGCGAGATCCTCCTTTAGCACCCACGGCGCCCTGCCTACCGAAGCGCCCCTGACCCGCTATCTCGGTTCGCAGGGCGATGATCTGCGACAAGTTTCTCGACGGCGGGATGCCACAGGCTGGATCCCATTCGGGCCGGCCTTCTCGCCGTCGGCGTTCGGCTTCGAGTCCCACTCGAAACGATTCCACGTATCCGGGACCGATCCGACGAAAATGGTCCTCGGGGTGGAGCGCACGAGCAACGGACAGCACACAGCGTTCGAATCATCGGACGGTGGTGTGCCGTGGTCCGCCGGCGCGGCCATGCCGGCAGCCACCTCAGCGACGCGGTCGCTGTAACTTTCGTTCCATAGACGCGGTCACCTCCGCCCTGACGAGAGCATGTCGCGGATAGATGGATTCGCCGTTTCCGCGAGGGGCTCCCTGGCTTGATTCCTGGGCCTTTGGGACGATGAGGTCGCTGAGTTCTGCAAGCAGTCGAGCACCTCCCCCCTCAACATGACCGCCGCCACGCCCCCCGGGGCGCCAGCCCATCTCTCGAAGAGCGGGCATCTCGAACGGCTCACCTTCCTCCTGGTTCCCATCGCCGCCCTGGGTGCGTTCTGGGTGCTCCGGCGGGAGCTTCAGCACATCAGCTACGCCGACGTTCGCCATGCAGTACCGCAGTACCGTACCGGAACCAAAGCTGCGGGAATGAAAGCGGCGGTACGGTACTGCGGGAACTTTCGTTGGGTTGACTGCGGGTTATTGGGAGGCTTCCTCTTTGGCCGCAACGACCGGCGCGAAGCGGCTCCAGAGCATCCACGCGGGGAAGCGTCGCTTGAGAGCCTGGGGCCCCTGCAACGTGATGCGCTCGTCCTTGACGGCCTGCGCCCAGGTGAAGTGCCCCATGTAGACCCTCTGGAGATCGGCGACCTTGCTCGAGATCGTGAGGTTCGTGTCGAAGCCAGGGTGCTGCAGGCAGAGTGAAGAGCCACCCTGGATGAGAAGGAGCCAATACCGCCGCCTGCTTCGACCGGACGGGAGGACGAACTCGACGACCACGCGCTCCTTCGGCAGGTTCGGCTCGTTCAAGTGACGCGCGAGGTACATCATGATGAGGTCTGGGTCGCCCTCGTCAGGGGTGGGTCCATTCATGATCCA
>JBLIHL010000617.1:0-3638 GCA_047635895.1 Paracoccaceae bacterium | reverse complement strand
GGACCACATGCGAGGGCGAACCTCACTCCCGCGCGTCGAAGAGCATGGCGTCCGCGAGCCTGAACGGCTTGGCCTACTCCCGTGCCACGAACAAGTCCATGGGCGGCACGTTCGTCCAGTACCCCACTGAGTCGCTAGCGCCCCTTAATACTGAACGGCGGGTGGTCCTCGAGCGTCTTGATCACCAAGGGCCGTTCCGCTGACTGGCCATCGGATGTGGCGATGCGGACCATGTACGAGCCTGGCCCCAGCTCGATCTTCGTGACGAACGGCCATTCACTGATGGCTAGCTCGCGGCGTGAGCGCTCGAGCCACGTCTTGCCATCGGAGTCCGTTACCGTAAGAACTAGGCGGCGAAACCCCTGAGACTGCGCGAGAGTGCTCTCGATGCGGATGAGCGCCGCCGGGCGCAGCGGCACTCGCAGCGTGTTCTTGACCCCGGCAAGGATCTCCGTCTCCAGCGTTTCCTTCACGAGCCCCCTTCCACTCAGTTCGACCCTGACCATGCCCGGCGCAAGCTGATCGAAGTGTGCCAGCACTTCCCCCGCGGGCACGGTGACCTTGGGCGCGTCGTAGTACACCGGTCGAACGGCCACGGGACCCTGGAGGCTCTCGGGCCTCTCGAGCATGACGTCGAGTGTCCCAAGGGGAAGCGTCTTCACCGTCCCCATGTCGAGCGTCTCACCGGATCGAATCTCGATGCGCTCCACGTGACGGACAATATGCGACGGAACGCTCAGCACGATTCTGTAGTGGCCTGGCGGAAGATGGGTCTCGAAGACGCCGTCCTTGTTCGGCTCCATGGTGCGCCATGAGAAGGACGTCTCGTAGTGAACGATGGGCGTGACGGCACCCTTGCCAAGCGCGACCCCAATGCTCGCCTCGTCGTCTACGCGGAGACGAAGCTTGCCCGTCGGCAGCTTCGGTTCGGGGTGGTAATCCATTTGGAACAGCAGGTCCTGGACCGGTGGAACCACGTCGTAGTACGCCCTTACGCTGGCCGTCTTGGGAGCGTCAAAAGGCATCTGAAACGTAACGCGATGAGGCACCTTCTTCAGACCGGGGATCATGAACGCACCGTCCTCGCGCGTCGTCGCGGCGAAGTGCTCGCCTTGATCGTCAATCGCGGTCACGAAGGCATCCCAGACTGGACTTCCGTCCGCGTAGACCGCACGGCCTGCCACGGCGAACCCGAAGGACAGCGTTGGATTCCACTCGACACGCTCACCAGCGGCACCCCAGAGGCTCTCCTGCAGCGTGCCTTGGTACTTCGGCTCACTTCCCGACCAGCGCGTCAGGAAGGAGGTACCCAGCGACGCGTGCAGGTGTAGGTCTCCCGGTGCCACCGGGCCGAGCTCATAGCGTCCGTCGCCATCAGCCTGGGTTCGCGGGTGCGGGAAGGGCGTCCCCTCATCAGTCGGCCCCTGGTCAGGGAACGGGTCCACAAAGGGCGCGGGGAGCGCCAGGACGGTCGCCATAGGGGCGGGCTTCCCATCCGCGAGCCTCGCGACGCCATACACGGTCACCCCGGGCGTCAAGGCGATGTCGCGGCGAAGATGGGCCCCCGCCGTGATCTCAACTTCACTGCTCCAGATGGGCCAGTCGCGGTGCCATGCGGCCAGCGGCTGCAGTCCCGGCGCAACGCCGTCGATCCGGTAGCGACCCTCTTCATCCGTCTCGGCGACCCGGGGCTTCGGCTTCTCCCTGAAATGACCGCCGCTGAACATGGCTTGATAGGCATCAGACGCCCCCGCTGCGACCAGAACCCCTTCGAGCGGATCGCCCGCTGGGTTCGTCACCGTGCCCCAGATATCCGCGCCGCGCTCCAGCAGCCATAGCTCCACTTCCACCACGCGATCCTCCCCCAAAGCGCCGGGATCTACCGTGGAAAGGTCAAACAGCTTCGACGGGGCCCAGCCGCTCGCAAAGGCCCCAAGCGAACGTCCATCGTCGATACAGCGAATCACAAAGCCCCCGCTCGCGTCGCTGGTCGCCACCGTCTTGGAGCCGCGCCAGTCGTAGCGCCACGCGACCGCGACGACCTCCGCGCCGGCCACGGGTCGACCCTCACCGTCCCGGACGATCCCGTGAACATCGTAGGCTCCGTCCAGAACGAGGGTCGCAGTGACTTGCTCGCCGCTGATCACCGTGGCCTTTACCTTGCCGCCGCGATCCGCTTCTACCGTGTAGGAACCGGCCGCAAGCATCGGGTAGTCGACCACTCCTTCCTCGTCGGTGGTGTCCCAGCGATCGCCATGCCGATGCCTGCGAGCATTCGGGCTCATCAGCAGAAGCGCGACTCCGCTGGCAGGTGAACCGTCGCGCCAGCTAACGCGCAACCGGAGCCTTCCCGGGATGCCCGCAGCGTCAGGACCCGCTTCGACCGTAGGCGGCGCGGCGCCAGCCTCAGGCGCCGTGGCCAGGAGCATGCGATCCTGGACCTCGGGAACCGGGGCAGCGCTTACGGCCTCCTCGTGAGAACTCGCGGGCCTCTGCCCCACCGGTGCCCCAAGGCCGGCTCCGTGATCTGCACCCGAACTGGAGACCCTCCAGGCGGTACCGATCACGACGAGCGCCATGAGCGCGCAGAGGGCAACGATGCGATTCTTCATGGCGAGACCTTATGGAGAGCTCCTATGGAGCCACTTGGCGGGGAAATAGATCGTCCAGCACAACGGCCATAGCGCTTCGGTACGCGGCGTTGACGAACAGGTGGTCGCGTGAAAATGAACAGACCGCACCAATGGGTATGCCGGCGGCCGCGAGCGCTGAGGTCACGTGGGCCAGGAAGCCCACCACCTCCCAGCCCATCGCGGCCTCGAAGCGAATCCAGAGGAGCGGCGCTTCCGAACGCAGGTCGGGATGGCGCAGACGCACGGCGTCCACGTCACTGGCCCGGACGAGCAGCGTTGTCTCGTCTCGCTCCCGGATGAGCTGCGACGGCGCATGCGTCAGGAGCTCGACGTCCTCAGGAGTCGGTGGATCGGTGAACCCCACCAGTGCGAACTCGTCGTGCTCTAGGCTCCAGCTCATCTTCGCCAGAGCTTCCGTCAGATCCTGGGCACTCATCGGATCTCCGGCAGGCTAAGCACGTCGACGTCTCCGGCCGCGAAGGCTCCGTGGAAGGCGTGCAGCAGGGACTCGTTCGGATGCATGGACGTGACTCAGATGACTGAATGGGTATCCCCCGCACGAGCGGGCGGGCGGTGAATGGGCCCATGCTAGCCCCATCCGCGATCCCTGTGCAGGAGCGGGGGTCCATGTGAATCACTGGGCAGCGCACTGACGGGCCGATTCACTGCCCAGGGGCCGAGGACTCGCGACGCTTTCGCTTGGCACTGCACCTGTGCCCCGGAGACGTGTCGCGCGTGCCTCGTGAACGGTATGCTTCCGTGCCCGATGGCTCAGAATCCTGGCTCACGCCGAGTTCTTCCAGGTTCCTTGTGAAGCTGAGCGGGCGCTCATTACCGCATCTCCCCATGATCCTTGCCATCGATGGCCTCCTCGCCGGAGCGGCCCATGTCCTTACCGGACCCGACCACCTCGTGGGCGTCGCTCCTCTGGCGGTTGAAGAGGCGGCTGACGGCACACGGCACGGAGAGGTGCGACGTATTCGCCCTTGGCTCGTAGGTGCAAGC
>JBLIHL010000616.1:0-3638 GCA_047635895.1 Paracoccaceae bacterium | reverse complement strand
GCCGCACGGGCGCAAAGCCCGAGTACGGATAGCGCGACCGGGTATCAAGCGCGAGAACGTCGCCGGACGTGATGTCCACGATGATGCCCATCGCGAGCGCGGGGCCATGGCTCGCCATCAGGTCACCAAGCTCACGGTGCAGCGTTTCCTGGAGATGCGCGTCCAGCGTGACTTCGATTTCAGGAGCCACCGCCCCGTCCGCTGCCTTCTCGAAGTAGTTGGGCACGCCACCCGCCCACGCGGGCCGGCGATCTCGCGCCACGTGGCGCAGGCGGCGCGTATAGCGACGACCGTCAACGGCGTACGCACGAGCCGAGTCAGCGGCCCACGGACCATTCTCCAGCTCGGTCTGACAGAGCACCTCGATGCCGCTCCAGGGATGCTCATCTACCACCAGCGACTGGCGGTAGGCCTCGAAGGGATCCTCGGCCTCCTCCCAGGGCAGGACGTGGGGACGAAGATCTCGATCCCGGGTGGCGCGGGCGTGCGCACGGTCCTCGTCGAGGACGCTCCAGTGTCCGAGGATCGCAAAGGCGTCGTCCTCGCGCTCGAGCCCCGCGCGGGGGTCGGGCGCAACAGGTCGAGCCCCGGGGCGCGTCGGGTGACGTCGCTCAAGGCGTGGGATCAGCTGGAGCTGGAAGCGAGAGACCGCCTCGGTCTCCATCAGCTCACGCAGTTCGTGGGCGCGAACGGGGTCGATACCGCGCGCCAGGACGCGGAAACGCGCGGGCATCATCTCGGCCCAGAGCGCGTCGCGCAGGGCCAGACGGCGCTCGATGGGCTGTAGACGCGTCACCTCGACGCGGCGATCCGCTTCGAAGCGTGCGAGCACCCGGTCGGAGCCGATGATCGCGACCAGATCGTCAAGCAGGCGACGGGTCCAGCGTTCGGGTGGCGGAGCGGTCATCTCGCCGTTCTGGCGCCTGACCTCGCCGAGCTGCTCCTTGCGGGTCTCCGGGCTGAAGCACTCAACCGGATCGACGGCCAGCGTCCAGCGCCGGGGCGCGTCGCCGCGGAGCTCCTCTTCCACCGGGAGCAGCGGAACCAGCGTCAGACCCCGGATCGAATGATGAGATTCGCGCCCGGTGAACGTGGCCTGAATGGAGGGCGAGAGGCCGGGCAGGTCGTCAGAGGGCACTGTGCCGAAGTCTAGCCACGCGCGAACCACATCGAGGTCGCCCTCTCCAAAGACCAGGAAACGCGGATCCTTGGGGATGATGCGCCCGGGGAGCATGCCCTCCATCAGGGCGGGCGGCATGGTGCGCGCAAGGACGTCGCGGGACTCCCACGCCTGTGACTCGGCTGGGCCGCGCGAAACGTGGACGCCGTCCAGGATGTCTGCAATGGCGTTGCACATCCGATCGGGGGTGTGCGAGCGCCAGAGGGCCTGGGGCGAGACGGTCACGTCGAAGCACTCGACGCTGGTCGCTAGCGGGCGCCCCTCGCGGTCGACGATCGTGAAACCGGCCGTCGGCGATTCTTCCTCACGCAGCACATCCGGCTGCCGTCCACTGGCGAACGCCTGTATGTAAATGGATCGGGCGGCGACCGCTGCAAAGATAGCGGCGATGCCAACGAAGACCGCTACGGGTCTCAGTCCTGATGCAGCAGCAGGGGATGCAGCGGAAGCCCGCTCGAAGGGAATGCCTTCGAATGGAATCCCTGCGTCCTGCGCCTCGTTGTCGTATTGGCCCCCCATTGTCGTGTAGTGAATCCCTCCTCCAAGGGTTCTCACTGGCGGGGCGTCTTTGTGCGAAGACGCCCCACCCACAATCATCGGACTCCAACCCAAGTATCGGAGCCACTCCCCTCGATGGTCGGGCCGCGCGGTGTGCAACACGCGGCCTCTCCCCCTCTCTCAAGACTCCCGCTTCAGATCACGCGGGCTGCGTCGAACTCAGTCCTCACCAGGCGTGCGGTCCTGGTGAAGCTCGAGCGGACTACCAGTTCGGGCGCTGTCGCTCCTCGCTGGTCCCACGAGTGTGTTGTGCTTCGAGGTCGAATTCAAATCGTTCTAGCTCAGAGATCAAACCGCTGCATCGACGGGAGTTCCATTCGGACTCGACCTCGAGGCGATCGAGCTCAGCCGCGAGCTCGTAATTAGCGACCTGGACCTCGACAGCCTTCGTGGCGACGGCGAAGGCGAAAATGGAAAAGGAGATCCCCAGGGTCTTCCGAATCATCATGGCGGGCTCCTTGTGCTGTGCTTCTATCGGGCCTGAAATGGCCTCATTGCCCGCTTCAGCGGTCATTGATCGCCCTCTACCAGGCGGCGGGCGACCCGGAGCTTCGCGGAGCGAGACCTCGGGTTCGTGCGAATCTCGGCCGGGGCGGCCTCCACGGGTCGGCGAGTCTCAACGTCCCAGCGCCCAGCCTGGGCGCCCTCCGCCAAGAAGCGCTTGACGACGCCGTCTTCACCGCTGTGAAAGCAAATCGCTAGCAGGCGCCCATCGGGCCCGAGGGTGTCCTCGGCGGCCTTGAGGCCGGCCTCAAGCTCCTCAGCCTCCTCATTCACGGCCCTGCGTAGGGCCTGAAACACGCGGGTAGCGGGGTGAATGGCACCGCGCTTGCCGCCCTTGGGAGGTCCAGCGTCCGCGTGCGCGGAACGCAGTGGCTTACCCAGGGATATCGCGATGGTCTCGCTGAGGGCGCGGGTACGCTTGAAATGCGCACGCCGACGGGCCAGAACGATGGCCCTCGCTACCTTGCGGGCGCCATGCTCACCCCCCTCATGGAAGAAGAGGTCCGCGAGGTCGCCCTCGTCCCAGTGGTTGACGATATGCGCAGCCGTACGTTCGCGGCGCGGGTCCATCCGCATGTCAAGCGGCCCGTCCCAAGAGAAGGAGAACCCACGCTCGGGACGATCCAGCTGCAGGGAGCTGGCGCCGATATCCATCAGGAAGGCGATCGGTGCCTCGCCGAGCTCGCCCAGGATGCCTGTCAACTCTGACATCCTGGCGTGCTCGATCTGGACACGATCGTGAAAGGGCTCGAGGCGTCCCCGCGCGACAGACAGGATCTCGGGGTCCTGATCTATCCCTAGGAGGCGAAGACGTGGGAAACGCCCGAGCAGGAGATTTGAGTGCCCCCCGGCACCCAAAGTGCAGTCCACCAGAAGCCCGTCGAGGGATTCTTCGCTGCGTCCACCCCCCAGCAGACGCGCGACCTCATCGGGCAGAACGGGGACGTGCACGGGACCATCGCCAGTTGGTTCAGTCATATGTGATTGGACGCTGAGCCGGAATGTGACGGGCGGAGCACCCAAAAGAGAGCGGCCTCCCTGTTCCGACAGATCTGGCGATGGTGAGGAAAGAGTATTCACGCTAGCAGCCTCAGGAGGAGGCACCCTCGCTAGCAGAGGGAGAGCCACCGGACTGCTGCGCAGTGTTCAGTGGCGCGGACTTGGAGGGAGAACGCTGGCCACGCGGCCGATTCTCCCAGCGCTCGATGCCCCAGATTTCGATCCGCGAGTTCATGCCGACGGCCATGGCGCGCTCGCCAATACCGACGACCTCGCGGAAGGCCTGGGGCATAACGAGGCGGCCCGAGTTATCGAGCGTGAAGGGCGCGGTGAACTCGAAGAAGTCACGCTGTTCGCCGTGATCGGCGTCCGAATCACCCTCGAGATCGAGGGCACC
>JBLIHL010000615.1:0-3644 GCA_047635895.1 Paracoccaceae bacterium | reverse complement strand
TGTCGATCGTCGACGGGAATTCGCAGCTCCTCGCGGCTTGCTTCGTCGTCGTCCAGGGAGACACGCCCACCCTGGACTTCCACGTCGACTACGGCGAGCGCGAGATCCCCGCCGGCGTGACCGGCACGATGTTGACGCCACTCCTCGCGCTCGACGAACAGTTCGGGCACCTGGACTATCGAGAGGGCCTTGAGGAGTTCCAGTACCGCTACCGCCTAGGCGACGCAATCCTGTTCGATGGCAAGTTCGAGCATCGCTCGCAGGCTTCCGATTCGGGCGGCAGCGGAACGCGAGTCCTCGTTTCTTGGAGCATTGCCACCAACGACGTTCGTTACCGCTTCGCCATCGACCGGATCATCAGCAGCCAAACGAAGTGACCTGGATCTTCGGCACGCTATGAGCCCGAGGCGTAGGGGATGACGCGCTGTGCCGGAGTTCAGGTGGTCCATCGCTTTCCCGTGAGCCTGATAGGCTTGCCTTGGGCCATTCCCGGACCTCCGGTCACCAGGCCCTCCCCTTCACGACTTCCACGCGGAAGATCATCGCTATGCTGTTCCTCGCTCTCGCGCTGTCATTCGCCCCTCTGGACCTCATCGTCTACGAGAGTGGCGGACAGGTCATCGTCGACCAGAGCGACGTCGACCCGGACGACGACCTACTCGTTCGGGGCGGTCCGCCGAACATGACGGACTGGACCTACCTCTTCATCACCGACGTGGCCGCGGTGCAGAGCGTCACTTTGGAACAAGGTGGCTCTGCCATTCTCGAGGACTCGGCGCAGGTCCTCACGGACGTGACGATAGAGAACGGTGGCGCGTGCCACTTGGCGGACCTCGCGAGCATCGCCGGGCGCTTCGAGGTTCAATCCGGAGGAGCAGCGTCCACCTCGTCGACCGGGACCATCGGCTCGGTCGTCATCGCGCAAGGCGGGGCGATGAACGGCCTACATGGAGTGACCGTCCTTGGTGACGTGACGGTCCTTGGCGAGTCTTACCTCGGCGTCGCCACGACGATCCAGGGTACGACGTCGTTCGACGGCGCGCAGAGCCACCTCGCCAGGGGCACCACGTTCGACGGTCCTGTCGAGCTGGGAGCGCAGGTGGCGGTCGAGTTCGAATCGGCGGACTGCCACGATGTCGTCCGTCTGACGGGTGCGAGTCTCGGACGGTTCACAGGCTCCACCCTGCACGGCGGCTTGATACTAGAGGACGCGAGCCGCGCCCGACTCCAGACGGGCAACATGATCTCCGGCACGATGGATCTACGAGCTACTTCATCGGCCGTCGTGGTGCTCCTCGGTGCGAACTACCCCGACGGAGCGATCCTAGATCTCTCGGGAGTGATCTCCGGCACGGACCTGGGCGGAGCGCCTCTGTCGTTCCCGTTCGTTCGCGAGCCCGGCACGGAGCTGATCATTGCGATTAACTCGTCGAGCATCGGGACGACCATCTGCGCGCAGTCGATACCGAATACGCTTGGAGTGTTCGCGCACATCACGGCAGCGGGCAGCGACTTGGCAGCCGCAGGCGAATTTGAGCTGACCGCGTCAGACCTTCCAAATAACTCGTTCGGCTACTTCCTGGTCGGCACGCAGGTAGGACTGGTGGCCACGCCAATCGGAGAGGTCTGCGTTGGAGGCAATATCGGGCGATTTGTCGGGCCGGGTCAAATCATGAACACCGGATCGAATGGCAGCTACACGCTCACGATCGTCGGTCCATTCCCGGGGAATCCAGCGACGGCGATCGCGTCTGGGAGTACGTACGTCTTCCAGTCGTGGAACCGAGAGCCGTTTCTGAACCCGCCAACCAACTCGCGCTTGTCGGACGCGGTCAGCATCCTGTTTCGCTGAGTGGAGAGTGGGAATTCCAAGCGTGATCGGCGGTACTGATGTGCAACTGATTCCGCCACAGCCCACGCGTCGGGCGCTGGCGCGCCGACGGCGGGTAGGTCGGTATCGGCAGGTTGGTATCGGACTCGGCCGTTTCGGTCACCACGCAGCCCACGCGTCGGGCGCTGGCGCGCCGACGGCAGCGGGTCGGTACCGGGAAGTCGGTTCGGGCGGGACTGCGGCGGGCGGGACTGCTACCAATGCAATGAATGCCGAGCCGTTCGATCGCTGAGACACCGCGCTGTATTTATGGCATTTCCCCTGACGGGGAAATAGCGATTATGTCCATGGCGCTCGCCGCGCAGGCGTGCTGCCGCACGGGCCTCCTCGCCGGAGGGGCCGCGAGGACGAGCCTCGCGCGGGCCGCGCGGGCTCCTGCGGAGCACGCGCGGCCCGGGCGTCCTACGGACGCATGGGGCGGTACGGGGCTAGGCGACAAGGTAGAGGCGATACTGGGTAGAGGTGATACTGGTCCGCAACTGATTCGGGGCCGCTGCTGTAGCCAGAACCCGAACAAAAGCCTACCATCCGTGGATGGACCCCATGCGCCGACACCAAACCGTACCGACCGGGTGGTCGGCGGTGGATGCTGCGCTCCAGGCTTCGGACGGGACTGAGTGGGGAGTTCCAGGGGTCCCCAGCCATGGGGAGAAGGGTGCCGAAGCTGCGGCCAGCGGGTTGAAAGAGGCTTCTCAGGTGGGCGGGCTCGTGCGAGGGGCCCTTCATGAGTGGTTTGGCGTCGCGCCGGCGGGTGAGTGCTGGTCGCCACCCCTCTTCCTGCTAACCCACCTCGCTCGCCAAGCCTCCATCGATGCTCATCATCGCGGCGCGCCCGACCACGTTGTCTGGATCGGGCAGAACGTCTGGCCCTATCCACGGGCGCTTTCGCATCCGGTGGGCGTCGAGCTGGTAGGCGAAGCTAGGTATCAGCCCAGGCTCGAAGCCTCGATCACCCTGTTTGATCCGGCGGCTGGTTCAGCGACTGGTTCGACGGCTGGTGAACCGATCATCGGGCACAACCTGCTCTCCCGATCCCTCTTCGTCGCGACGAATGCTCGCTCTGGTGGTCAGCCCAATGGGCGCCCCTATCGCCAGTCCAGCCGCCAGGCTAGCGAGCGGCTGTGGGCCATCGACACGGCTCTGCGCTGTCCTGGCGTCACCGTGGTCGTCGCGGATGGTTCGGGTCTCCCGATGGCCGCGACGCGCCGGCTCCAGCTGGCCGCTGCTTCTACAGGAGCCCTCGTGCTTCTTGCCCGGCCGCCGGAAGAAGTGCGCGAGATTTCGGCTGCGACCACGCGCTGGATCGTCACGCGAGAGGCCGCTCTGGAGGAGAACGCGGCTCCGGAGGGCCCCTGCTGGCGCCTCGCCCTGATTCGCGCCAAGGGCACACAGAAAGTCATCACCGTCCTGCCCGCACCGCTCCACCACAACCGTGGAGTACAGCAGGACGTTGGGGAAGACATGGGAAGGAGGAGGAACCAACCCAGTATCCACAGATACGTCCACAGCCATGCGGCGCGTCCTAGCACTCCACCTGCGTTCATTTTCGATCGACCTGTCCCAGCGCCGGCGCCAACGCGCGATGCGCCAACCCGACGCCCCGAAGACGTCGTGCCTCCTCTTGACACAAACGAGCGGTGGGCGCGCCTCCATCGCGGCACGCTGCAATGAAGCCGCGCGGCGCGGTGTTCGCGTCGGGCTGTCCCTCGCCGAAGCCCAGGCGCTGATCGACCCGCGCGTCCGCTTGAGGTCG
>JBLIHL010000614.1:0-3657 GCA_047635895.1 Paracoccaceae bacterium | reverse complement strand
AACGCCGTCGAGCGCCCGGGCCGCGACTCCACCGCCAGAGGCCAGGTTCGGGCTGAGGGTCAAAGGTCCACCGACCAGAAGGTCTCGATCCCCCACGACGCGACGTTTCTGAACCGACCGCCGCTTCCGCAGCGCCTCACGGAACAGCTTGAAGAATGCCACCTTGCCTCGCCACCAGGACCCGAGGTGCCCGCCCTTGATCGCGAAGAGAACCCAGGCGGCCTCGTAGACGAGGATGCCGGGGCTAGCGACGATCAGCGTCCACAGGCGGAAGCACTTCGTCATATAGAGCCAGCGGTTGCGCGAGTGATAGAACACTCGCCGCCCTGGATAGCTTGAGTCCTCGCGGAAGCTGATCCCGGCCGTTCCGGCGTCGTGCAGGACGACGGCGTCGTTCACCTTGAGGATCTTCTTGCCCGCAAGGCGCAGGCGGTGGGACAGATCGAGGTCTTCGAAGAGAATGAAAAACGACTCGTCGAAGGCCCCCGCCTCGATGATCTCCTTCTTGTCCAACAGGAGGCAGAGGCTGATCGCGACGTCGATCTCTTCCGTTGGCTGACTGGGGGCACTGGCCCGCGGCTCGCCAAAGTTATGGAGACTGATGAGCCCCGCGTAGTGGAAGTTGCCGCCGTCGTAGTGAATACGGGTCGGGTCATCCTTGAACACGCTGCGCGGCTGCGCCATCACCGCGCCCTCATTGGCGCAGATCGCCTCGGAGAGCCGCCCGAGTACGCCCGGCTCCATCACGACATCGTTGTCCACGAGCAGCACCCAGCGATGCTTCGCGGCGCGCATTCCGACGTTCCGGGCGACGCACGCTCCGCCGTTCGTTTTCATCCGGACGACCGTGACGCCTCGAAGAATCGTGTTGAGGAGATTGAGACTCCCATCCGTACTCGCGTTCTCGACGACAATGATCTCGCCGACGGCGATCTCCTGGGCCTGAATCGAGCGGATACAGGCCTCGAGATACGCCTCACCTTGGTAGTTCACCACCACCGCGGAGATCATCCCAAGACCCGAGGGGCCCTTGGAACGGAGTTCTTTCTCGATGGATACGAGCTGTCCGGTCATAAGCAATGAGCGCGGAGGGCGCTACTTGAGCGGAAGCTCGAAGTCAGGTGCCTTCACCGGCTGGCGGCGCTTGAGGCAGTAGGGAAGGTTGTACACGACGCTGGCGGCGGCTTTCGTGAGGATCCACCACGAGCCTTTGGTCTCGCGAACGGACTTTCCGATGCCGATGGTGCCGACGGCGTCTGCCACCTTGCCGGACTCTTCCGAGTCGCGGCCGCGGAACAGCACCTTGGTCACCGCCAGGAACGGCAGGCGGACGAGGTCCTTGAGGGGCGCATACTTGATCATCCCAATGAACGCATTGCGCGCATGGAAGTACAGGCTGCGCCTGCCCATCTGGACGCCGAACGGCGTCCGATGGAACGTCTCAGCGCCCGGATACTGAAGTACGCGGTAGCCGAGGTTGAGGAGGCGACAGGTCATGTCGCGCTCGTTTCCGTAGATGAAAAGCCGCTCGTCATAGCCGCCGACCTCATCGACAGCCTTCTTCCGCGCCAGGCTCGCGCAGCCGCGGAACGTGCTCATGTAGCGCTCGGCGTTGACAGCCTCCGAATCCCGATAGCTGTCGGGCATCCCCGGCTCCACCACCTTGGTGGAGACCACGGCCGTCGTCTCGGGCTCCGCTGCCATCTTGGCCAGCGAGCGATCGAGCCACCAAGGAGTCAGCACGACGTCGTCGTCCAAGATCGCGATGTACTCGGTCAGGGCCGTCGAGAAGCCGACGTTGAAGGTCTCGCAAGCGCCGTAGTCGCTGTTCGGCATCACGACGAGGCGCACCTCCGGGAAGTCCTCCCGGATCATCTGGGCCGTCCCGTCGCTGGAGTGGTTGTCGACCACAACGACGTCGTCAAAGGGTCGGACCTGAGCGCGGATGCCCAGGAGATTGGCTCTGACGTCCTTAAACTTGTTCCAGGCCGAGATGACGGCCGTGACGGTACGGGCGTCTTCACGCCCGGGCCCCTCGGCCTGAAGGCGAGCCCGAAGCCAGCGGAACGCCTCGGCTGCGGCCATCGGCTCCTCGTCACCCAGTCGCACGGTCACGTCGTGAACGCTGGCCGCGGAAACAGCTGCCGCGATGAGAGCCAACCCGTCGCCGACCTTGCCAGTGGCCTTGAGGTCCGCCGGGTCCAGCCCCGGAAGCACCACCTCACGGACAGGTTGAGCCTCGATGATGTCTCCAATCCGCTCGATCAGGCCGTGGGATCGGCCCAGCGAGCCGGGCATGAAGCCCCACCCTTCGACGCTCTGGCCCTTCTCATCGGAGCCCGCATCGGCCTCGAGGACCGCAGCGCAGGTCCCTTCATCGGCACCGCGGTCGCTTGGAAGATCTTCTCTCCGGAGTCCCAGAAAAAGGGCGTGTGCGGGGGCGGACTGAATGCTCGGGGCGGTCAAGGCGGTGCCGTCTTTGCGGGTGACAGGGAGTTCGGGTCTGGTGCGCGGACGAAGGTTACCCACCTTTCACCCTCAGGCGGCAGCCTGGCGCCCGAAATGGCTACCGGTGGCCCCGCCCTGACCGTGGATGGCGCTGAGGATCTCAAACTGACGATTCAGAATGTCGCCAAGCGGCTTGACCTCGGGGACAGCACTGGACCGCAGAGCTTCCTCGAGCGCCTCCCGCCACGCGACG
Organism: Paracoccaceae bacterium; assembly: GCA_047635895.1. Classification (GTDB taxonomy): domain Bacteria; phylum Planctomycetota; class UBA1135; order UBA1135; genus Saltatorellus. The sequence goes on along the minus strand of JBLIHL010000614.1, from coordinate 956 downwards.
CTCGAGCGGTAGTCGCTCGCCACGAACACGCCAGGCGGCAGCGGCGCATCAATCGCACTCGCGCACTCGGACGCCACGACGGCGACACCTGCCCTGAGAGCCGCATCCACGAGGGACCGGTCGCCAAAGGTCTCCGTGGCAGGCACGAGAAGCACATGAGATGCGGAAAGCTCCTCCTGGAAGTTATTCAGGCTGGAGACGATTTGGAACCTCGCCTTGCCGGGGTCAGCTTCCTTCAGTACGTCTAGAACGGGCTGAATCGCCTCCCGATGGGTCTCCCCCGCCACGAGCAAGCGGGTTCTGGCCCCCTTTATTGGGGACGGCACCTGAACCGAGGAAGAGGAGCCTGAGAAGGCGACGGGACAGAGCTTGGTCTTGGCCGCATCGATCCCACCGGCACTGGCGAGCCGTACCAGATGACTTCGAGAGGCCACGAGCACCGCATCCGCGCACTCCCAAACGCCACTGAGGTCAAACTCGTCGCCCTCCAGGAAGTCGCTCCCAGAGCTGCGCCAGGCTCCGTGAAGCCGCAAGACCACCTTGCGCCCGGCAGCGCGAGCCTGCTGGGCCATGTCGCCGAGCCGGACGGCCGCCAGCGCGGCGTGCTGGTCGACAAGGTCGACCAGAACGAGATCTGCCTCCTCCAGCCCCGACGCGAGCGCACCGGCACCCTGCAGGTACTCGGCCGTCGCAGAGCGAATGGCAGACACAGTCCAAGGTTCGCACCACCCTTCCACAGCTAGCCCCGACTTCGAGGCAAGCCAATCATTCGCTAAAAACACCTTCACACAGAAATGATCGACACCACGTCACATCCCGATCGAGTGAGACCCAAGGCGGTTCTACGAAACTGCTCGTTTCCTCCCGCGGTGAGACGCAAACGCGCACGACAGCTCACGAACCTAGGGCTTCCCCGTAGGGAATCTGAGACCCTGTGGGCCTGAGACCTGTAGGTA
>JBLIHL010000613.1:0-3666 GCA_047635895.1 Paracoccaceae bacterium | reverse complement strand
GCTACGACTCGGCCATGGGCTGATATTGCGGCTGATGCTGCGCGTGGGCCCATCGTCCGCGAACGTCGAAATGTGAGGGGGCAGCTCGACCCTTCTGGTGCCGGTGACGGAATCTGTGGCTACATCGGTGTTTTCTCCCCAGGGGATCCCTAAGAAATCCAAGTGAGATCCCTGCGACCGGTTCCTTGGGACAGGCTAGGGCGACCATGCTCACCTCCACACTGCTGCTCTCGTTCGCGCTCGCACCGCAGACCTCCTGGTACGTCGATGCCACGGCCCCTGGTCCGGGGACCGGGACCCTGGCTGATCCGTACAGCCGCGTTGACTTCGCCGCGGCTCAGCCCATGACGCGCACCGGCGACACGCTGATCATCGGACCAGGCGTGTACGCCAGTGAGTCGATCGCCTTGACGTCCAAAGTGATCTTCTTCACCGCTGCAACGGACGCCAGCCAAACGGTGCTCGAGGGCGCAGGGCAGGGATCGATCCTTGCCCTCACGGGACTCAGCGGACCGCGCGCCATCGTGGAAGGCATCACCTTCCGAGGCGGCCGCGGCACGCCGGATGCAGCCACCGGCAGCACGTACGGCGGAGCGGTCTACGCCGAGAGCGGCCGCGTCGCTCTGCGCGACTGCGTCTTCACGGATTGCCAGGCTGACTACGGCGGCGTGGTGGCGGCTCGCCCCGTGGGCGGTGGCCTCCTGGATACGGTGCTGATCGAAGGATCTTCAACGGACGCTCTTTGCAGTGCGAACGTGGACGGTGGAGTGCTGTACGTGGAGGGCTGGGCACGCGTGAGTGATTCGCAGCTCACGGGCGTGGCGGTAACGGGTCGCGGCGGTGTGGCCTATGTCGCAGGCGGCCGATTTGACGCGCTGAACAGCGTGTTTGAGGGCCACGCTGCGCTGGAAGGCGGGGCGGCTTACGTGCTGGACCGGGGGATCCAACTCGATGGATGCTCTCTCTCCGGAACGAGCGGAGGCAACGGTGGCGCCGTCTGCGCCGAGGGCTCGACCATCGACTTCGAAGACACCACGATTCGTGGGATGTCGCTCGGCGGTGGATTCGGCGGTGGCGTCTATGCCTCTGACTCGTCCTTCAACTCGCTCACGCGCTGCCGATTCTTGGACTGTACGGCGCACTCTGGTGGTGCGATCTACAGCGAGATCTTCGGTAGCCTACCTACGGTCGAATGCGAGTTCAGGGACTGCAGCGCGGTGGGGTCCGCTCAGACGCCAGGCCTTGGTGGGGCGGTCTACAGCGAGACGACGATGTACTGCAATCGGACGCTGTTCGTGAGGAACAGCGCGAACACGCAGAATGGAAGCGCCGGCGGCGCCTTCTACGGGATCGGGCGATTTGAGGAGTGTACTTTCGCGGACAACCAGGCGTCCGCGCTCGGTGCCACCATGGTGAACGCGCCGTTGGCGCCTCAGGTGGGCGTCGCACAGTCCTTCAACTGCATCATGGCCGGATCGCTCTCCGGCGGCGTTCCCCACGTAGAGGGCTTCGCACCGATCAGTCGCTCGGTGGTGGAAGGCGGCGCACCGGGGCCTCAGATCATTGATGCTGACCCGCGCTTCTGGGGTAACGATGACTTTCACCTGCTGCCCGACTCCCCGGCGCGCAAGCGTCCCAACGTGAACAGCGTGAGGGCCGGCGCCCTCAGGTTCGATCCATACTGGTGCGGACAGAACTGCGACGGTCCCATCGGGGTTGAGAGCTGTACTGCCGTGATCAACTCGACGGGCGTGCCAGCCTCACTCGCCGGTCTCGGCAGCATGAACCCCCAGATCGATCGACTCGTGCTGAATGCCACGAACCTGCCCGTGGGTTCGGTGGGGGTCCTGATCGCGGCCCGCACCGCGGGCTTCTCACCCATGGCCGGCGGTCAGGGAAGTCTCTGCCTGGGAGGGGCGATTCTACGCTTTCCCGGAGCCCATGAGGCGCGCGGCAACGGGCTGATCTCGCTGCGCCCCGTGCTGTCGCACTTCCCTGGGGGAATCTCGGTGCAGGCGGGAGACGCCTGGTTCTTTCAGGTCTGGTACCGCGATACGAATGGTGGTGTGCCCACCTCGAACTTCACGCCTGCGCTTTTCGTTCGGTACTGAGCGCGGAGGTCGTGCATGGGGTCAAGGTCGTGCCGGAGGTTTGACCACCTCGCGGCAGGGTTACCGCCCTGACGTTCGAGAATCTCGCCCGGTCAACGATCAGCGCTGAGCGACCAGACCGTGCGTCGCCTCGCTCCTCTCGAGCTCGGCCAGGATCGCTTCTTCGACGAAGGGGAGGCGGTTTAGCGCGACGGAAGCGCCGCCTTCGACGAGGCTGACGCGGACTTCGATGTGGCTGAGCCAGGTGTCCGTCGGACCGCTCGGACGGAGCGACTCAAGGTAGCTCGTGAGGGCGTCGACCAGGAAGTCCGGGTACATGCGAACCAGCTCGACGATTTCGTCGGGGCCCATGGCCTGGGCAGCGGCGCGGCGCCATTCGTCGGGGGACCTTCCGAGGCCGGCGGCCTCAAGGACGTCGCGGACGGGAACGTGGTCAAGCCCTTGTTCGGCAGCTTCGAGGCAGCGCTGTTGAAGACCCAGGTAGCCATCCTCTCGCGCGGCGATCCGCGAAACAACGAGGAAGGCGAGGCCGTAGTACCCGCGCTTGGCGCCGGTGTCGAGCTTGGTGGAGGAAAGGCCTGCGGACAGGCGGAAGACGTCGAGCGGGTCGGTGCTCTCGGTGTCGCCCTTCAGCTTGACGCGAGCGGACCAGCCGCGGCGCACGTCGGACTCTCCGTCGTCTCCGATGAGGCGAGTGACGTCCACGTCGATCTCAAGACCGCCGGTCGCGAGGCAGGCGCTGGAAAGCCGTCCAGCGCGCAGGCGCGTAGCTCCATCGTCGACGAGCGCCGCCGAGACGTGGTCGGCGAGTCCTTCTTCAAGTGAGCCAGGCAGCATGCTCCACGAGTCCCCGAGGACGGCGTGGGTCAGCTCGTGGGCGAGGGTGCGCTCCACGTGGTCCGCGTGGCGGGAGAGCATGATGCGACGGTGCGTGGGGGACCAGAGGCCCTCGGCGTCGGCCGTCGCCTGGGTGGTGTAGCGGTAGAGCGTCGGGCGATCCTGGACCCATACCTCGAGGTCTTCGAAGGTGCTGTCCGGAAGCAGCTCCAGGAGGCGGGGCTTGAGCTCCTTGAGGAGGCCTTCCACGCGTTCAGCTTCCACGGCATCGGCAGCCCGGACGCGGCCCCCGTCGAACGCGAGAACCTCGGAGGGCGGCGTCGCCATGCAGGAGAAAAAGAGAACGCCTGCGACCCCGGCAAGGGGGGCGAGGCGAAGACTGGTCGTGCGGTGGTTAGGGCTTTGGCTCACACAAAACCGTACCCCGCTTTAGCGGGCGGCGGAGATTCTCCCGCCGCCGTCTCACACTGGTTACTTGGGGGGATCAGTCGGCCCCAAGGCGCAGGATCTCGAACTCTTTCTTGGCGACGATCGGGGAGAGCGCGGTGGCGCGTTCCGAGACGTTCGCGTCCAGATCTGATCCGTCCTCTGAATCGGCGCTCTTGCTCGAGCCAGTCACGCCAGATCCAGTGCGGCAAGCGCACCCGTGCGGGTAGCCGATCAGTTCCAGGCTCCAGGAGGTGTCCGTGTCGAACGCCTCGATGATGAATTGGAACGG
>JBLIHL010000612.1:0-3670 GCA_047635895.1 Paracoccaceae bacterium | reverse complement strand
ACGAACTTGCCCGTGCGGTAGAGACCACCTGGCCTGCGCGCCTGCACCGGTAGATGCTCCAGGTGCCTGCGAATATCAGCGGCAAGTTCGGAGGCTGACTGATAGCGTCGTGCGGGATTTTTCTCGAGCGACTTGAGAGTGATCCAGTCGAGGTCACCGGAGAGCTGGCGGATCAGTGAACGTTGATTCGTCCCGTGCAGAGGCGCACGTTCAGCCTGGGCCGCGGCCTCCCGGCGAAAGCGCCTGCTGGGCGTGGGCGGGTCGTCTTCCCGGATCGCACGCTGGATCTCGGCCAGGTTACCGGCCGCCGTCGAGATGCGCTCGATGGGCAAGAGCCCCGTCAGGAGCTGGTACAGCACGACGCCGAGCGAGTAGACGTCCGAGCGGGTGTCGGTCGTGGCATCGCTCGGGTCCGCCTGCTCTGGGCTCATGTAGTCCAGCGTCCCCACGACCTGTCCCGCCATCGTGAGTAGCGACTCGTCGCCCAGGCGGCCGGTCGTCGCGCGCACCACGCCAAAGTCGATGATCTTCGGCACCCCGCGTCCATCCTGCTCCGCCACGAGAATGTTCGAGGGCTTGAGATCGCGGTGGATGAGCCCTTTCTGGTGCGCGTGCTCGACGCCCTCGCAGACGCCGAGGAAAAGCTCCAGGCGCTCACGGGTCGAGAGGCGATGCACGTCGCAGTACTCGGTGATGGGCTCTCCTTCGACGAGTTCCATCACGAAGTACGGCCGCCCGTCGCTCGTGGCTCCCGCGTCAAAGACCTGCGCGACGTGCGTGTGCGCCATGCGCGCGAGCGCCTGGCGCTCCGCTTCGAAGCGCGCGACGAACTGCGCACTGTCCATGCCGAGCCGAATGAACTTGATGGCCACGCGACGCTCGACGACGCCGACCTGGTCGGCGGCATAGACCTCCCCCATGCCGCCGCCTCCGATCCTCTCACGCAGCACGTAGGGACCGATGCGCTCGCCGGTGCGTGAGGGCTCACCGTGCTGCAGCTGGTGCAGCGCGTCGGGGCCTGTCAGGCCCTTGAGCAAGCCGACCAGTGCTGCGCGCAGGGCGCCCGGAGCCGGACATTCGCGCTCGATGAACACCTCGTGCTCCGCATGCGGAAGGTCGACGGCGCGATCGAAGAGCTCCTCCAAGAGCTCGCGCTCCTCCGTAGTTAGGGAGCCGCTCATCCCTCGAGCTCCTGACCGGTGAGCCGCCCATTCAGCCACGCCTTGGCGAAGCGCCAGTCGCGCTCGACCGTTCGTGATGCCAGGCCGAGGACCTCGGCCACCTCCGCCGCGTCGAGGCCACCGAAGAACATCAGCGTGACGACCTCGGCCTTGCGCGGGTAGTCGCGCTCGAGCTCTTCGAGCGCCTCCTCGAGCGCTAGCATATCTTCGGTTGGGCCGTCGGACGCGAGCCCTGCCGCTGTGTCCTCGCCGACGCGTCGGTAGTTACCGCTTCGCTTGCTGCTGCCCTTATGCCGCAGGTGGTTCGCGAGGATGTTTCGCATCGAGCGTGCCGCAGCGCCGAAGAAGTGCGCTCGCCCCTCCCAACCAGGGTCGTGGGAGCCCACCAGGCGCAGGTAGGCGTCGTGAACGAGCGCCGTCGCCTGCAGCGTCTGGCCGGGACCGAGCTGGGCCATGCGTGCCGCAGCCAGCTTTCGCAGGTCCTCGTAGACGAGCGGCAGGAGTTCGTCAGTCGCTTGGACCTCGCCGGCCGAAAGGGCATGGAGGATCATGGTGACTTGCCCTGAAGACGCCGGTGGGTCCGATTCGAACATGGTTTCGAGATTACTGCAAAACGGTGTCGGTCGGGGAGATCGCCGCGGGGATGACATTCTGAATCCGGGTCCGAATGGGACTCGCCGCTGACAGGCGAGCCCCCACAGGCCCCTCCTATCCCCTTCGCCTTATAGAGCCAGCCATGCAAGAAAGTCTCCGCCTCGCCCCTCTCCTCGCCCTGAGCATCCTCGCGGGATCCTCAGCAACCGCTCAGAGTCTATCCCAGGCGCGACAGTCGTCGGCGGCCACGACCATCAACGACGTAGCTCTCTTCGCAGGCGGCCGATTCGCAGGCGCCGCTAGCTCGGTGGTGGACGCTTACGATAGTGCAACTGATACGTGGTCGGTCGCCTCCCTCACGAGCGCGCGAAACGAACTTGCGGCCACAGTGATCGGAAACTTCGCGATGTTCGCCGGTGGCGCGACCTCGCCGTCGACGTCGTCGGACGTGATCGACATCTACGACGCGTCGGTCGGGCCGCCGAGTCAGGCGTCAGCCTGGTCCGTGTGGACGCTCTCAGAGCCCAGGTTCGGGCTCGCCGCGACGACGTGCGGCACGATGGCATTCTTCGCGGGCGGAGGCCTCGGCGGTCCCGCTAGCGTCACGGGCGTGAGTGACGTCGTCGACATTTACGACTCGTCGATAGGCGCACCGAACGATCCAGCCGCATGGTCGACGGCAAGTCTGTCCGTCCCGCGCGGGAAGATCGCAGCAGCCGCTGCAGGGAACCAGGCCGTCTTCGCGGGCGGACTCACCGCCACTGCAGCGTCGGACGCCGTCGACATCTGCGACTGTACGACCGGGCGATGGATCACGGACACGCTGTCAGAGGCGCGCCTCGTAGGCGAGCAGGGATCCGCCACGGTGGGAACGCGAGTCTATTTCGGTGGCGGACAGACGGGACCGATGGCCTCGAACGTGTCCGATCGAATTGACGTTTACGACACGGAGTTCGGGACGTGGTCGATGGAGACGCTCCCCGTGGCGCGCGCCGTCCTCGCGGCGACTGCGGTGGGCCATACCGTGATCTTCGCCGGCGGCGGAAATGCTTCCGGTCCCTCCAGTGACGTTGACCAGCTGAACGTGATCACTGGTGAGTGGGATTCGACCGCCTCGCTATCGGTGGCGCGTTTCAACCTGTGCGCCACCAGTGTCGGCAATAGGGCCCTCGTCGCTGGTGGCGGCATCGGTGGTGCTGTAACGGCAGTCGTCGATGTCTTCGAGCCCTACGTCGGGGTGAACTACTGCGGCTCTGCCGCCCTGAACTCCACCGGCGTGGCGGCGGTCCTCGAGGCCTCCGGAAGTCCGCTCGCATCGGCGAACGACGTCTCGCTGCTCGCCAGCAGCCTGCCCGCCTCCGCCAATGGCTACTTTCTGGCGAGTCAAACGCAGGGCTTCACAGCGAACCCCGGCGGAAGCGTCGGCAACCTTTGCCTTGACGGCGCGATTGGCCGTTACGTGGGCGCTGGCCAGGTGAAGAACTCGGGTGCGGCTGGATACTTCGAGCTGGCACTCGACCTCAATCTGATGCCGACGCCAACGGGACTGATCGCTGCCCAAGCCGGGCAGACGTGGAACTTCCAGGCCTGGCACCGTGACACGATCGGCGGAGCCGCTGTGAGCAACTTCACGAACGCGGTGAGCCTGACGCTTCTCTGAGAGTTCGAGTACGGAGCCAGACCCGAACCCGCCACCTTCCCAACGGGCGCAATGGCTCGTTGGAAGAGTGATGGGGTTGGGTCTGGCGCTATTCCAGGTCCATCTAGATCACTGGAAAGTCACCCGCACGGCGTTGGTCCAATTAGAGGTCACGCCCGGGTTCATATCGCGGTACCACAGCTGCCAGCCGTAGGTCTGTCCGGCCACTGCTGCGGAGCCACCACTGGTCGGGTGA
>JBLIHL010000611.1:0-3673 GCA_047635895.1 Paracoccaceae bacterium | reverse complement strand
ATGCTCGACGGACGCAACATCAAAGTTAGCGAAGCGCAAGAGCGCCAGCCCCGTGGCGGAAGCCGCGGTGGTGGCGGCGGCGGCGGCGGCGGCGGCTGGTAAAGCTGCTCGCCTAACCAAGGCTTAGAGACCCCCTCTCCCTCGCGGGTGAGGGGGTCTTTTCATAGGTCATGCATGGGATGGCAGGTTGGCAACGGCTGAGTGATGCTTGCTTGCGAGCAGGGCACTACCCTGGGACCCATGGACACCTTTCACGCAGCTCTTGTGATCACCGGCCTTGGGGCCGCTTCCGCGCTGGTCGCGATTCCCCGCCCCGCCCCGACCTCGGTCACTGCATCCGGGCTCGCGAGGCCGACCGCTCCAGGAACCCGCCAGGAGGCTGAGCCTCGCTCCGACATCACAGACGAGGCAGCGCGCGTGATTCATCAGGCGATCCTGACCCTCGACACGCACAAGGACATTTCGGAGCGACTCGCCGACCCTGCGCTCAAGGCCCTCGCCGAATCGGGAGATGCGAATGGGCAGCGCCTCTATCAGAAGAATGAGCCCACCCTCGACGGCACCAGCCAGGTGGACTTTCCGAAGATGCGCGACGGCGGGCTCGATGCCGCCTTCTTCATTGTCTACGTCGGCCAGGGAAAGCTCGACGACGACGGCTTCGCACTTGCGCGCAAGCAGGCGCAGGCCAAGTTCGACGCCATCCATCGGATGACGGAGCGCTACCCGGAGGAGATAGCCCTTGCCACGTCTGCGGACGAGGTCGAGGCCGCTGATGCCGCGGGCAAGCTGATCGCCTGCATCGGCATTGAGAACGGCTACTGCATGGGGACGGACCTCGACGCCATCGGGGAGTTCCACGCAATGGGCGCCCGCTACATGGGCCTCGTTCACAACCGCCATAGCCAGCTCGGCGACTCCCACACTCCCGCGAACGCTCCGCTCCACGGCGGCCTTTCGGAACTCGGACGCCGGGCGATCGAGGAAATGAACCGGGTGGGCATCATGGTGGACATCTCCCACGCCGCCAAGACCACAACGCTCCAGGCCATCGCACACTCAAAGGCGCCCGTCATTGCCTCCCATTCCGGGGTCGACGGCGTGTTCGACCACGGCCGCAACCTCAGCGACGAGGAGCTCATGGCGCTCAAGCAGAACGGCGGCGTACTGCAGTGCGTGGCGTTCCGGAGCTACGTTCGAGATGACGGTGGACGCCTTGAGTTCCTTGTCAAGACCCGCAAGGAGCTCGGGCTGCCGGTAGGCCGTGGGATTCAGGGCGCCGAGCAGAGCCCGGAAATGCGTGCGAAGTCGCGGGAGCTACGGGACAGGATGAAGGCCTTCGACGCGACGAGCGAACCCGCCAACGTCCAGGACTTCGTAAATCACATCGACTACGCGGTGGAGAAGATCGGCATCGATTACGTAGGCATCAGCTCCGACTTCGACGGCGGCGGCGGGGTCGATGGCTGGAACAACGCCCGCGAGACGATCAACGTCACGAAGGAGCTGCTCAAGCGTGGTTACACGGCCGAGGAGATCCAGAAGATCTGGTCCGGCAACACGCTGCGCGTCTGGCGCGAGGTGGAGGCAGTAGCCAAGCAGGCTGCGGCAGATGCCAGTGCGGATGCCAGCGGAGAAGCCGGGAAGTAGCCGCTAGCGCTGCTCAGTCAGCAGCCAGCGTCCAGGAGAGCGCAGCTCCTGGATCTGCAGTGAAGCTCAGCTCCGTAGCAGAGCCGGGAGCACGCGCGATGTAGAGGCCGGTGAGCTCGCTTCTCCAGCGAAACCCGCCACCGCTCAAACGCTCTCGGACCCAGAGCTGCGCGTCGACTTCCTTGCGCTGGGGATCGTCGCGGGGGCCGCCGAGGAGCGACCGCTCCAACGACATCGGGCTCGACGCGGTGAGGTACCTCCACGGTTGGGGTCCACCCGGCCGGTGCGCCTCGATGCGCCAGCGCTGACCTCGCGGCGTGGCCAGCGAGATCTGCCGCCAATGGCGGACACGGGCGTCCGCTAGAGGCGGATCTGCTGGCAGAAGCGAGACCTCGCCGCTCGGAGCCCAAGCAAGCTCCAGAGGCGAGGTGCCAGCGCGACCTGGTCTCTGGCCGCCCGCCTCCAACACGCGCAGAGCGCCGGTCAGCGCCAGCTCCGTGGCAAGGCTGAGGTTGTTGTCGTGGGCGGTCGACCCGGACACCAGCACGGAAGAGTAGTCCCCCCCATCGTGGTAGAGGAACGACCCACCGTTGAACGCCCCGACGTTGTCACGGATCACGCCGTCCCTGGAGCGGTACGCAACGCGATCCGTGTCCAGCACGACCGCGTGCCTTCGCTTATCCCTGAACTCACAGCCCTCGATCCGGAAGCCGTAGGTGCCGGAGACATTGACGCCGTCGTCACTCAGGCCTTCGAAGTAGCTGTTCTCGATCAGGACGCGGCGACCGTACTTGAGATGTATGCCATCTCCGCCTGTCGCCTGCACCCGGCCTGGTCGGAGTAGAACCGCGCAATCCGAGATCAGAAGGCCGTCCACATGGCTGGTGGACACAAAGAACAGCCCCGCGCCGTAGGTGGCCACGTTGCGCAGCTCGATGTCCGAGCTGTTCTGGAAGCGGAAGTTGTTGCCACGCCGATAGAGAAACGAAAGGACGTCCCCCACTGCGAAGTCCTGCATGCGGACGCCTTGGTCGAGCGTGAACTCGATGGGGCCGCCCGGACTCTCCTGGGATCGTTCGCTCGCCCGAAAGCTGCGCGCGGCGCCCTTCTTCGGGCGCGCAGGGAACTCGGCGTCGTGGAGCCAGCCCCACTCGTCTGAGTAGCCCGGAAAATCCGCGAGCAGAGTCGATCCAGGGAACGGCTGCGCCACCACCCTGCGCTGGTCCGCCTCCACTTCCAGCACACGACATGCGATGTGCGGCAGGGGGTCGAGGTCCAGGATGACGTCCTTGATGAGAACTGCCTCCGCGGCGTTCGCGTAGAAGACTCCAAGACGTGGGGTCTCCACGATCAACGTCGCGCCCTGCCCAGCAAACGTGACCACCCCCCCGCCAGGAGCGCACGAAAGATCAAGGTGCCCCTTGCCGCGCCGCCCGCTTTTGAGCCGATACTCTCCGCCGCCGCGCAGGAGCACGGTGGCGCCCTGCCCGCTCAAATTCACATGGGCAATCGCCGCGTCAATCGCCGCCTGAATCCCCGGCGTGTCGTCGTCGCTCGGGTCGTCCGCGGTCGCGCCGAGCCCGTCCACGTAGAACACCGCCGACGGCGCTTCCGCGGCAGCCTCGGATGGCACCGCTCCAACGTGAGAGGCTAAGTGCCCCAGGAGTCCGAACCAGATACACGCGGCGACGGTCACGCCCCTTCGCCCCCAACCACGCGCCCAGAGGAGTCGAGATGAATCGCTCCGCTCACGTGCACATCGCGCTGCGGGAAAGCGATCTCGATCCCGGCTTCGCGGAACTTCTTGTCGATCGCGCTATGGAGTCCATCGATCACGATCGGCCAAAGGTCACGGTTCGCGATGAAGACACGCAGATCAAAGTCGAGCGTGCTCTCACCGAAGCGGCGGAAGATCGCGCTCGGTGCCGGATCCTTCATGACGAGCTTGTTCTCCCGAGCGGCCTCTAGCAGCCGTTGGCGCGCCAGATCCGTATCCGACCCATAGGCCACCCCCACGGTGATAATC
>JBLIHL010000610.1:0-3673 GCA_047635895.1 Paracoccaceae bacterium | reverse complement strand
GGGATGCCGTTGAAGAGCAGCTGCGGTCGCGGGACCTTCCCCAGGACCTGGAGCAGTGGGTTCAGTTCCTCTGTGGGTGCCTCGACGACTCTGGGCTGCTCCTTATTGAGGACGACGAGATTGTGCGCCTTGCCGAGGACGCGAGGCTCCCGATGGCGGGCGCCGGTGCCGGGCATCGGCTGTTGGCGGACGCGATCGCGACGCTCCAGCAGCTCGAACCCGCCGGCATTGGCGCGCGCAGCTCCGTCGAGGCCCTCTTGCTCCAGCTGGATCCCATGGATCCGGACTACGCCCTCCTGTGCACGCTGCTCGAGGACTTCCTCGTCGAGCTCTCAAAGAACAAGCGCCCCGCCGTGGCGGACAAGCTCGGCCTGGAACTTCTCGAGCTGAATCGGCTGCTCGGCGTTCTCGGCATGCTCGAGATGCGCCCCGGTGGCCAGCTTGTGGGGACGGCGGCGCCTGTGCTCCACCCCGACGTTCTCGTCCACGCGGACGGAGAGACCTTCACGGTCGAGCTCGCCCGCGGCGCGCTGCCGGCGGTTTCGATCGACCCAGTCGCCGAGGAACTTCTGTCCTCCGGCCAGCTCGAACCCGAGGCGAAGTCGTACCTGCGAGGCAAGGTCGAGAAGGCACGGTGGGTCACCGAGGCGGTCGAAATGCGCGGGACGACCCTCCTGCGCGTCGCAGAGGCCACTCTCCGTCACCAGGCGGGGTTCCTGGTGGATGGCCCAACCGCCCTCAAGCCGCTCTCGATGGTCGAAGTCGCGGAGGAGCTCGGGCTCGCCACCAGCACGGTGAGCCGCAGCGTCTCCGGAAAGTCTGCCCAGACGCCATGGGGGATTATCCCACTGCGCTCCTTCTTTCAGTCCGCGCCAGGCGCTTCGGCGCCAGAAACGAGCGGAGGCCCCGCCAGCGGCCCCGCGAACGGCACCTCGGCCGTGCGCGAGCGCGTCAGGCGGCTGGTGGACGCTGAGGACCCGTTCGAGCCGCTGTCGGATGAGGCGCTCGTGGCCGCGCTGAAGGCCGCAGACGTGACGGTCGCGCGCAGAACGATCGCGAAGTACCGCAAGGAGCTCGGAATCGAGAGCTCTTACCGCCGCAAGAGGCACGTCTGATCCGTACTCTCTGCCGTGCTATGGCGCTGCGGAACGTACGAATTGAGGTTAGCTACGACGGCTCCCGTTTTTATGGGTGGCAGCGCCAGGACGGTTTCGAGACCGTTCAGCAGTCCATCGAGGAGGCTCTGGCGGAGCTGCTAGACACGGTGGTGGTCATTCACGGCGCCGGGCGGACGGATACCGGGGTCCATGGCCTACGCCAGGTCGCGCACTTCCACGTCGATGCGCCGCGGCTCGATGACGACCGCCTGCGTCACGCGTTGAATGCCCACCTGCCGACCGGGATCGCGGTGCGGCGAGCAGAAACCTGCGAGGATGATTTTCACGCGCGCTTTCACGCGACCGGCAAGCGCTACGCCTACCTCGTGCAGACGACGCGCTACAAGCCCGCGATTGGGCGCGAATTCGTCCACTGGGACCGGACGCCCCTGGACGCGGCGGCCATGCGCGAGGCCGCAGGGCGCATGGAGGGCGAGCGGGACTTCGCCGCCTTTGGCAACACTGGATCGCCGCGCAGGTCGACCGTCAGGCGCGTCGATCATGTGCGCCTCGTTCTGCGGCGCGATCGCTTCGCGATCGTCGTGCAGGGGAACGGGTTCCTCTACAACATGGTTAGGACGATGGCGGGCACGCTCCTGGCAGTGGGGAAGGGGCGCATGACGCCAGAGGACGTGACCCGCGCGCTGGAGGAGCGAGATCGAAAGCTCGCCGGGCCGACCGCGCCGCCGAACGGCCTCTATATGGTTAGGGTTCTGTATCCAGAACGCCCATTCCAGGGAAGAGAGCAGGGCCCTGGCGCCCCGCCGGGACCGTTGCCGTACTGATCGTCGGCAGGTGGTCCGGGGAACGCATGGGAAAGGTGCCCCAGGCTGAAGCAGCCGCCCGGAAGTCTCTTCGCAGCTGCACAAAGGGACGGCACCGTCTGGAAAATACGCCAGATACGCCGTTCGCAGGCCCGAGAAGGCCGGCTCTACCTTGCGCCCTTGACGGATCTTGCATGGTCCGCCAGTGTGCAGTCACGTGGCTGGCCCCTTTGGCCTGCCTCAGACAATTCGATCCCACTCACGCTCCTGGAGGTGCGCATGAAGACACAAGTGTCAATCCTGCATCACGATTACCCCAGCCGTTACCGTGACCTCGTTGAGGAGCGGCTAGCCGCTCTTGAGCGATTCAATGGCCACATTGTTTCCATAGATGCACGGCTAGAGAAAGAGTCTCGCGAACACCACGTCGAGCTCGTGGCCAACATCGGGAAAGGTCAGACGCTTGTGGCGAATGTCCGCCGCGACGGCTTTGGTGAAGCTCTCTCAGAGGCTGTGGATCGAATGGGGCGTCAGCTCCGCAAGAGCCACGATAAGGAGCGGCTCGTGCCGCGCCGTCCCCAGCACGGAGCTTCCGCATAGGCGGATTCGAGCGGCTTGGCCTGGCGCCGGCCGCTTCATGAACAACGAGGGCCTGTCCGCTATTTGCGGGCGGGCCCTCGCCTTGTCGGCCCATTCTCACGGGCGAGGCTCAGAATTCTCCGAGGGAGTGGGGTAGCGTGGGAAACCCCATTCTTTGGACCAAGAACGGCGTTTTTGACCCTCTCCGTTTAACTCGCAGGCCGCCAGTGCAGCTGGCGTGGGGGCTTTTTGCCGCCTCAGATGCTAAAATACTCCCTATGGCCGATCCCAGCGGCCACTCTCAAATATGGACTGGTACAAGCGATTCAAGACCAAGGCCTGCATCCTGAAACTGAAGGGACAGACCAAGGCAGACGTACTCAACGAAGTAGCTGATCAGCTGCTTTCCGCGAAGTTCATCGAACCCGAGCTCGAGGAGCGCGTCCGCGCCGCCCTGATCGCCCGCGAGGAACTCGCGTCGACCGGTGTGGGGATGAACGTGGCGATCCCGCACGTGAAGGTGGAGGGCCTACCCGAGGTCGTCTTTTCTCTTTCTATTGCCAAGCAAGGTGTCGAGTGGCAGGCCGTTGACGGTGCCCCTGTGCACATTGTCTTCACGGTCCTACGCCCCGAGGAGCAGACGGAGAATTACGATCCTGACGAGCATCTCGCGATGATGCGTTGGGTTGCCAAGCTGGCCCGCGATCAAGACTTCCGTGCCTTCTCCTTGCAGGCGAAGACTAAGGCTGAACTGATGGGTATTCTGAAGGAGATGTCGGTCGCGTGACAATCAAGAAGGTCGTTCAGGTCGTGAATCCTGCGGGGCTGCATGCCCGCCCATGCCACGCTATTGTCTCCACCGCGCTGGAGTTTTCCTGCAGCCTGAGAATTCGCCACGCCACCACTGATCACCCGGGGGTCAACGGCAAGAGCATTCTTGAGCTGATGACGTTGGAAGCCTCCATGGGTACGGCGCTTGAGTTCCTCGCTGAGGGTGAGGGTCAGGAAGAGCTGTTGACTCGGTTGGCGTCTTTGGTCGAGCGCGGTTTCGGTGAGCTCTGAGCTCGGGTGCTCGCCCGGATGGGCGAGTATTGTGTTTCCGGCCTAGTCCGAAACCCAGTGTCCGAAGCCGCCCCATGCGTCCGCAGGACGCCCGGGCCATAGCGCGGTGCC
>JBLIHL010000609.1:0-3673 GCA_047635895.1 Paracoccaceae bacterium | reverse complement strand
GGAGCCTGGGCCCTCTATGCAGCGACGCTCAGCGCGACGCTCCTGACCCACAACTTTGCCTTCCACCTGATTCCGGCCCATGCCTGCATCGTGCTCGTGAGCCAGAAGCCGGCCCGCGCGATGGTGGCGTTCACGGCGGCAGGCGCCCTCACATGCCTGCTCTATGCGCCGTGGCTTCCGGTATTCATTGCCCAGCTGCAGGGCGTCGACACCTACTCCTGGTACGCCGAGGTGTGGGCGAAAACAGGCCCTTGGAGTGCCCTGCTCCGGAGCCTCGACTCGATCGGTCCCCTTGGTCAGTACTTCCCGGGCACCAAGACGCCTCCTCTGCGCTGGCTCCAAATCGCAGGGCTCAGCGCGCTGTTCGTCGCCGCTGCCGGGGCGTGGATCGAGTGGCGCGATCGCAAGCACGCTGCGCGCCTGCCCATGGGCCTTGCGTTCGCCCTCCCCATCGTCACATCCATTGCGCTCTCCTGCTGGCTGGCGCCGCACTTCGTCCCGGGCCGCGTGGACCAGATGGTGCTGGCGCCGCTCCTGCTCCTCGTCGGCGCAGGCCTCAACGCCGTATGCCCTCGGGGCAAGGACGGGCGATGGTGGCTAAGCGTCGCGGCGCTGGTCACGCTGGCCGCTGCGCTCCTACTCGGCCCCCACGACGAGGCTGACGCTGCGCGGGACGCGGGAGCCAGAGAGGCCAGAGGAGAACGCCTCGGCGAAGAAGCCCTGGGCACCGAAACCTCGATCATGGACGCGCTCGCCGCTCGCGCGCGACCGGGCGATCGACTGATCTGCACATCGCTCTCGCGAGCGCCGCTCGAGCATCTGCTCAAGGGCCGCGGCGCCGCCCTCGAGCTCATTTCGTTTCCGCGCTCCACTGGCGAGCACATGGGAGGCCAAGAGGACGCGCTTCTCCTGGCCGACCCGCCTGCGCTGGAGCGGGAGGCCGCGGCGATCCTGGAAGCCTCCCTGCGAAACCTCCATCCCGGGGGCACGGGCGCACTGCACGTAATCCTCATGGAGAGCCCGGTCAATGACTTCCTCATCGCGGAGCTTGACCTCGCGGTCGAACGTGGCCAGCTGGTGGAGACCACCCCTGCGATAGGCTTTCTCCAGCGAGGCATCCACCACTTCGGCGTCCTTCGGTCCTTCGCGGCGCGCCCGTGACCGTGCGCCATCGTTGACCCTGGCGTCGGCCCTCGTATCGGCCCTCGCTTGGGCCCTTGCTTCGGCCCTTGCTTCGGCCCTGTGTCCTTTCCGGGTCTTTGCCTGGCCCGGGCGAGCCCGACAGTTCATCTTCACGGGCTGACTCCCCTCCGCAACCTCCGCTACGAGCGCCTGCAATGACCACGACTGACCCGCAGCCCCCAGAAGAGCCGCAGACCCCTGAAGGGGCGCTTGCACCCGATCCCGCCATCGAAGCGGCTGCTGAGGCGCTCGAAGTAGGGAACCCGGAGGCAGCGCTCGCGGAGGCGGCCAACGCCGCCGATCCAGGCGAGCGAGCCCTCATGGAGGTCCGCGCCTACCTGGCCATGGGAATGGTCCAGTCGGCCGAGGGTGCCCACGAGCGCGCCGCCGAGGCATTGGGCGAAGACGACATCGACGTGGTGGAGCTGGAGGGCGAGCTCGCTCTCATCCACTGGGATCTGGAACGCGCCACCGGTTGCTTCGAAGCGATCGCTGACGTCGAGGACGACGCCTACGTCGCCGAGCGCCGCGCCCTCCTGGCCGATCTCGCCGGCGACGCCGACGCATCGCACGCTCTCATGGAGCTGGCGCGAGAGTTCGACCCGGAGCGTCCCGCACCGCTTCGCATGAGCGCAGAGGCCTTCGCGGTGGTGGTCGAAGGCGCCCTCGCCGACCTGCCCGAGACGTTCGCCAAGGCCGTGGAAACGGCTCGGATCGTCAGCGAGCCGATGCCCTTTGAGGCACTCGGCGAGCAAACGAGCCTCGGCCCCATCCCGCCCGACGTGCTCGGGCTCTTTGTCGGCCCGACCATCCACGAGCTCGCCGAGGGTGCCTCCGGTGAGCTGCCGCCGACGATCTACCTATTCCAGCGCAATCTGGAGCGCATGTCGATCGATGCGGAGGACCTCGCCGTCGAGATCCGGGTCACCCTCTTCCATGAGATCGGGCACCTCCTAGGATTGGATGAAGACGAAGTGGCCGAGATGGGCCTCGCCTGATTTCCCCCAACGGTAAGACCCCCATGGAACACTCCAACTTTCTCCAGCGCGTCGACGCGATCATCGGACGACTCGAAGACTGGCTCGAGGACTTCGACCCTGACGAGGTCGACTTTGAGACCGCCGATGGCCTGATCAAGATTCAGTTCCCGGGGGGCCCGACGTTTGTCCTCAATCGACAGACCGCGTCTGACCAGATCTGGTACGCGGCCGGCGATCGCGCCTGGCACTACAACCTCGACGAAGCGTCGGGCGAGTGGAAATCCGACAAGGACGAGCACGAGCTCTTCGGCATGATCTCCGAGACGGTCTCGAAGAAGCTCGGACGCAGCGTCACCCTGGCGCCGTAGCCGACATTTCCATGGGCAGCGAACCGATCCAGCTCCACCGACTCGAGGGATTCTTCTGGGTTGCGCGCACCGGCGGCTACGCGAAGGCGGCGCGGGCCTTCCCGTATCCCATCACGCAGCCTGCGGTGCACAACCAGGTCAAGAAGCTCGAGGACGAGCTCGGCGTGTCGCTCTTCGAGCGCGTGGCAAAAGACCGCATGGCGCCGACGGCCGCGGGCCAGCGGCTCTACGACTTCGTCCGGCCATTCTTCGAAGCGCTCCCGACGGTCCTGCGATCGGTGCGTGGAGGCGAGTACGGCGGGGAGCTGCGCGTCACCTCGACGAGCCTCCTGCTTCGGCACATTGTCCCCGCTTGGATCCAGCGCCTGCACAAGAGCCATCCCGACGTGATGGTTCATCTCGAGGAGACGGCGGACGACGCCATTGATCTGCTGCGCCGCGGATCCGTGGACCTGGCGATCGACCACCTCTACGAGGTGCCGTCTGACATCGCCACGATGCCTGTGGCGACGGTTCAGCCCCGCGTCGTCCTCCCGGCAGCCCATCCGGAAGCCAGCGCGATTGAGGAGGGCGTGCGGCCGTTCGAGCTCTCGAAGCTGGCGGATACGCCGTTCGTCGCCTACGCGCCGGGGCAGCGCGCGCGCGACCTGCAGTTCATGGCGCTCGCCCAGGAAGAGATCACCCCGCCGTCGATGCTTTCAGGCACGAGCGCCGAGGTGATCATGGGCTTCGTGTCAGCGGGACTGGGCTGGTCGATTCTCCCGGCCATCGCGCCGGAGGGTTCGACGTTTGACGTCGAAGGCGTCGTCTCGGCGCCGCTTCCGATCAAGGGCGGCGGTCCGGCCTTCGAGATCGTCGCCGCCTGGCGCAAGAATACGCCCGAGAACCCACTCCTCGACGCGATGCTGGAAGCGGCTCCGAAGATCGAACGCTGATGCGCACCGTCTCCGTCACGCGCTACGTCACGCCCCTGCGGGAAGGCGGGTCCCTGCCCGCGATCGTCGAGGCTGACGACGACGGCCTCTACGTCCTGAAGTTCCGCGGGGCGGGCCAGGGCACTAAGGCCCTGATCGCCGAGCTTGTGGCGGGCGCGATCGCTGAGGCGTTGGGCCTTCCGCTGCCCGAGCGCGTGCTCGCCGAGCT
>JBLIHL010000608.1:0-3681 GCA_047635895.1 Paracoccaceae bacterium | reverse complement strand
TGGCCGCTTCGAGCGCCCGCCTGCGGAACTCCAATGACTCACCCATGGCGCCCCGCCGGCTGAGCCGGTCTGCCCGCGTCGCGAGTGCGTCCACGATGATGGGGGCGTCAGGGGAGTAAACGCGTGCGATCTGGCCTTCGATCGCCGCAGCCGTATCTTCGAACCCGTCGACTGCTGTCGCGTTGCTCGCGGCCACGAGGATGCGCTGGAGTACCAGGCCCTGATCTCGCTTACCACGCAGCGATGAGATGGAAACGGCCACTCCGGCTATGGCGACGATGAGCACCGCAGCCGCCGCGCTTGCAGCGATCTGGTGGCGTCGCATGAACTTTGCGGTACGCCGCATGGAGCTCGGGGGCCGTGCCTCGATGGGGCGGTTCTCTAGTGCCCGGCGCACGTCGCGCGCGAGGGCCGCCGCCGACTCGTAGCGCTGGTCGCGGTCGCCTTCGAGAGCGCACAGCACGATGTGGTCGAGATCGCCTCGAACGCAGGAACGAAGCTCCCCAATCGTCGCCTTTCGCGCGCGGGCCACGGCGTCGAGGTTGACTCCCGGGCTCGCCAGACGCTGAGAGGGGGGAGTCGCCACGAAATCACGCAGGAAGCTCGCGAGGTCGGCCGAACTCGCACGGACGTCGTCGGTGGAAAGCGGCGTGACGCCTACGAGCAACTCGTACAGGATCACGCCAAGCGAGTACACGTCGGCGCGGATATCGATGTCGGCGCTACCCGTGGCCTGCTCGGGGCTCATGTAGATCGGTGTGCCGATGATCTGCCCGAGTTCCGTGAACATCGATCCGTCGGCAAGGTCCTCGCTGATGGCCTTCGCGATGCCGAAGTCGATCACCTTGGGAACGATGCGGCCTTCCTGGCGTGACGCGAGGATATTGGAAGGCTTGAGGTCGCGGTGGATGATGCCGCGCTGGTGCGCGTGCTGCATCGCGAGGCAGAGGTCTTCAAATACCTGGCATCGATCTTCGATAGAGAGCCGCTGCTCGTCGCAGAACTTAGTCAGATCCTTGCCGGACGCGAGATCCATGACGAAGTAAGGGCGCCCGTTCTCGGTTGCGCCCGCGTCGAGGACGCGCGCGATGCACGGATGGTCGAGCATGGCGAGCGTCTGGCGCTCAGCTTCGAACCGGGCGATCACCTGGCGCGTATCCATCCCAAGCTTGATGACTTTAAGCGCGACCTCGCGCCGCACTGGCGCCGTTTGCTGCGCGCGAAATACGGAGCCGAACCCTCCTTCTCCGAGGACTTCGATCAGCTCGTATGGGCCCAGTTGGGTCCCGATTTCGGCGTCGATTAGCGCTTCATTTCCCGGGGCCATGCCCTCGGGCATGTTGATCAATGCGCTCTTCTGAAGGAAGGCGCCGGAGGTCTCATGGGCCCCGAGGAGCTCCTGAACTTCGGCAAGTAGAGTCTCATCTCCGCCCGCTGCGTGCCTGAGCCAAGCGTCCCGTGGCTTGCCCGGGGGTCGGTCGAGCGCACCGCCGAAGAGGGCTTCGATGGCCTTGAGCGGGTAGCTTCGCCCACCCAGGTCGCTGCTGCGCGCGGAGCCACGCGAGTCCTGCGGGTGCTCTGAATCATGCTGGGTAGTCGAGTCAGTCATCGGCTCCGCCATAGGGGGAGGTAGTGTCGGGAGACGATACGCTGGGGGCATTGCCGTCCATCTCTGGCATGGCCTTGAGCTCCTTAAAGAGCCATGCGCGAGCGAAGGCCCACGAGCGGTCAGCCGTTGCGCGGGAAACCCCGAGCACCTCCGCGGCTTCAACGATCGAGAGTCCACCGAAGAAGCGCAGCTCGACCAGCTTGGCGCGCTCTGGGGAGATCTCCCGCAAACGATCGAGCGCCTCGTCTAGCTCCAGGACGTCGACGGCCTCGGGGAGGGCCACGAGCTGGTCCGGTTCTAGATCGGTGCGGCCAAAGGCCCCGCCGTGCCGAAGGCTGCGCCTCTTGCGGGCCCGCTCGATCAAGATGCGCCGCATGGCCTCCGCGGCCGCGCCCAGGAAATGGGCTCGGTTCTGGAAGTCGAGGACGTGGTCACCGTCCGCGTCCCGCCCCGTGATCCGCATCCATGCCTCGTGGACGAGCGCGGTCGCCTGGAGCGTTTGACCGCGCTCTCGCGCGATCTTCGACGCAGCCAGGCGGCGCAGCTCACCGTAAACAGCCTCGATGAGCTCATCGCTGGCATCATCTTCTCCCTTGCGGAGGGCGTTAAGCAATCGGGTTACGTCAGACATAGCGGGTAGTCCAGCCTACGAAAGAAGCGGCGCTCCATTCGTGGCGGCGCCGCTCTTTCTACTCGGGCGGTCCTCAATGATGGTTGAGGCGCATCATGTGGATCACTTCAGCGTCACTCGCAGGCCGTCGCTGAAGTTCGAGGTTGAGCCGCCACCGCTGGTGTCCCGGTGCCAGAACTGGAAGCGCCAGGTTTCACCTGGGAGGATCGGAACCGCGCCGGTGGGCTGGGGAAGAGACGTCACGTCGATCAAAAGCTCGACCGAACCAGATCCGCCGCTCGAGAGGATGTTGCCGGCGTAGCGCCCGGTGCTAGCTCCCACGCAGAGGTTGCCGCTCCCGCCGCCGGCGTTGGCAAGGAAGCCCTCGTTCACCGAGACGATGTAGTAGCCGAGAACGCTGTTCGGGAGACTATCGGTATGCAGCGTGACGTCGTTGTCCATCAGGAACGGGCTGCCGATCGCGCTCATAACGGACGGCTGGCCGGTGCTGTTGTTGTTGGCGGAGCAGTAGGCCTCTCCGAAGCGGCGGGGCGACTCGGCGACGCTGGTGTCGTTCGCGCCAGCGGCTCCGGCAAGATGGAGGTGAAAGCGGTCCATCTTGAAACCGTTGGAACGGCCAGAGAACTCGATCCTGTGGGCTCCAACGGCTAGCGGGTAGCTGGCGTCAGGCTGGGAGCCGATGTCAAAACGGCTTTCCCACGTCCAGGCGCCGACGCTGCCCGGCATGTTTGAGAACACCTTGATCCATGTGCCGCCGTCCATCCGAACCCAGACGTCATTCTCCTCGGTCGGATCGGGATCGTCATGGCGGTTGTGAATGGCGAGGAACCACTCGCCCGCCGTTTCGAGCTCGAAGTCGAAGCCAAAGATGCCTTCGGCGCCGGGGGAGAAGAACAGGTTGGGTCCGTCCCAGCGGAAGTAGCCATCGGCCGTGAAGCCGGGGGTCGTCGTGGAGAGCGTCCAGTCGTCGATCGTGGGCGAGGACTCGAACTGGATGGCGACCAGATCATTGAGTTCCAGGAAGGCTTCCGTCTGGGCGGTGGCAGTGGTAATGGTCGCGGCGACAGCGACCATAGCGGCAAGTCCCGAGCGCAGGCCTGCTTGTGCGGTAGTGCGGAGAGTCATATTGGCAGAGATAAAGTGTGAGCGAGAGTCCCTGAAATATGACCCGAACCTGCGCTTCGGGCTGAGAATCGGGAGCAGAATCCTGCGAGTCGCTGCTGGGGCGTCTTTACTTGAGGCAGGAGCCATGGCACAACGTCTCATATGGCCAGGAAAGATAGGAAGCGCGTCGATCTGAGCGGGTCCGTCGGCGGGGCGGATTCTGGCAAGGGGCTCACCCACAACCCCTTTGCCGCGCTGCGTGCCAAGGTCGGACAGAATGACGCACCAGCGGGCGCGCCGGTCGACTCTGGAGGAGAAGCCGCGCACGCGGGTCAGC
>JBLIHL010000607.1:0-3682 GCA_047635895.1 Paracoccaceae bacterium | reverse complement strand
CCGAGCTGCCCCCTGGGACGGCGCGGCGGCGTCCGTCTGAGTCGAAGGGCTCCAGGACTCCGTCGTGGTCATCGTCGGCCGCGGAGAAGGGGCCGTTGATCACGCTTCGCGAGGGGAGAAACGCGGTGTCGAGCGCCCATGTCACGCGGCGGTCCTGGTCGAAGTGATTCGCGGGCGCGCTGCGCGCGGCGTCCGCGAGCTGGGACGTCCGGAAGAGTCGGAAGTCGGCGTTGGCGGACAGCGAGGGGTTTCGCCAGCCGCTCCCGAGCGCGTGGCCTTCGAAACCCAGCGCATCGAGGGCGCTCTCGTGGCAGGTGAGGCAGCTTGTCTCCTGGGTGTTCTGGAACCTTCCGGAGCCAGGCTGGGGTGCCTGAACGCCTTCCACCGTGGGGTGTGTGGACTGAGCGAAGACCGTTGAGAGAGGATTGGAGGCAAAACCTGGCTCCTTGACGACCGAGTGGCAGTTCACGCACCGAGGGTGTCGGAACTTACCTGCGAGCGAGTAGCTGAATGCGTTCTGGTCGACGCGCTCCTGGACTACGGCGGCTAGAAAGACGTCACTCTGACCATTCGAGTCGGCAAGGCCAAGGCGGTCGAGGCGCCGCCCCTCACCTGGTGTTCCCGCATCGTCGGCGGCCGCGTCGGTCGCAAAGGCGTAGAAGGCGACGTGGCGATCGCCGCTCGGGTTTACGCCGGGGATGATGGCGCCTGCAATGGCCTGGTCCTCGACCACGGCGGGTGCGCCCGCTGGATCCTTGAGGTCGAAGCCCCAGAACAGCCCTGTCGTCACGTTGCCGCTGGCCGATCCGACGGGTGTCGCCGAGCAGGACACATCGGAATCGAGTCCGCTGCTACAGGCGAGGGGGAAGGTGAGCGCGGCCGTGGAGGCAAGCGCCATGGAGATCGCGGCGCGACCTCGTTGGTGGGGGGACGTCATGGACCGATGCGACTGGGAAGGGACTTGCGCGGGAGAGCTACGAGCCTACCAACACTGGGGAGGATGGTCAGGTTTTCAGGCGGCCATGATCCTGTGACCCCCTCCACGGACCCGCATGTTCATCCAGCATGCGCGGTGGATGCCGCGCCTATAGCTACTTAGGCTCGGGCTCGGCCAGCGGGCCACCGATCGAGACGAATGCGGAGCGGAGGCGGCGCGCCAGCTCACGGGTCCTTGGGTCCGACTGGCTCAGCTCCTCGTCCGACGGGATCGAGGCCGCCAGCTGGGCGCTGTACGTGCTCAGCGCGCTGGGACGCAGGCCCTGGATGGGCTCCTCGTTCTTTGCGATGATGAGGTTGAGGGGGGATGGGATCGACTGGTTCGCGCGCGGCATGAAGTAGCCTTCCATGTCGCAGCCCGCACGACCCCAGAACACCTGGTCGTCCAGGGGAGCCTGGGCGATCTTTCCGGCCTCGACTAGAGCAGCCGTGGTGCCGGTGGCGAGCTGGATCCGGACAGGATTGCCGTAGCCCACCACGAGCACATCGTCGTTCGTCCAGCGCAGGTAGTAGTCGCCGCGGCGGCACGACTTAAGCTGGAGGCCGATCACGGCGTTCGTGATTGGGGGCGCTGCCTGGGCGATCGGGGCCGGGCCGCCCGCCAGGAGGCCGCGCTCGTCCGCTGGCAGCAGGCGCTCTGACTTCGCAGCCTCGGCGCGAAGATGCTTCTCCAGCGCCACGAGACCCTCGCGATTGAGGTTAGAGTCCGGCGGGAGCTCGGGGTTGTAGTCCCCGAGCTCGATCTTGCGTGACATGAGGCCTCGCATCGCCTCGTAGCGCGCCATCTTTCCGAAGGGCGCTCCGAAGAACATGTCGCTGCGCTTCATGTCCTCGAGGAGCCAGAGGAGTGCGTGGCCGTGGCCGCGCGCGTGGAGCTGGAGCGCGGCCTCGCGGCGGACGAAGTCGCTCTCGTCCGAGAGGCGAGCCGTCGCGTGCTGGAGGTAGGCCTTCCGCGCGTCGCCTTCCGCTCCCTCGGTCAGCTTGAAGAGCGCGTCGAGGGCCGACAGTCGAACTGGAGCGATCGGGTCGTCGAGGTAGCGGACGAAGCGTTCCATTTCGGAGGCCTGCGGGAGTACGGCCAGGCCGCGGGCTGCGGCGGGCCGCCAGGGGAACTCGCTGTCCTCGATCACCGGCCAAAGACGCTGTCGCAGCTTGTCACCGCTAGGTGAGTTCTCAAAGGCCCCGAAGATCTCGATGAGGCTGGTCCCGAGGAGTGCGAGCTGCTCGTTGGTCTTGCCCGCGACTTCCAGGATTCGCTTCGCGGCGGGCTCGCCGATCCGGACGAGCCGATTGGCTGCCTGGGGTCGGATGACTGCCGAGCCGCCGCGGGCGTGCCCGAGGTACGTGTCGATCTTCTTGGCCAGCTCAGCTGCGCTCTCTGGCTCATCCTGCCCCCCAGCGATGAAGCCAGCAGTAGCAGCAGAGACTTCGACGGTCGCTCCCAGACTCAGTGAGGAAACAGCGGAGAGGAGTGCGAACGCTAGCGATGCACGCCCCAGGAGGCGCACAGGCGAAGAAGAGTCAGTCATGGGCAACGTCGACCAGAAGGTCTACTTGGGAAGCTTCTCGACCTGCATGCGGTAGAGGCTCGTGATGAAACCGTCGGTCAACTCTTCGCCGGCGTGAAAGATGCCCGTCAGCGTGATTCGACCTGGGATGAACTTGGTTTGGTCCTTCGTCAGCGTGATGTCGATGAAGTGGTTGACCCTGGACCGGCCGCACTCACAGGACTCAGGTACGAGCTCGAAGGCCTTGCGGCCTTCGAGCGTGCCGATGGCCATGTAGCCCCAGAGCTCGATGCGCTTACCATCCAGCTCCTGGATCCACTTAGGAAGCGGCCGGCCGCGACGGTACCGGGCGTTCTTGAGCGCGAGGATCGAGACTTCGATCGCGTCGCCGTCCGGGGTCGCTACACGCTGGTAGGCGGCGATCGCTTGTTCGCTCGTCCGTTCCGTCGTGTCCATCAAGAGGCTCGGGGCGGCGAAGATCCCGCCGAGCAGAATGAAGAGGATGTAGAGGGGCATGTCTCCCTCATTCTAGATCGTGAACCGACGAGGGGCAGCTCCAAAAGAAGGGGCGAACGAACAACCCAGGCAAGATCGACGATCTATCCCCACTTCACCGTGCGTTTACAACGGGTTGGGGACCGCTCTGTTGGGACCGAGTCCGGCCTGCATCTGCCACACTGGCCGATATGCGGCTCGAGGCCGCGTTGTCGCGCCGGTGGCGCGACGTTCTGCTCCAGCCATGAAATACGTCCTGCTCGCCGTACTGGGAGTCCTGCTCGCGGGTCTCGGCTTCTTGGTCTTCCGTTCGACGCCTGAGGGACAGCTGGCACCGGCCAGCCCACTGACCCTTGCACGCGGCGCTTCAAAGCCTGCTGTCCAGGATGTCGCGCCTGTGGGCACGGAATCCGGGCCGCTTTCGGCCCCGGTCGCGCTGGAGCGAGCCGCCGTGGTTTCTCCCAGCCTGGATACAGCTGCTCCGGCGGCTGGTCCCGTGCTGTAGGTTCTCGTGATCGAAGGCCTGGACGGCGGCCTATGCGTCCTCTAACTCGGAGTCGTTTCGACTCCAGCGCGGGACGCTCGAGCCGATCACGCAGTGTCAGGGTTTGGAGCTGGTGGTGAGCTCTGCGGCAATATTGGAAGGAACCGTCGTGAACGGCAAGGGGCAGCCAGCTGGAGGG
>JBLIHL010000606.1:0-3685 GCA_047635895.1 Paracoccaceae bacterium | reverse complement strand
CCAACTGGAGTTTCCTCACGGAACGGTGGCCCGTGATTCTGAAATTGGAGGCCTACGCGATGATGTGGGTCCTGCTGCACGGACTCCTTGTGCTCGCCATATCCTCGGTCTGCGAGCGGCGCAACCAAGCACTCGCCGGCCTCTTCGGTTTCTACATTCTCACCTCGGTCGGCTCCAACGCGATGTCGCGAATTTTTGACGGCGCGGGCTGGCGGCTCGTCTCTATTCCCGAGAACTTCGCGCGCATCTCCGAGTCCATGTTTGGCTTCTCTAGCGGCACCCGTCCGTGGAGCCTCGAAGCTTCGCTCTGGGCGCTAGGCGTGCTCGTTTTCTTGTGCGTCGCCATCCTCCAAGTTCAAACTCGCAAGATGGAGACCGGCCGATGAGCGCTGTCGTCCAAGCAGAAGGCCTCGGCCGCTGGTACGGGGAGGTCGTCGGTCTCGGCGATCTCACCGTGAACATCGAGCCAGGTATCACAGGACTGGTCGGGCCTAACGGCGCCGGCAAGTCGACGTTCATGAAGGTCATGGTGGGCGAGCTACGCCCCCACCGCGGCCGGATCCGCGTGCTCGGGCACAAGCCGTTCGGTAGTCGCCCGCTCTACCGCAGGCTCGGTTTCTGCCCCCAGCAGGACGCCCTGTATGAACACCAGACAGGCATGGAGTTCGTCCGCGACCTACTGCGCCTTGGCGGAGAGTCCAAGCGCCGCGCTACCGTGATGGCCGGGGAAGCGATGGAGCGCGTGGGTCTCACCGACGCGATGAACCGCAAGGTCTCCGACTACTCGAAGGGCATGCGCCAGCGCACGCGCCTCGCGCAGTCGATCGCCCACAATCCGGAGCTCATCATCGCGGACGAGCCACTGACGGGCCTCGACCCGATCGCGCGGCGCCAGGTTCTGGAGCTATTCCAGGGCCTCGCCGCCGAGGGCAAGTCGATCATCCTTTCGTCCCACGTCCTGCACGAGGTGGAGAGCCTGACCGAGACGATGGTGCTGATCCACCGCGGCCGACTCCTGGCCCAGGGCACGGTACGGGAGGTGCGCCAGCTCATCTCGCGTCACCCAAGCCGCGTCCGCGTCACCGCCCGCGAGCCACGCAAGCTCGCGGCCAAACTGTTCAACCAGCCACACGTCCGAGCCGTCTCCCTCGGCAGCGATGGCAAGTCCATCCAGATCGAGACCGACAACGTGGCCGAGTTCCACGTGACGTTTGCGGAGGCCGCCGCGAGCGCCCGCGCGGGCGTGAAGAGCCTGAGCTCGGACGATGCCTCCCTCGAAGCCGTCTTCGACTATTTGGTCGGGTAGCCCGGAAACACCATGAGTTCACTCCTTGCACTTCCGCGCGCCACATTCCTGATCTACCGACTTCACATCGGCATGATCCTCAGCTCGCGCCGCAGCCTGGCCGCCATCGGCCTGGCGGCGATTCCCCCGCTCCTCGCCTTCCTTGCCGCGAATTTCGCGCCTGATAACCGTTCGGCCTCGGTGATCTACCTCACGATCGGCACCTTCGTGTTGGTGCAGTTCGTTGTACCGATGCTGAGCGTCGCCATGGGCGTCGGCGTCATCGCCGACGAGGCCGAGTCGCGCACGATCACCTTCCCCTTCACGCGCCCCATCCCGCGGGCGTCACTGTTCCTGGGCCGCTGGTTCGCCGCGCTGACGGCGATCCTGGTCCTGGTGGCGGGCAGTGGTGTACTCGCCGCGCTCGCGGTGCAAGTGGGAGACCGCGGCAGCGCGCCACCCACGGACGTGGTGAAAGACCTCGTGTTCGCCGCCATGATGGGAGGTGTCGTGTACTCCCTGGGCTCAGCCGTCATCGGCGTGCTGGCGAAGCGCGGCCTGATCATTGCGCTTGGCTACGTTTTCGCCGTCGAAGCTCTGCTGGCCAACGTCCCCGGGTCATCACAGAAGCTCACGGTGCAGTACCACCTGCGCTCGATGTTCGTCGACACCGATGGGAAGATCTGGAAGTCCATGGAAGACGCGGGCCTCGTGTCGCTGATGGAGCCCGACGCTGCGCTGACCAAGCTGATGATCATCAGCGCCGTGCTGCTCGTGTTCGGCTGCATCGCCGTGACGCGCAAGCAGTTCGTGCTGGCTTCATGAGCCGAGCACCGTTCCGCAGTACCGTTCCGGAACCAAAGCTGCGGGAATGAAATGGAAACATCCAGATGCATCCGCGAAGCGGATGCACTCTGGATGTTTCCATTTCATTCCCGCAGCTTTGGTTCCGGAACGGTACTGCGGAACGGTACTGCGCGCGTCCTCCACGGTGATCGAGGGCGAGACCCTCCGCGTCGACCTCTTGAAGAACTAGCCCTGACCCGCGCTGATCAGTCCGCTTGGCGAAGACTGTTGAGCGGCACGATCTGCTCGAACGCGACGTCGCCATCGACGGTGCAGGCCTGCAGACGCACCTGCGTGTCGTCCCCAGCCCAGTCTAGCCTGACCAGCCCGAAGTTCTCCCCGACGTGCAGCATGTTGGGCTCGCGATAGGAATTGACCGCTGCGGGCCAGGTGGCATGCGGGGACTGCGCCAACCCGCTTGAGGTGAAGTCGTACAGGGGGTACGGGCCCTCGTCGGAGCGAGAGACCTCCGCGAAGTGCACATCGCCGCTCAGGAAGATGACGCCGTTGGCATCGGTCGAGTCGATCAGGCCGAAGAGCGAGCTGCGTTCATGTGGCATGTTGCCCCAGGACTCCATGCCTTTCTCCCAGGGGACGACCTGGATGCTGGAGACGATCAGCCGGACCTCCGCTTCCTTGCGAAGCTCGCCCTCCAGCCAGCGCCACTGCGCTTCGCCCAAGAGCGTGCGGGTGGTGTCCTCTGAGGGCGTGTACCAGCCAACGACGTTGGCTTCGCGGCGCTCCTCGGCGGTGAGGGTGCCGCTATCGATCGGGTCGCGGAAGTAGCGCGTGTCGAGGAGGATGACCTGCACGCGCCTTCCGGGATCGCCCATGATCGTCGCCCCATAGATCCCTTCGTGGTCGCGGCGCGGGTCGTCATCCGGGACGCTGAAGAAGTCCAGGCACATGGCCGCAGACTCCGCGCGCATCGGGTACTCGCGCCCGCCGTCGTTCTGGCCGTAGTCGTGGTCGTCGTAGACCGCCAGGATCGGGCAGGCTTCGAGCAGCCGTTGGTAGCCCGGCACCGCCGCGAGCTTGTCGTACTTGGCTTGGAGGACGGCCATGTCCTCGCTGTCACCGTAGATGTTGTCACCCGCAAAGATGAACAGGTCGGGCTCTGCCGCCACGATCGCGTCCCAGACCGGCTGCGCACGGTCCTGGTGACAACACGCACCAAACGCGATGGTGGTCGGCCCGCTGGGCTCTACCGCGGTGGCGTCCGCTCGCTCTGCGCTGCAGCTGGTGAAGAAGGCGCAAGCCGTGGCAAGGATGGCAGGAAGGAGTCGTTTCATGGGGTTAGCTAGACGGTGTGGTAGGCGGCGGGCTGGGTATCGTCGTTCCAATACCAGCCGACGTAGTCTTCTCCGTTTGCCAAGATCCGAGGAGAACACCAGTCCACCCTACAGCAAAACGCTCCCGCACGAAGATCACAACGGGCGCGCCCCCGCGCCGTCGCTGTAAGGCGACGACGCGGGGGCACTTCAGGGAACTATCGAGCCTTCAGCTAACGAAACCACTTCATCTGCAGCCTCACCCGCTGAGGGTGGACAGGTC
>JBLIHL010000605.1:0-3696 GCA_047635895.1 Paracoccaceae bacterium | reverse complement strand
TGTTGGACCGCAACGGCGGCGCCAACGGCAAGTACCGGAACGGCCGCGGCGGCAAGGGTCAGGCCGCCGAGGAAGAGTTGTTTGGTGTGTAGGAGCATGGGGCGACCAATCTCAGCGGGTCAGTTTGTTGCGGAAGAACCAGCGCTCGCAGGTAGCGAGGAGCGCGGGCAGGATGAGGAGCGTTGCGACCCCGGAGATGCCGAGGATCGCAGCGAGCAGGACGCCTACGGTCTGGTAGGGGACCAGAGGCGCGAAGATCAGGGGGAGGAAGCCAACCGCCACCACAATGGCATTGCGCGCGATGGCGCGCGCTGGCTCATCGAACATGGCTGGCAGAGCCGCCTTCCAGGAGCCATGGCGCTCGTGCTCACGGCGCGCCCGGGCCAGGAAGTGGATGGCGAAGTCGATGGCGAGTCCCAGGGCAAGCGAGGACAGGACGGCGACGGGCATGTCGTAGGGCTTGCCCATGATTCCGACCGCGCCGTACACCAGAGCGATCGTGAGAGTCAGCGGCACCATGGCCAAGAGTCCCCAGAGGATCGATCGGAATAGAACGGTCATCAGAAGCAGGACCACGACGAACGCGCCCCCGAGTGACTTGAGCATCCCGGCCACCATTTTGTCCTGCCAGACGACGTTGATGTGCGTCAGTCCGAACCAGTGGGGCTCGAGTCCTCCCGGCGGCGGGTCCTCCGCCATGAAGGCGTCCAGTGCTTCGTGCACTGAGACCATGTCGCGGTTGTCGCCGCTGGTGAGCTGGAGCCACAGGCTCGCTTCCCGGTAGTCCGGCGTCACGAAGTGCCAGAGGTCGTCGGGCCGGTGGCTGCTCTGGTAGGTCAGCAGGCACTGGGCGACCGCGGCGCTCGTTTCAGGGATTCGGTACTGCTCGTCTTCTCCAAGGAAAAGCTCGCGGTGCACGGTCTGGACGATATCGGCTACGGAGGAGCTCTTGCCTACCTTGCCGCTGTCCGTGAAGCTCGCCTGGAGCCGCGACATCCAGCGCAGAACTTCCGGGTCCTTGAAGACCTGGTCGCTCTGGCGCTCTGCCGACAGAACGCTGAGGAGCTCGTCCCAGGACTCGGCCTCGTCGTCGTCCTCGGTGGAGTCGGCGCGCTCGCGAGCGAACACCTCGAGTGCTTCGATGGTGGCGGCCGATCCCCCGGCAGCGGTAGCCGCAGCCGCGCGCGTGGCGAGTTCGGTTTCAAACTCGGGGAACGCGACGGTGAGTTCAGGGAGGCCGTCGCTCTCCAGCGAATCCTCCTTGGCACGCACCCGCGCCGTGACCGAGGTCACGAAGGCGGTGGCGTCCCAATCGGTCTCCGGGGCGTCCAGGGCCAGGTAGGCCATGTAAGTGCCGCCGAAGTGCTCGTTCAGGACGCGGTCGGCGACGCGGATCTCGTGGTCCGGCGAGAACCACTTCACAGGGTTGTCGTTAATGACGATCTTTGAGATGCCCCAGCCGGCAACCACGAGGGCGACGACTGAAAGCGCGAGGATCGGCTTGGCGCCGCTGTGGGCGAGGGGGGCGAGGCGGCGAAGTGCGCGGGAGAGCCCCGACGATTCGCCTTCGTCGTGGCTGGCGCCGAAGTTCTCGAAGGTCTTCTCGGGCAGGAACGCCACGTAGGCCGGAATGAAGAAGATCGTGAGCAGCCAGGCCACGATGATGCCCATCGCCACGAAGATGCCGAAGACCTGCACGGGAGGGATCGGCGTCAGCGCGAGCGACAGGAACCCTGCCGCCGACGTCAGGGACGTGTAGAGCATCGGCGTGAACAGTTCGTTGATCACGGCGCGGATCGTCGAGGCCCGTTCGCCCGTTTCACGGTACCGGTCGAAGAACTCGCTCAGCACGTGCACCGAATCTAGGACCGCGATGGGCATGATGAAGATCGGGATCATGCTGCTCATGATGTGCAGCGGATTCCCGGTCATGATCAGCGCGCCCATCGTGAGGATCACCGAGATCATCGCGATGATCATCGGCCCTGTCACGAGGGCCATCCGCCGGAAGAACCACAGCATCAGGAGGAAGATCACGACCATCGCGATCGGCGCGGCCACCGCCATCTGGATGAACATCTCGACGCCGAAGGTGTCCTCGGCGATCGGAAGTCCTGTGAGGTGGTAGGTCTCGCTTCCGCCGTAGGAGGCGATGCGTTCCCGGAGCGCTGCGCCTACGCGGTAGCTCTGGTCCTTGGCGGTGAGCGGAATATAGAGCGCAAGGGCGCGCCCGTCTTCGCTGACGAGGGTGCCGTTCAGGAAGGGGATCCGCTGGGCGCGGTCACGTACAGCAAGGGCGTCCTCTTGGGTCTCGGGCGGCACCGGCATGAGCCACTCGAAGCGCACCGAGCCCAGGCCTCCCTGGGAGATGTCGTCCACCGTGGATGGAGCCAGCAGGTCGACTTCCACGACGCCCTGGTCCTCGCCGTTTTTGTCTTTCCAGCGGAGCGTCTTGGCGAACTCCGCGAGGTCGTGGATGTGGGCAAGAGCTTCGGGGTGGAACACGCCCTCCGGGCGATCTTCATCTACGACGCCCACGACGACCATGTCGTGCAGCTGGAAGCGCCCCCGCACCGCGTCGTGGAACACTCGCGAGGGCTCATCCTCCGAGAGCATGTTCTCGGGATCCGTGTCCACGCGGACGCCGTGCATCCCCGGGAACGAGTCAGGCCAGATCGACGGCAGCGCGGCTCCGAGGCCCATCGCAAGGGTCAGGAGCAGGGTCAAACCCACGACGAGTTTGCGGCGGCGGACGGATACGTCGGCGACCCAGGTGGCTAGCTTCATTTGCGTCGGGTTCCCGCCCTCTCGAAGGGAGCTACGGCGGAGGAGGTCGAGGGAGGAACTGGTAAGCTTCGGTCCGCCTGGCGATCACAAGATGGCCTGCCGGGTCGGCAGCCGGGAGTCTAGCACATGGCCCTTCGGTGGGGCATCCTGCCCAGGCCCCGTTCCGTCACACCCTCTCCGATGAAACAGTCTTCCCCGCGTCAGGGCGTCTCTGTGCTCGGTCCCACGATGCTCGTCGGCGCACTGCTCCTGATGTCTGGCTGCCTATCCAGCCGTTCGGGGGCGAGCGCCGCATCGTCTTCAGACCCGTATGAGGCGGCCGTGATCCTGGAGGCCGTGGCTCAGGTTCACGAGCAGTACGCGATGGCTCTCGAGGCAGACCCAGGGCTAGCGTTGCTGGATCTTGTACCCGAGCCGAATCCGCGAGCCGAGGTGTCGTCGGGTGTGGACGTCGTCGCTTTGCCCGTGCGAGGGGAGACGGCCGTTCGCGCGCTCAGTGATAGCGACCTCGACAGGATCAACGAATTGAACGCGCTCATCGCCGGTCAGCCAGGGCCCTCGATCGCCGCAACGAAGCAGGGGCTGGACAGGGTCTGGCATGCCATGGAGGCGCTGGACGGTATGGGAGTTTCACTTCCCATGCACGTGGCGTCACCGGCGAGCCGACCCCGCGAACTGAGCCCGGAGTGGCGCGATCAGGAGCTCGGGAGGGCAGCCCAGGCGTTGGAGCGTCGCCTTCGAGGGAGAGCGCTGGCGCTAAACCAGGAATCCCGAAGGTTGGTTGGTGCAGCAGGCAAGCTGAGCACCTTGGCGGCGGGGGATACGGACTACCGGCTGGCGCTGGCTCGAAAGCTCGCCGAGATGGACCGCGGTCGAATCACGGCGGAGGTAGAACTCGCGTTCGCCGCC
>JBLIHL010000604.1:0-3698 GCA_047635895.1 Paracoccaceae bacterium | reverse complement strand
TCGCGTCAGCGCCCCCCGCTCAAGTCTGCTACTGGTCAGTGACTAGATGTCGAAGCGGTCCAGGTTCATCACCTTGGTCCAGGCCGCGACGAAGTCGTCGACGAACTTCTGCTTCGAGTCTTCGCTGGCGTACACCTCGGCGATCGCGCGGAGCTGAGAGTTCGAGCCGAACACCAGGTCCACGGAGGTCGCGGTGTACTTCGCCTTGCCGCTGGCGCGGTCCGTTCCTTCGAACATGTAGCTGCCCACGGACGACTTCTTCCAGACGGTGCCCATGTCGAGCAGGTTGACGAAGAAGTCGTTCGTCAGCTGGCCCGGACGGTCCGTGAAGACGCCGTGCTTGGAGTCGCCGTGGTTCACGTTCAGCGCGCGCATGCCGCCGAGGAGGACCGTCATTTCAGGCGCGGTCAGCATGAGCTGGTTCGCACGATCGATCAGGGACTCTTCGGGACGTCGGCTGTTGCCTTGGGCCACGTAGTTGCGGAAGCCATCGGCGGCTGGCTCGAGGACCGCGAAGCCGCTCACATCCGTTTGCTCAGCCGTCGCGTCGGCGCGGCCCGCGGTGAACGGAACCTCGACGCTGTAGCCAGCTGCGCTGGCGGCGGCCTCAATGGCTGCGTTGCCGCCGAGGACGATCATGTCCGCCATGGAGATCTGCTTGCCACCAGCCTGGGCGCCATTGAAGGCTGACTGGATCTTCTCGAGCTGACCGAGCACGTTCCCAAGCTGGGCCGGCTCGTTGACCGCCCAGCCCTTCTGGGGAGCGAGGCGCAGACGTCCGCCGTTGGCGCCACCGCGCTTGTCGCTGTCACGGAACGTGGCCGCCGAGGCCCAAGCCGTCGAGGCAAGGTCCGAGACCGAGAGGCCGGAGGCCAGGATCTCGCGCTTGAGGCCCGCCACGTCCTGGGCGTTCACGAGCGCGTGATTAACCGTCGGGATCGGGTCCTGCCACATGCGCGCTTCGGCGACGTCGGTGCCAAGGAGGCGGGACACCGGACCCATGTCGCGGTGCATCAGCTTGTACCAAGCGTCCCCGAACGCTTTCGCGAACTGATCCGGGTTCTCATAGAAGCGCTTGGAGATCGCTGCGTAGATGGGATCCACCTTCAGCGCCAGGTCCGACGTCAGCATCATCGGCATGTCGAACTCCGATGCATCATGGGCGTCCGGGATGTTCGCGATGGCGCCCTTAGCGGTCCACTGGTGCGCGCCGGCCGGACTCTTGGTGAGCTCGTACTCGTAGCCGAACAGGTTGTCGAAGTAGCCGTTCGACCACTGGGTCGGCGTGGACGTCCATGTGACTTCCAGGCCGCTGCTGATCGTGTCCTTGCCGTGCCCGGCGCCGTAGGTACTCTTCCAACCGAGCCCTTGCTCTTCGATTGAGGAGCCTTCCGGGTCCGGACCCACGACGCCCTTGGGGCTTGCGGCTCCGTGGGTCTTGCCGAAGGTGTGACCACCAGCGACAAGCGCCACGGTCTCTTCGTCGTTCATGCCCATGCGGCCGAACGTTTCACGGATGTCCCTGGCGGACGCCAGCGGATCCGGATTTCCATCCGGGCCCTCCGGGTTCACGTAGATCAGGCCCATCTGGACAGCGGCCAGTGGGTTGTCGAGCTCGCGCTCGCCCGTGTAGCGCTCGTTGGTGAGCCACTCACCTTCGGGTCCCCAGTAGATGTCGTTCTGGGGCTCCCAGACGTCGACGCGGCCACCGCCGAATCCGGGCACGTCGAGGCCCATGGTCTCAAGCGCGACGTTGCCGGTGAGGACCATCAGGTCCGCCCAGGAAATCTTGGCGCCGTACTTCTGCTTGATCGGCCAGAGGAGGCGGCGCGCCTTGTCGAGGTTGACGTTGTCCGGCCAGCCGTTGAGCGGCGCGAAACGCTGGGTCCCGTCCGAGGCTCCGCCGCGGCCGTCGGTCTCGCGGTACGTGCCTGCGCTGTGCCACGCCATGCGCAGGAAGAATGGCCCGTAGTTACCCCAGTCGGCCGGCCACCAGTCCTGGGAGTCGGTCATGAGCGCCGTGATGTCCGCGGTGATCGCCTTGAGATCGAGCTTCGCGAACTCCGCCGCGTAGTCGAAGTCATCGCCCATCGGGTTGCTCTTGGCCGAGTTCTGGTGGAGGATCTCGAGCTGAAGACGGCCCGGCCACCAGTCGTCGTTGCCCATCACGTCGTCGGGCTCGGGCGCGTAGTTCTCGCCCATCACCGGGCACTTACCGATCGCCGCGCTCGCGGTCGTCACCATGGCCTCTGCCTTGGTGGCGTCTTGTTGGGAGTCCTGCGTGGAAGCGCAGGATGCAAGGCCGAGCACAGCGAGGCTCGCCATCAGGGGAGCGGAGGGAAACGTTGAGGTCATGATGTTCTCGATTGGATGGGGCGCGATCAGGTGCAACGCCTTTGCAGGAGGCCGGTGCATCAGTCCAGTGTCACGCGCCCGGCGAAGTGCCGCGCAATGCCACTGCACGCTCAAGATTAGACCCCTCAGGGCCCCGCGACAAGCGAAGTTAGTGCGAGGCAGGCCGTTCCAAGAGCAGGTCGAATGACTCTGATTCGCGCGCGTTATCGGTCCATCGAGTGATCCAGCGCAAGCGGGTACGCTATTGAGCCCATGCTGCCTGCGTCAGGCGGACGTCCCTCAGGCCCCCAGGCCGCTAAATGGCCTCGTGCAGCGTCATAAAGCCGCGATCATCCGCCGCCTGGTCCTGGGGCGTCACTACGTACGCGCTGGGGGCTTATGCGGTCGCGGGAGCCAGGCCAAATAACCGGCGAGCATTGGCCGTCGAGAGCGCGGCGACCTCCTCGACGGATTGACCTCGCAGCTCCGCGACGGCTTCGGCCACCTGAAAGAGGTACATGGGCTCGTTGCGGCGGCTCTTGGGCTTAGGCCGGATGGTCTGCGGCATGAGGTACGGTGCATCCGTTTCGATCAGGAGTCGATCGTCTGGGATGAGAGCCACAGCGCGGCGGAGGGCGTCCCCGCGCTTCTGATCCGTGACCCACCCGGTGACGCCAAGGTAGCAGCCCAGATCTAGGTACGCCTCAGCCTCTTCTGGGCCGTCCGTAAAGCAGTGGACGACAGCGCCACCCGAGAGCTCGCTCCAGAGGTCGCGCAGCGTTCCATGAAACTCCTCGTGCGCGTCGCGCTGGTGGAGGAACACGGGCAGGCCCGTCTCGGCCGCGATGGCGAGCTGGCCCGAGTACGCGAGGCGCTGATCGGCAGGGGTGCTGAAGTTGCGGTTGAAGTCGAGCCCGCACTCCCCGACGGCGACGACTTTGGGATCGCGACTCAGCTCGAGGATGGTGGCGGCGGTCTCATCGCTCCAGGTCTTGGCGTCGTGGGGATGGACGCCGGCGGTGGCCCAGAGATCATGCTCGGCGGAGGCAATCTCGAGGGCGCGCTGGCTGCCTGCGACGCTGGTGCCGGTGACGACCATGCCGGCGACGGCGGCTTGACGCGCGCGGTGATGCACCTCGTTGAGGTCTTTTCTGAACTGTTGGCTGCCAAGGTTGGCACCGATGTCGATGAGCTCCATTCGGAAGAGGTTACGGCGGTGCAGTTCCCGCAGTACCGTTCCGCAACCAAAGCTGCGGGAATGGAAGTGTCGGTACGGTACCAGGAACGATTCCGCCACATACCGACACCCGTTCGCCCCCCCTCCGAGGGGGGCCGAACGGGTGTCGGTATGTGGCGGAATCGTT
>JBLIHL010000603.1:0-3710 GCA_047635895.1 Paracoccaceae bacterium | reverse complement strand
GCCTGGAAGGCAGCGCGGTCAGCCTCGGAGAACATTTGAGCCTGGGCGCCGCACTGGATGCAGTAGCTGCTTTCCATGCTGGCGAGGTAGTTGACGTACTCGTTGCAGCAGGGGCAGAACTTGGTGTCGTTGTGGAAGGCGCTAGTCATGGGGGTCACTCAAGCACAGCGCTTGCCAGGTCCCGCAGATTCGCAAGGAAGTCGCCCAAGTGCCGCGCGCATAGAGGCTTATGCGGAGCTTGCTGCGACCAGCCTGGCAGGGGCGTTGGAAGCGAGTGTCGAGACCGTGCGACATCGTCGATTCCGCGCAACGCGGACGTCCAGATCGATGGACGTGGGGGGGCGGCAAACCACGGCGGACGAGCAGGAGGGCGCCGGCGTGGGCCGCCGGCGCCCCGCGACTACTTCTGCATCAGCATCCAGACGGAGCCGGTCATCTGCTCCGTCACGAACTCGTCGCGCTTCGCCCGGTGCTGGCCATGGAGCTCCCAGTACGCCTCCATCTTCTCGAGTGACGCTGGGGTCATTTCCTCACCGTCCATTTCGATCTCCGGCTGCTTCCGGAAGAGCTCCTGCTCTTCCTTGCGCCACTTGGCCAGGCGCTCCTTGACCTCGTCGTCGCTGAGGCCCTCGGCCGGGAACATGAGCGTGAGCGAGTCGCCCACCAGCAGGTCAAGCTTGCCGTCGCCGTTCAGGTCCGAGACCGAGACGCGGGTGCTGGACTGCGGACGCGTCAGGTGAGCGTCACCGAGGATGGTCTCGCCGCTGCCGTGCCCTGCTTCGGGGCTCTTCAGCAACGTGACGCGCGAACCGAACTTCGGGGCGTTGGCGCCACCGTTGTTCACGAACATGGAGATGTTGCCCCTGGCGTCACCGGACAGGAGGTCAAGGTCGCCGTCCTGGTCCCAGTCCACGAGGTAGGGGTCGCTGTGGGAGTCAACCTTCAGCGGCTTGCCGTCTTCACCCAGCAGCCAGCTGGAGACGGGGTCAAACTGACCGTCCTCCATGCCGCTGAACGACGCGAAGGTGCCTTCGAAGTTGCCGGTGACGATATCGAGCAAGCCGTCTCCGTCGATATCGGCGGCGAATGGGCGTGTGCAGATGCGCTTGACGTCAGGGCCGCTGTCTTTGTCGGCGGCGCTCGAGACTATCAGGAGGTCCTCGCCGTCCGAGGTGAGCGGCTCGGGAGCCTTGAACGTGCCGCCCTCCTGGCCCCAGAGGACCTGGAACAGGCCCGCCATGTCAGGGTCCATGCGCGAGTAGGAACCGGAGAGCAGGTCCATGTGTCCATCCGAGTTGAGATCCACAAACTGTGGAGTCGAACTCGTGCATCACCAGACGCCGGGAACCTCGGCCACCTTGCCGTCGGCCTGGAGCCAGCTGCGCTCACCGAACGATCCATCGTCTTGCCCCGCGTAGACGGCGATCTTGCCGTCGGCGAACTGGCCGACCACGAGGTCCTTGCGTCCGTCGCCGTTGACATCAAACAGCTCGGGGGCTGCGTACCCGGGAGCTTCGGTACGAATGGGAGACTCCCCGCCGAGGACCGCCTTGGGGGCCTCGAATTCAGGGGCCCGGAAGCCAGTGGTTTCGTCGCTATCACTTCCCGCGAACGCGAGAGGGATCAGCGCTGCGGCGAGAACAGAATTCATGGTGGAGGTTGGGCCGATGGGAAGGGGAAGTAGATGAGATAAGATCGTACAGGACTCTGGGGCCCATCGCAGATCTCGGGCGAGAGGTGACGCGCAACGGCTGCCTATAGGGTCCAGTCGCCGATATGGGCAGAACCCGCGACTTCGACCTCACGGACCGCGACCGGGCCATTGGAGTAGGCGCCGTCCGCGCTCCAAAGCTCAAGGCGATGACGTCCGCTCGACAGATGGGGCAGCTTGAACGTGCCGTCCGCTGGGTCCACCGAAACGCCGAAGGAGTCCGCGGCCTTGGCGCTTCCGAGGAGGTCGGCGGCGAAGCCGCTCAGATTCATGGGGACGGCGAGGACACGGAAGCCACTGGTGGCAGCGCCCGAGGGAGGCACCGCTAGCACAATGCGACCCGTAAGCTCTGCGGCTGGAACCTGAAAGGAGAAGCGCTGGGCGCCTAGGCCCGTGACTGCGATCTCTGGCAGCAGCGCGGTAGGGCCCCTGGTATCACGATCATCTTCTGGCACCAGTGCCACGAGGTAGCGGCCACGCTCAAGGCCACCTGCGTCAAAGCCATACTTACCCGCTTTCGCCATGGTCCATCCTCCATCATCCGTCATCGGCAGAAAGATAGGGACGTGGTGGCGCAGGAGCACGCCGCCGTGAAGGATGTTACCCGTCACGTGGACGCGCTCGGGTCGATCGATCCGGACCGTTACCTCCCGGTTCATCCCGCCCTTCACTCTAAAGGACTCCGAGGTGAGGGCGTTCTCGTCCGCGTCGCGCGGCTTTCGAAGGACGAAGATCGAGACGCGCCCAGCGAATAGATCAGGGAGCTCGAAGCGACCCTGTTGATCGGCGAGCATGCGCTCTGAGTCGGTCCTCGCTCCACCTTGGCGATCCGTTGGTACGTGGACGAGAAGCGGCGCACCTGGCACCGGCCGGCCCTCCCCATCCAGGACCTGGCCGCTCAGCGAGCCGCGGAGGCGCAGGCGTATCTCTCCGGAGCTGAGGGGATCCGCGGAGACGGTTGCCTCCTCGGGGACACGGTGCGGATGAGTCACGCGGACCGCTGCCTCCGCTGACCCCTTGGGAAGAGCGATGCTGAAGCGCCCGTTGGCATCGGACGCGACGTATCGATGCCTGTGAACGGGGAGACCCTTCGTGTCCAGCTCGCCGTTGGCCAGCTCCGCCATGGTCCGCAGCATGGCGCCGGGAATGGGCTCGCCTGATTCTTCATCGACAATAATGCCCTGGGCCACCGGGTACTGCCCCGACGCCTCGGGTGCGTCGAGCGACCGTTCCATGCGCACGTGCGTGGTGCCATTCTCCACGGGGACCACTTCGATGGTGAGCGAGTAGATGGGGTCCGGGAAGAAGCCAAACCCCGGCGCCTCCATCAGGTGCACTTTTAGGGGCCGGTCCACCGCAAAGCGCTTCTTGAGACGGAGGATGCCAGAGGTCGTCGTGGCGGTCTCATTGAGGATGGACTGGCGGACGCAGCCCTCTGCAAAGGGATCCTGGGACTGATAGCTGAGCACGGCGAAGTTCATGGCGCGCTTCCCGTCGCTCTCGTTGAAGAGCTCGACCTCCAGGGTGGTCGTGGAGGTGCGGACCATTGAGATTCGAGTTTCCTCGCCTGGGACCATCTTCGTGACCTCAACGATATGGGCGTAGTCGGGGTGCACGGCCGCGACAAAGAGCTCCTCGTCCGTCGCGGTCGCGTCGACGGAGAAGGTCCCGTCCGCCCCGGAGCGGCGCCAAGCAGGCATCCAGTCGGGCCAGCCACCGTGGACGTTGGTGATGTTGGGACGAGGCTTCGAGCGCTCCACTAGCCTGGCGCCTGCGATAGGCTGATTCGATTCAT
This sequence comes from Paracoccaceae bacterium, assembly GCA_047635895.1. Classification (GTDB taxonomy): domain Bacteria; phylum Planctomycetota; class UBA1135; order UBA1135; genus Saltatorellus. The sequence goes on along the minus strand of JBLIHL010000603.1, from coordinate 204 downwards.
CGACCACGACGCCCAGGAAGCGGAGCGCAGGTGGTGCGGTCTCTGAGGCAGCCGTGCGAAGCGCCGTCGGCATCGATGGGCGCGGCGCGGCGACTCCTTCGAGCGCGCGATCGTCTTGCACGCCGAAGACGGCGGCCAGCGCCACTTCAGGCGTCGACTTCCTGGAGAGATCCGGGGCTTCCTGGTTAGGCCACCACCACCAAG
>JBLIHL010000602.1:0-3713 GCA_047635895.1 Paracoccaceae bacterium | reverse complement strand
GCTCCCGTGGCCTTCCGGGTGCCAGTCTTGTGTCGCGACGACGAAGTCATAGCTCGCCATGAGCTCGTTCGCGATCGCCACCGTCGCGTCGCCATCCGGGACGGCGAGCGCTCCACCGGGCATGAAATCATTCTGGAGGTCGACCAGGATCAGGGCGCGGTTCTTCATGGCGATTCAAATGCGAAACTGGAAGCCTTCCTCACGAAGGCTTTGGTAGCGGGGGCCATCAAAGCGGTAGAGCTGGGCGGCGCGGCGCGCCACGCCCGTTTCGAATTCGCCCGTCGGAATCAAGAGCTCCAGGGCCTGCAGCTTCTTGCGGAAGTTGCGCTTGTCGAGCTCCTCGCCGAGGACGGACTCGACGAGCTTCTGGAGCTCTGTTTGCGTGAACTGCGCCGGCAGGAGATCAAAGCCTATGGGTCGTGTGCGGACCGCCTCGATGATGTGCTGGCGCGCGGACGCCAGGATGTCGGCGTGGTCGAACGCCAGTGCGGGAGGGTCGTTCGCGGGAAACCAACGGGCGTCCGCCGCGTCCGTAGCGGCCTTGACCGAGTGGTCGCCCAATTTGACCAGCGCCACGAAGGCCACCGTGACGGTGTGCCCGCGCGGGTCGCGGCCCGGCGTGCCGAATGCACCCAGCTGTTCCAGGAGGACCGGCTCGATGCCTGTTTCTTCCTGGAGCTCACGCCGCGCCGCGTCCGCAAGATCCTCGTCCTGCCTGATAAAGCCGCCGGGCAGCGCCCAGGCGCCCCGGAAGGGGTCTTCACCCCGTTCGATGAGAAGCACGCGAAGCTCCCCTTCGTCGTAGCCGAAGACCACGGCGTCGACGGTGACGGCCGGGCGCGGATAGTCGTAGGTGTAGCTCATCGTTTGACGGCCGGCTGGGCGCGTTCGATCAGTCCATTCATGAGGGCCAAGAGCCGGGGAGAGCGCTCGACGGGGACGTTCACCGGATGATCAAGGTCGTGGGCCCCTTCTGGCAAACGTGCTAGCTCCAGCCGCGCCCGCTCACGAGCGCCGTCGAGCTGGGTGGGGAACTCATCGACCCGCTGGCCGCCGCGGACGGCAGGCTTCAGAAGGTCCTCGGGCTTGCCCCTCAGTTCACTCCCTTCAGTCGCGTCGGTGGCGAGGGAGTCGCCGCTGATCTGCCCGCCGTCCACGTACCGGCGCACGTGAATCTGGCCGGGGAGCGAGCGCTTGGCCACGGTCGACGAGAGCTTCATGACGGGACGCCACGGCTCGCTCGCGTTCTCACGAACGGCCGCGAGCTTGTATACGACGCCCAGGGCCGCCTGCTCGCCGCCAGTGACGAGCCGAGTCCCGACGCCGTAGACGTCAATCGAAGCTCCGCTCGCCCGCAGGTCACGGATCTTGCGCTCGTCAAGGTCGTCCGATGCGACGACCTTGACCCCTGGGAAGCCGGCCTGGTCGAAGGCGCGGCGGGCGTGGAGGCTCAGCTCCACGAGGTCGCCCGAGTCCAGGCGTATGCCGCTGAGCTCGTGGCCCCGCGCGCGAAGAGACCGCGCGACCTCGATGGCGTTCTCGATACCCGCTTCGGTGTCGTAGGTGTCGACCAGTAGAACGCAGCCGTCCGGCATCGAGTCGGCGAATGCCTCGAACGCTGACCGCTCGGTCTCGTAGGGATCGGTCGAGCCGGCAAAGGACTGCACCCAGGAGTGGGCATGGGTTCCCTTGACAGGTATCCCGAGCCTGGCGGCGGCCAGCACGTTCGAGGTTCCCGCCACGCCACCGATCCACGCGGCGCGGGCGGCGCTGATCGAGGCGTCAGGGCCCTGGGCTCGCCGGGCGCCAAACTCAAGGACGGCGGCTCCCGCGGCGGCGCGGACGATGCGCGCCGCCTTGGTGGCGATGAGGGTCTCGAAGCCAATGCGGTTTAGGAGCAGGGTCTCGACGAGCTGCGCCTGCCAGAGGGGCCCGGTGACGCGCACTATGGGGACGCCGGGCAGCACGACGGTGCCATCGAGGACCGCGTCGATGTCCAGGTCGAAGCCGTCCATCGCCCGTAGGACGGCGATGAACTCCGGCTCGAAGAGCGGGCCGTCCTTGGGGCCGGGAAGGCCCGCGAGCGCGTCCAAGTCTGCGGCGGAAAATCGAAGACCCTCGAGATCAGCGAGCGCCGCAGTCACGCCGGCCGCCAGGGCCCAAGTGCCTCCGAAGGGCGCGCGGCGGAAGGCGAGCAGGAAGGTCCCCTCCGCGTTCATGCGCCCTTCCTTCCAGTGGCCCCGGGCCATGGTGAGCTGGTAGAGATCGGTCAGGAGAGCGGCGCTCAGGCCGCTCTCGCGGGCCTCAGGGGCGTCTTGTGCGTGATCGTGCTGCATGGTGTCCCGTTCGCTACCAGGGAGGGGCGGACGCACACTGCGTCTCCGCCTATAGTGTAGATCTAACACTAAGGAGCTGAACGGGTGCTTCCGTCATTCGCTGTTACAGATCGAGCGTAACCCTTGCGTGAACACTACGTTGCACCCGATCTCAACTCGTGCGGTCATGAACGAGGTGCGGTGAGGAAAGCGAATTTCATCGCGGCGGGCCACGCCTTACCGTTACACGATCCGTTCCTGTGGCGAGCAGCGAACGGACCGAGGGGGTCGCATGCGCCCCGTAGCAGCAGCGGATGAAGGAAGCGCCACCGTGGGCATTCAGTCGAATGCTGCTCCGTGGAGGATCCAGTCCCGCAGCATGTCCAGTTCAACCCCCGCAGGTACGTTCGGCATGCCCGCGCACGTCGCCGCGGTGGCCGCTGAAATGTTGAACAAGAAGCTGTTCGAGGTGTCGAAGGGATCGACTCGTTCTGTTCCTCCGGTCGCGGCGCAGGCCGACGTGAGCATCGTCGGGAATCCAACGAGCTGGTTGTAGGAATCCTGCGCGGCGAGTGAGAAGTTCAGGCCGTCCAGCGCCTGGGTGTTGCCGTGACAGCCGTTGCAATTCACCACGAGCGTGCCGATGATGTCCCCAAAGACCACCGCGGCGACGTTGACCGTCTGCACGCTGTAGGCCTCGGCGCCGTTCGCGTAGAGCGCGCGTAGAGCGACGCTGATCTGACCGGTTGAGGCGAAATCGTGGCTGACGACTCCGCCAACCGTGCCGGAGACCATCGGCACGAATGTCGCGGCAGGATTCATCGCGCTGCCCGTGAAGTCGAAGTCCCAGTCGATCTGCGTGGGCGTCCCGGCCGAGGTGTCACGGAACGTCGAGTAGCGCAGCCCGACGGTGCTGGCGTCGAACGTAAAGCTGGCCACCGGGTCGTCGAACCCCACGGCGATCCCGCCGGAAAAGTTCGTGATTGCAGGCGCCTGGTCGCGATACCAGTACTGAAAGAAGAGCGAGTCGCCCGCCATGACGGCTTGCCCCCCCCCGATCGGAATCGACATCAAGTCGACCGCGAGGGTCACTTGACTACCGGTGCCCGTGAACTGCACGTCGTTGCGGAAGAGTCCGAACCCCGGCGCCAGGCACAAGTTTCCGGCGCTGTTCGCGGGCGTCGTTGCGGCACCCGGCGGCTGGTCGCCCACCAGGAACAGCCCAAACGAACCGGACGGAAGATTCGCGCACTGCAGCACGAGGTTGTTGACCGCGGAATTGGTGCTGCCGGAACCGGTCAGCACGGCTGCGTTACCTGTGGAGTTAGGAAGGGCAGAGCAGAACGTCGTGATCTGAGCGGACGCGCTGGATGAGGCGAGCCAGAGCGGCAGCGCAAG
>JBLIHL010000601.1:0-3719 GCA_047635895.1 Paracoccaceae bacterium | reverse complement strand
TTGGCTACTGGAGACTCCCCGTGAAGATCGGCGTCATCAAAGAGATCAAAAATCATGAGTATCGCGTGGCCCTCCGACCTTCGGGGGCTGAACAGCTGATCGCTGACGGGCACCAGGTGATGTTTGAGACCGGCGCGGGCGTCGGCACCAGCCTCTCCGACGAGGAGTACCTCGCGGTCGGCTGCACCCTCGGGAAGGACGCGGCCGAGGTTTGGGCCGCGTCCGACATGATCATGAAGGTCAAGGAGCCGCTCAAGTCCGAGTGGCCCCACATGAAGGCGGGGCAGATCGTGTTCACGTACTTCCACCTCGCGGCTGACAAGGAGTTGACAGACGGAGTGCTGGCCACTGGCGCCCACTGCTTTGCCTACGAAACGCTCGAGCACGAAGGGCGCCTTCCGCTCCTCGAGCCGATGAGCGAGGTCGCAGGTCGCCTCTCCATTCAGGCGGGCGCGAAGTACCTCGAGAAGCCCGCGGGCGGCCTCGGCATGCTTCTCGGCGGTGTCCCCGGCGTAGCGCCCGCAGAGGTAGTGGTGATCGGCGGCGGCGTCGTGGGCACGAATGCGGCTCGCATGGCGGCCGGCCTCGGCGCGAACGTCACGATCCTCGACGTCAACGCGGATCGCATGCGCTACCTGGACGAGATCCTTCCCGCGAACTGCACCACGCTGTTCTCGAACCCGATGAGCGTCCGTGAGAAGCTCCGGCAGGCGGACCTCGTCGTCGGCGCGATCCTCGTGCCCGGCGCCGCTGCTCCGAAGCTGATCAAGCGCGAGCACCTGGCACTCATGAAGGAGGGCAGCGTCATCGCTGACGTGGCCGTGGACCAGGGCGGCTGCTGTGAAACGACCCATCCGACGACGCACGAGGATCCGACGTTTGTCGTCGACGGCGTGGTGCACTACTGCGTTGCCAACATGCCCGGCGCCGTGCCGCGGACGAGTACGTTCGCGCTCACGAACGTCACGCTGAACTACGCCCGGACGCTCGCGCGCCTCGGCGCGAAGGACGCGGTCCTCCAGAACCCCGCGCTCGCCTCGGCGGCCAACTGCGTCGGCGGCAAGCTGACGTGCCTGCCCGTCGCGCAGGCGTTCGGCATGGAATTCATCGCCCCGAAGGTTGCTGCCGAGGCACTCTGAGCCGATGACCCTCCTCCACGCTCTCAGTGAATTGTGCCTCGCGCTGCCCGCGCAGGAGGCTCTGGAAGGGGCCGCAGCCGCCGTCGCGGCTGCGGAAGTGGAGGTGATAGAACCCGCTTCGACGGCCGCTATCTTCGCGCTGGCGGTCGTGCAGGGGCTGACTGAGTTCCTGCCGGTTAGCTCTTCGGGTCACCTTGCGATCGGCCGCGAGGTGATGAACGTCAAGGAGGGCGGACTCGCCCTCGATGTGGCGCTCCACGTCGGCACGCTGCTGGCCATCGTGGTGGCGTTCCGTAAGGACGTGATCAAGCTCTTCACCGATCTGGCGAAGGGACAGTTCGCCATGTGGATCTGGCTAATCGTTGCGACGATTCCGGTGGGGCTGGTCGGTATTCTCGGCAAGGACACCATCGAGGCGGCCGCGGGCACGGTGCGCGCGGCGGGCGTGGGATTGTTTGTCACGGCGACCGCGCTGATGATCGGCGAGCGCTTTCGTCGCAAGCATGAGAGCACGGGTCACGCCCTCGAATATTCGGAGGCCGCGGCGCCGCCCATCGCCCTGGCGCTCTTCATGGGCTGCGCCCAGGCGGTGGCTATCTGGCCAGGGATCAGCCGCTCCGGCTCAACGATTTCGGCGGGCTTCGTGAAGGGGCTCGGCTCGGCGGAGGCCGCGCGGTTGTCGTTCCTGATGAGCCTGCCCGCGATCAGCGGCGCGGCCATCGTGGAGCTTCCCCACGCCCTCGAGGCGGGCTTCGGCTCGATTTCGCCGGGCGTGGTTTTGGCGGCGGCGGGGGTAGCGGGCCTCGTTGGCTGGGCGGCGCTCAAGACGCTCTTGCTCGTGCTGAAGAAGGGCTCTTTCCCGTACTTCGCCGGCTACTGCGCGCTGCTGGGCACGGCGGCGCTGCTGCTGAGTTGACTTCCTGAGTTGACTTCCTGAGTGGACCGTCTGAGCTGATCGTCGATCGGCCGCGCGGGGGGAGGTATCCTGAATGGATGCTGATTCTCCCTGCGCTGCTGCTGACCTTCCCGTTCCTTCTCCAGGATGAGGCCGAGGGCCCCTCGCAGGCGAAGGCTGGGCTGGAGCCTGACGCCGTCGCCACGGCGGCGCGCCTGGTCGGACTTGAGTTCACGGACGTCGAAATCGAGCTGATGCTCGATGACGTGCGCGGGAGACTCCGCGAGTTCGAGGCTCTGCGGTCGCGGGCGATCGGGAATGAAGTCGCGCCGACGGGCGTTTTCTCACCATGGATCGCGGGGGTCACGCCACCAGCCTCGCAGTTTGGACCGGCGCCGGTCGACCTCCCGATGGTTGAGCGGCCGGAGAACCTCGAGGACGTGGCGTTCTGGTCTATCGCTGAGCTGGCGGCGCTGCTGCGGCAGACGTCCGTGACGTCCACCGAGCTGACGCTCATGTACCTGGGGCGCCTTGAGCGGCTGGATGGGGACTTGCACTGCGTGATCACCCTGACCAGCGAACGCGCGCTCGAGCAGGCCGCTCGCTGCGATCAAGAATTCGCGGACGGCAAGGATCGAGGTCTTCTGCACGGGATTCCCTGGGGCGTCAAGGACCTCATGGCGGTGGAAGGCTACCGGACGACGTGGGGTGCGAAGCCCTTCGAGGAGCAAACGATTGAGCACACGGCGGAGGTCGTCGAGCGGCTCGACGCGGCCGGAGCCGTCCTCATAGCGAAGCTGTCCGTGGGGGCACTCGCATGGGGAGACGTCTGGTTCGGAGGGAGGACGCGGAGTCCCTGGGATTTTGAAAAGGGATCGAGCGGCTCGTCCGCGGGGTCTGCGTCGGCCACCGCGGCGGGCGGCGTGGCGTTTGCCCTCGGCACCGAGACGCTTGGCTCGATCGTTTCCCCGGCGGTCGCTTGCTCGACGAGCGCCCTGCGGCCGACGTTCGGACGTGTCTCGCGGGACGGCGTCATGGCCCTCTCTTGGACCATGGACAAGATCGGGCCCATTACGCGGACCGTGGCAGACGCGGCGCTCGTCTTTGCAGCTCTACAGGGCCGAGATCCAGAGGATGACTTCTCGCGTGACGGGGCCGTTCCCGTGGCGGCTCCGCTGCCGCCCGCGTCGGAGCTCAAGCTGCGGATCGGCGTGCCCGAGGGAGCGTTTCGCCGTGATGACGGGCTCGGGGAGATCCGTGCAGAACTCGAGGCGATGGGCGCTGAACTCGTCCCTGTGAAGCTGCCGCGCTATCCGGTGCAGGCCATGCTGATTACCCTCAGCGCCGAGGCCGCGGCGGCGTTCGACGAGCTCACGCGGAGCGGGGCGGATGACGAGCTCGTCCGCCAGGTGAAGAACGCTTGGCCAAACACGTTCCGCGCCGCACGGCTCATTCCCGCCGTCGAATACCTCCAGGCGCAGCGGCTGCGACGCCAGCTCATGGTCGACCTCGAAGCAGCACTGGAGGAGGCTGGCGTCGTGGCGTTGGTGCATCCGCCGTATGCCTCGGGCCTGCTCTCCATGACCAACCTCACCGGCCACCCCGCCGTGGTGGCGCCCTTTGTTCCCAAGGCAGGACCTCGCGAGGATGGGAGCCCCTTCACCATTTCCTTCACGGGAAGGCTG
>JBLIHL010000600.1:0-3732 GCA_047635895.1 Paracoccaceae bacterium | reverse complement strand
CACCGCTCTTCCTGTGGCTGCACCTGTTCGATCCTCACGCGCCCTACCGACTGCCGGAATCCCGCTTGCGCAAGCTGCTCGATGGCCGCCCGGACCCGTACGAAGGCGAGTCTCGCCTGGCGGGCCCCCTGCGCGTGGCTCCCATCTGGGCGACCACCGACGGCTTCAAGGACCCTGCATTCCTCACGGCGCTCTACGGCGGCGGCGTCGAGCACCTCGACGATCTCTTCGGCCGGATCCTCGCCAACCATCGATTCGATCTTGCCACGGTGGTGGCTACCGCGGACCACGGCGAGGCATTGGGCGAACGAGACGTCTGGTGGGACCACTCGGGTACGTTCTATCCAACGCTGCACGTACCGCTTGCCATCCGTGATGCCCGCGTCGTACCTGGGACGGTCATTACGGAGCCTGTGGAGAACTTGGGTGCGGCGCGCCTGCTCCTTGATCTTCTTGGGCTCCCCGCAGGTCCGCTGCGTGGCACGGGGCTTCCCATCACAGTCGACCCGTCTGGGGTGGACACCCCGCGCTTTGCGCTATCAGCGCACGGGGGCTCGGCTTCCATTGCAGAGGGCGACTGGTTGCTGGAGATGTTCCTGCGCGGGCGTGACGTGGATAGCTCGGGCAGGATTCACGTCATCGGAAGCTGCTACCTATACAGCACCCGGGATGATCCCAAGTGTTCCACGAATCTCGTCGCCGTCGAGTACGAGCGCGCGAAGGCTATGCGATCGCGACTCATCGATTGGGTGCAGTCGGCTGAGATCACCGGGATGAATCCTGTCAACCATGATGTGGATCCGCGGGTCCTCGAGAAGCTGGCTTCCATGGGCTACTCAGAAGGCCCTGAGCAGATGGCGTCCTGGTGGGTGCCGGGCTATCAGCCGAAGGAAGGCGAGCCTTATCCCTGGTCTTTCAGTCCATGGAATCTTGGCTTCACGGAGCCGAATGGACGCGAGTTGCTAGAGGCAGCCGTGGCCGCGGACAGGCTGAAGTAGCCGCCGCCCCGCGCTTGCGGGACCTCTGGCGATCTCACCTCCCTACGAGCTCGCGTACCGTTTTGTCGACGGACGTGGCGACGGTGGCGCCGATACCCTCGGCGGCGGCTTCCACCTCGCCCTCGGCCCACCAGAGGAAGTTCAGTTCGGAGAGGTACGCCTTGAGGCTCTGCAGGATCGCGGCTGCGATCTCAGCGCCTTCGGGGCCCGTTCGTTCCAGGTTGCCAAGGTTGATGCGACTGAGCTCCTTGGCAAAGGCCTCGGCCCGGGCTCGGTCGGGAAGGGTCCCGACGAGCGTCGCCTCCTTGGTGCTTAGCGGTTGATCCGCGCGGTGGCGCCACGCCGGGTGCAGGAGTGCGTCCGGGTGCTTGTGGAAGAACCGGACGTAGGCCGATCCCACAGTCCGACTGCGGTGGCGGAGGTCATCGAAGCTGAGGATGTGCTCGTGCTGTGCGCGCGCCTTCGGAGCGTACACGACCCTTGTGCCACACTCCTTCTGGAGGCGGAAAGCAAGGTCCGTATCTTCGCACCCATAGTGGCGAAAAGACTCGTCGAAGAGACCGATCTTGCGGACGTCATCGAGGCTGACGCTCACGTTGCAGGTCCAGAAGCGGTTCCAGTCGTGTAGGCGATTGGGGTCGAGCCCGTGGTAGCAGAAGACGAGGGTGGTCTCTTCAATCACGCGCATGAGCGCATTGTCCAGCGCGGCGCGGGGCTGCTCGAAGGTGCCGAGTACCGCGCGACTGGGGCCATACTTGGCATGCGCCGCGAGGTGCTCCTCGATGAGCTCTGGGGCGGCGATGGTATCGTCGTTGACGAGGAGCACGTACTGGCCCCGAGCCTCACGAAGGCCCGTGTTGCGAGCGGCGGCGAGGCCACCGTTTTCGCGGTGCAGGATCCGCAGTGGGGCCTTGGCGTCCCAACCGTCGAGCGCTTCCCTGGTCCCGTCGGTTGCGCCATCGTTCACGACGATGATCTCGTAGCGGCCCGCGGCGGTCTGGTTCTCGAAGGACGCGAGGCAGCGTAGCAGCGTTTCCTTGCGCTGGTAGGTGCAGACGAGAACGGACAGTTCCGGGGCCTCGACCGTCGTTACAACCGGGCGACTCGGGAGCGACGGCACGGCGGGCCTTTCCGTCACGTCAGCGCGTTCGCAGAGCTCTGCGAACGTGGCGGCGACGGCGGCGGGCACGGGCTCCTGGCTCGCGCTGCGCTTCAGTCGGCGTTCGGGGAAGTCAGCAGCAACGGGCGCGCCGACGAAGGCCTCAAGTCTCTCGACGCCCTCGGGGGTGAAGAGCTGGTCAAAGTGCAGGAAGAGCCACTCGCCTTCCTGGCTGTGCACGTCGAGTATCTGGCGATACATCGCGTCCCAGACCTCCACGGCGCGGTCGAAGTCGACGCCTATGCCGGAGAGGTAGGTCTCCTGCTGGACCTCCTTGACGATACTGGTCGCGCTCGCGGCAGGCTCCCGGAAGATGCAGACGAACTTTGCGTTCGGCATCGACGGGCGCCATGCGGGCAGCGTGTAGCAGAACCGCGGATCCTTGTAGGCGAACGGGCCCTTCGCGGCGAGGCGGTCGATGCGCGCCCGAAGGCCTGCGTGAACCTCCAGGTCGAGGGGCTCGGGTGCGAGCGCGAGCCAGTGCTGCATACGCTTCAGGGGCGCCTGGTTCGGCACCGTGGTGGCGAGGAGGTACTCGTTGATGCCATTGATCTCGGCCGTCTCGAAGAAGCCCTTCGGATTGGCGGGGCGGCTGGGGTACGGCTCGTCGCCTACGTGCCAGCCGGCGTCGGCGAGCATACCGGTGACCATGCTCGTGCCGCTGCGGCCGCAGCCCATGATGAGCACGTTTGCGCGGTCAGTAGCGGCCTGATCGGAAGAGGCAGTCGCTCGGGCTGCGGGCGTCGTGTTCATGTGCTGTGAACTCGCAGGCTCGATTCCGCGGGCCATGAGAGGCTCGCTCTCCGTCGGCGACTCCGCCTCCGCTTTTTCTGGCTGCTGGCCAGCCCAGGTCGGCGGGGCCGCTCCGTCCTCCGGAAGGGCGAAGTAGAGCTGCGACTCTGTGGCTTCGCCGAGCTGGGGAAGCGTCACGCGCGAGTATTCGAACAGCGGCGAGCCGATGGCGCCGGGGCTCCACTTCTGCAGGAACTCCTCCCAGTTTTGGTGGAGCCACAGGGAGTGTCGCGCCTCCTTGGCAGGGCCGTCGTAGTGGGCATGGTAGACAAAGGTGTCGCGCGCGACGCGGTTGCGCCAGCCAGCAAGGCGGATACGAAGGGCGAGGTCATCGTCCTCGAAGCCCCACGGAGAGAAGCTCTCGTCGAACCCTCCGAGTCGCTGCATAACGTCCCCGCGCACCAGCACGGCCAGGGACGTGAAGAGCGTGGTGTCGTCGCCCATGCGCAGCGCGCTGTCCGCGTGCTGCGCCGCGAATGCGTTGATGGCGGCCTGGTCCGAGCTGCCTTCGTAGGGGACGACCTGGAGCTTGGATGCGCGGTTGGCGCAGAGGGCGATGGAACCCACGTCGTCGGCCACGGTTCCGTGGTAGAGCGCGCGCTCCATCCAGCCCTCGGGAACGAAGACGTCGTTGTCGAAGAAGGCGACCCAGTCAGTGCCCGGCGCGACGAGGCGCAGGCCCTGGTTGCGTGCGCGAGGAGCGCCGTGGTTCTCTGCGTTGAAGATCGTCTGGAGGCCTGATTGGCTCCGAAGCCACTCAGCGCTGCCGTCCGTGGAGCCGTT
>JBLIHL010000599.1:0-3733 GCA_047635895.1 Paracoccaceae bacterium | reverse complement strand
AGGTTGTCGACGCCCACCACGCCCTCACTCGTGAGGATCAGGCCGGGCGTGTCCATGTTCGCCGGATCGTTCGTCCGGTCGAACATGACGATGTAGCGGATCATCGTCGGTGAGAATGGAGCACCCGCAGAGTTGAGCAGCAGCCCCAGGTCAGCGGGGTGTGCCACCCATGGCGTCACCGAACCGGTCTGGACCTGATCGTTCGGGAAATCATTCAGGTTGACGTCACAGCCGTTCGACAGGATCTGGCCGATCGAACGGGCACCCTGAAAGCGGACGATGATCGGCGAAGCGACCTCGCCAGCGCCGAGATCCGAACCCAGCAGGTTGCCGAACTCTGTTTCCCAGCTATCCACGCCAGGATCGCCACCGCGGAAGGGTCGCGTGACCCCTCCACCGAGGACGACGTCCATCGTCCATCCCTGATCCGCAACCGAGGTGCCAGCATCAGCCCGCGGCGCGAGCGACTGGAACGCGCCCAGCGGACGAAGCCAGCACGACGTCGCGCCGCTGATCGAATCAGGGCGCTGGAGTACGAGCGTCGACGCGTCGAGGTAACCCGGCGCGACGCTCAGGAATTCGATCGTGCTGAGCCCCGAAGGCAGCAAGTTGGTTTCCACATCGCCGAACGTGAGCATCCCGTCGTTGTCCTCAACCCGGACGAGGCCGGCACCGCCCGCGCCCCCTTGGGTCAGGACACCGGCCGTGAACATGCTCCAGAGGCCGTCGCCGCCCGCGCCGCCGCTGATGTCGATCGTGCTCGAAATCACGATGTTGACGTCCGGCGCACGAAGTCGAAGCGAACCGCCGGAGCCGCCGCCGCCAGGCATGGCGAAGGAGCCTTGGGTCATCGTCGCCGTCAGCGAGCTGCCGCCGTCGCCGCCGCTCACGTCGATGCTACCGGCAACCGTCAAGCTCCGGCCCGCGAGGACCTCGAGTGCACCGCCGCCGCCGCCGCCCGCAGCACCGCTGTGGTCGTTCCAGCGATCGATCTGTGACGTAAAGCCACCCGAGCAGACCCCGGTGCCGACCACATTGCTCTTGGTTCCGTACACGTGGTTGCCGCCGCCGCCGCCGCTGGCGCCACCGATCAGGTCATTCTCTTCCCACCGCAGAATCCGCGTCGAGTAGTTCGTGTTGTTGGGATCGGATGGCTCGAGGACCAGCGTTCCGTTGCTGCCCGTAGTTCCCGGGGACATTCCCTGCATGGCGGGGAAATCGGTGTCGGGGAACTCCGGCGTAGGAATACCAGGACTGCCCTGGAATGCGTAGCCACCACCACTGCCCACGCCGCCCATTTGAGCGCTGGCGCAGATCGTTCCGGCAACGAGCCCGAGGGGATCCGTCGTCAGGTTGAAGCCCAGATCTCCGAGCGAGCTGGGCGGAAGCATGAAGGCATCGTCCGTGGGCAGGTCAACCGGGAAGGCCGGGCCGCCGTTACCACGCCCGACGCTTCCTACGTTGCCGAGACCCGCACCGGAACGCCCGCTGCGCGTCGAGTTGACGTTCTCGATCCCTCCGATGGCGATCAAGGAAGGGTTGCCGAAGTTGTTGACGCGATCGCCACCCAGACCACCAGTCGAACCATTCGGTCCACCGGTCGGGACCAGTTCAGCGTTGCCGGGATCACCGAAGAAATCGTCGTTGTCCGCGGTGAAGGAGTCCTGCGTCGGCGCGGTTCGACCCGAGACGTCAATGAGGCCCGCCGAGGAGACAAGAGCCTGACCCCGGACCAAGACCCGCGCGGGCTTCGATCCTGTCAGCACGAGTCGGCCTCCAGCGGCGATCTGAAGCGTGGTGAATTCGAAGACACCGCTCGTCTCGGTGATCGAGCGCAGGTAGTCCCCGGTACCGTCGATGTTGCCGATCACGTTGATCGCACCCTGAGCGGACATCGGGAAGATCTGGCTGTCGGTGTTGAGCGTCACGGTCTCGCCAGCCGCAACGCGGAGGGATCCGTGGCGGCCCGTGCCGCCCGTGAGGCCGGGTGCCAGAATACCGCTGCCCCAGAGGGCACCGGTCTCGTCGCCTGCTTCCTGCGATCCGTTCATCCCGAAGGAGACGTCGAAGTTTTCGCCGTCCTCGTCGGGAAGCACGACGGAATCAAACGAGATCCGCTGCGCCACGCCGACGAGCGTTCCGCCGCCCGTCTCCGTCGTCACCGGGTTCTGGGCGATGTCACGAACGTTGGAGGGAATTCGGACCACGATGAGCGAGGGCGTCGGATCCCCCACGGCAGCGGCGGGGAAGCCACCGGTCGGAACAAAGAGCAGCGACGTGGTCAGGAGCTCCTGGTCGACCGTCACCTGGTAGGAACCCTCGATCGGCGTGCGGTCCGCGCCACCTGTGGCCAAGTTGCCGTCACCGTCGAGCTCGACTGAGATGAACGGCGCCGTCATGAACTGGTTGTTCGCGACGGTCGGGAGGTTCATGAGCTCGTTGAACTCGAAGTAAACGTTCGAGGTGAGCGAGATGTTCTCAATCTTCGTCGCGAAGTCACTTTGGATCTGCGTGCGAACGAGTGTCTCGGTGCCGCCTGCGCCGATCTCGATGACGTCCACGAAGACCTGAACGGCCGGATCGCCGGGAACGGTGTCCGAGACGCCTTGGGAGGTCAGGACGGTACAGAGCAGTCGGCTCTGGTTCGGACTTCCGACGATGCTGCGGATGAAGGGTCCCGCATCACCTTGGGCCACGCCAGGTACGAGAATCTCGTAGCTGCGATTCCGGAGGAACGAGAAGTTCACGCCCGTCTCGAAAGACACGGTCGGGCGGAAGATCACGCGGTTGGCGTTCAGCGGGTCGACGAAACGGAGGCCGTCCGGCGTCGTTCCGTTGTTGACGTCGATGACCTGCAGCGACGAGGCGTTGACGCTCGAGGGATCAATCGGCTCGGAAAAGAGGATCGAGATCTCCTGGTTCTCCGTCACGTCGACGATCGAGCAGAAAACCTGGTCGCCACCGGATCCGTCCGTGCACGCGAGCGAGCACGAGTCGATGAAGAGGTCACCGGAGAACTCCGAGGAGGCCGATCCACTGCAGCCAGCCAGAGCGGCAGCAGCCAAGGAGGTGGCTAGCGCCAGGGTTTGAAAACCCTGGTTGCGGACACCCAAAGTAAGGGGACCCGGGGAGGCCTCGAGGGGCCGCACACTGGTGGGCTCCGATGCGGAGGTCCGAGGAGCAGCAGGACGCGTCAATCGCATGGTCATTCTAGAAGGAGATAGCCCAGCCGGAGGGAGACCCAGACGGCTGTCGGGCACTGGTTCTTGGCCAGAAAGAGAGAAAGCAGCTGATGGGGCAGCGCGCCCGAGGCAAGAAGGGGAGGTCATACCACCTGGGCACGGCAAGACTACGGATCTTCCGCGCGAAGGGGATGTCCACCCGGTCGATACCAGGATGGGAGCGCTCGGGGGGTGAGCTGTTTCAGTTGGGGGGGCCTACATAGTGCGACGGGGAGAGCAGCTTTGCCAAGTCCCTTGTCCCCTCCCGGCCCGGTTGGAGGTAGAAGTTTCTGCAGGAGAGCCCTCGGCTCTCACCCAGTAAGCCTCAGGCCCACCTGATCTCGACCGCCAAGATGCTCCAAAGTTCCTCCCTGGTTTGCCCCCGGCACTCCTCACAGGTATCCGATCGTGCGACTTCGCACACCAAGTGGCTCGACCGTGCAGCTGTGACGACCAGAGCCCTGGGAGCCATCGCCCTCCTCGGCCTCTCATCTTCAGGTCTCGGCGCGTGC
>JBLIHL010000598.1:0-3755 GCA_047635895.1 Paracoccaceae bacterium | reverse complement strand
GCAGGGCACCGATCAGCCAGCCGATGCCCCTTCGGACCCACGGGCCCTCCACCGAGGTGACGCGCCCGAGGATCACGGGAACGTCCTGACTGCCGCGCCCGCCCGTCTCAGTCATGACCCAAGCGTTCATGTCGGCAAGCCTGCCCCATGTGGTCCGATGGAACTCGACGAAGGCCGTCCGACCCATCAGCGTCGCGGGAATGGCGACGGCGGAAAGGAAGGCGAGGAGCAGCGCGGAGCACGCGGCTCGGACGTTATGACGTCCCGCTTGCCATGGAACCACGAGGGCGAGAAGTCCGATGATGGGGTGGAGCTTGAGCGCGGCCGCCAGCCCGATGGCTGCGCCTGCGAGAACCGGTTTGCCACGATTCATCAGTGCGACTCCGGCGCTGAGACCCGCAATCGCGGGGAGGCTTGCCTGGGCCCAGTAGGCGCCGTGGATCGGCGCGTGTGCCAGGCCGAGGACCGCCCCGGCGGCCGCGGCGATGCCGATGGAGCGCGGGCGGACCAGGGAAAAGAGGCTTCCCAGGAGTACGGCTAGCGAGCCGAGCACGAAAGCGGCAGCGACGCATGACGGGAGCACCGTGCTCGTGGTATCCGCGCCTTGCAGCCCCTGCTGAAGCAGCACGAACGGCGTCAGGAACCAGGCGAGCGCTGAGGGGTAGAGGTAGCCCTGGGCGGGCGTGTAGTCACCTGCCACCAGGTTCCTGGCCGTCTGCCAGTAGGGCCCGAGGAAGTCCTCGAAGAGCGCAGCATTGAAGTCGATGCCCGTGAGGGCGGCGGAGGCGCTGCCCCAGAGAGCGAGGGTCGTTCCGCCTGCCGTGAGGCAGGCAACGAAAAGCGCCACCGCGACGGTCGCCGCAAGGCTTGGGCTGGCGGTACCCCGGGATGGGGCGCCGAAGGGATCGGAATCGGTGGCAGAGGGGAGCGTCATGGGGAGGGCGCTAGTTTGCGGAACGTCCAGGCACGGAACCAACGGGGTCCGATCCTAAAGCTTGGCTCGTCCACACAGCTCTCGAGGCGGAGGTCCTGGCGAGACTCAAGGTCGCGGCCATGGTCGTAGATCGGGTGCATTGCGTTCTTCGTCAGCAGGGCGCACCCGCCCAGGGGGATGACGTGGTGAAGCGCCTGTGCGGCGCGCAGGGGAGCCGCCCGATCCTGGCGCAGCGGGGTGAAGTCCGCGATGACAAAAGCGCCGCCCGGTTTCGTCAGCTGGATCAATCGTTCTCGGATCGCCGGCATCGCCTCGGGCCGGAAGACGTTGAGGAAGTGCTCGGCGACCACCAGGTCGAAGCCGTCTGGGGCTTCCAGGTCCTCGAGGGATTGGAAGCGCAGGTCGAGATCGAGCGCGCCGCCCCCGGGCCGCGCGCGGTGACGGTCGACCCTACGCCTGGCACGTGCCAACATCGCCTTCGAATGGTCGAGTGCCAGGACCGTGGCGCCAAGCTCGGCTGCCTCCAGCGCCAGGCGCCCTGAGCCTGCTCCAGGGATCAGCACCGTGGCCCCGGGCTTTGCGTGGGCCAGCGCGTGGGCCCTCGTGCGCCAGATCGCTCCTCCGCTCCACGCGAGGGTCGCCAAGTCGTAGATGGAGGCCGCGGCCCAATAGCGGTCCATCGAGCTGAGATTCAAAGAGGCACGCGCTGGCATTCGTTCAGTATGTCAGCGCGCGCTGCTGCGTGGATCGCTGTTTATTGGGCTCCTATAGGGAGAATGCGAGTCCCCAGAGCACCAAGAACTCCTCGGAGTCATCGCCTGCGCTCTCGTCGAAATTGGCTCGCAGGTAGGTTGGCTCGACCGTGAAGGCGGCGCGTTCCGTCAGCCAGTGGCGCATGCCGCCCGATACTCCGTACGTCAACGCCCCGTCGTTCATGTTCCTGTCGTCGAAGAACGCGACGCCGATCGTCGGGCCCGCGTAGATCGAGGTCCGTTCTGACAGGTGGAGGTGGTAGTGGTAGTGGAGGCCGCCCCAAAGCTGCTCGTCACCGTCAGGGTCACTTTCCACGTTGCTGAACTGCCCCAGGGCATAAGCGCCGATCACGTGCTCGTCGGTCAGGAATTGCTCGATGGTCGCGCGCATGGTGAACCACTCGCTCTCCTCGACGTTGTTGTCGCGGTAGGAATAGCTGCCGGAGAAACCGACGACTCGGCCGCCTTCGCCGACCCAGGGCCGGCCGCCGGCCTCGTCGAAATCCTCATCAACGAGTGCACAGCCGGTGACGGCACCCGCCAGCAGCAGGGCGGGCAGCGCCGAGGCGGCCGCGCCACGGAGGAGGGAGGAACGACTGAACATGGGATAAGGCTACGTGGAGGAGTCGGGAGGGGGGCCCGATGGGGGACTCTCTTGACCTCCAAGCTATCCCCTCGCCCGCGTAGTGCGCCATTTCAGAGAAGGGGGAGTTTTTCTACGTGCCGCGTCTTGAGAAAACGGCGTCTCAGAACGTGTTGATCCGTTCATATTGGGCAGTTCCACGTGCCAAGTGCACCCTCTCAGGCGCGTTCAGCGGCGACCCGGACTTCACGGGAAGTGGGCGGATCTGCGATCTTGCGGCCGACAAACGCCAGATCCTCTTTCCCCGAGGGCCGTTTGAGGGGAAGCTATACAGACCCCAGCCCCGACCGGAGCGAACGCGCTCTGCTCATTGGCCATCGACTCCTCTACACGCCATGCGCCCGAACCAACCCACTCTTTCTCGAGGCACGCTGCGCGCCACGGCCGCATGTTTTCTCGCTCTTGCAGTTAGCTGCCACTCCCACGACGACGACGCCAGCGGGGTCACCATGGGCCCGCCGATCGGCTCCAACGGTGACTTCTTTTTTAGCGGAGGCGAAGGCCTCGTTCAGCGCGGTGAGTCCTTCGACTGCGTAGCCCAGATCAGCAACGGCAGCATCGCCAACATCCAGACGTGGAACATCGTTGCTGGCAGCCAGTTCGGCGGGAGCCTCGCCAACATCGGCGGCAACGAGATGGTGCGCTTCGTGGCCGGCGCCCCTGGCTTCTACGCCATCGAAGCGATGGACGACTCCGGCCGCGTTGGCACCTATGGATTCAACGTGGCCAATGACGGGGCGGACCTGATGGTGGTCGACGTCATCGCCGGCGACGACACGATGCCCGTGGCGGCCAGCCTGGCCACGAGCGGCAACGTGGATCTCTTCATTGCTGAGCGCATCGGCGGAAGCGCCGCACCCCAGGTGATCGCGCTCGCCAACCGAGCAGGGGATCGCCTCGCGTCACAGACCCTGCCCTACAAGATTCAGGACATGGCCGCCGACGACGCGGGAAACCTGACGGTCATCCGGAACGAGGTGACCCTGACGGCGGCGCTCGTGCGACTCGACCGCGACTTCAACGAGAGCGCGACGTTCTCCGCGCCGGACCTGGGCACGGGAGCTTGGCGCGAGATCGTTGCGATGACCCGCGATGGCGAGACGCTCGTCCCCGTTGATCTCAACGGCGGCAGCCTCCTGCGGCTCAACGCAGACGGCTCACCCGCTGGTGGTACGCCGGAGCTGAGCCTCCTCGCGCTCGGCGTTCCCTTCGCCGACGTGGTTGATGTCGCGACGGACATGGATGGCGCTGTCTACGTGGCATCGGAAACCCAGATCGCCCGCGTATCGATCGACGGCTCGATCGACACGGTCTACTGGCAGCCCGAAGCTCAAACGGCGATCCGCGGCGTCGCCACGGATGAGGACGGCGTCCTCTTCGTGTCGCTCCAAGACGCGGATGGCGGCCAGTGCGGCAGCATCCGAAA
>JBLIHL010000597.1:0-3764 GCA_047635895.1 Paracoccaceae bacterium | reverse complement strand
CGCTGCGCCTTCCCGCTTCGGGACCGGGGGCGAAGGGAAGCGGGCTGTCTTGGGGCATCCCCTTTGAGGTTTCCACCAAAACCGCGTCACAGGACCACCCTCGCGCGGTCTCCTAGGTATATGGCCGGTCAACTTCGCTCCCCTCGAACGGGTCCACCGGGTATCTTTGGAGGTAGAGCGAGCCGGCACTCTGTCTCCGCTTGGGTGCCGATTCGATCAAGAAGTTGCGATCAACTTGAATGGATTGAGACTCGCGCCCCTGACGAGCCGATCCATGAGAGAAGGGTCCGATTAGCTTCCGCGTCCCCACCACACCCATGATCCAGCGCAAGAAACGCATCGTACTATTTATGCCTCATCGGGCCGATCCCGAGGAGGGCGTACGCGTAGCCGCCGACCTGCTTCCGCTGGAGCTGCTCCAGATAGCGGCCTGGCCGGTCGAGGAGGGCTACGAGGTGGTGATCATCGACGCGATGGTCCACGACGACTACATGAAGCGGATCATGGAGGCGTGCGATGGAGCCCTGCTCTACGCATCGTCCTGCATCCTCGGCTTCCAGGTCGCCCACGGCGCGCGTGTGGCCAAGGCTGTGCGCCAGAAGTTCCCGGACCTGAAGATCATCTGGGGCGGCTGGTTCCCCAGCGTCGCTCCCGAGCTCTACTTCACGGAGGGCATCGCGGACGCGGTGGGCCTCGGCCAGGGAGAGCTCACGTTCCGTGACGTCGTCCACGCCATCGACGCGGGCGAGGACCTCGAGCAGGTCCCGGGCCTGGTGATCGAGAAGGAAGGCCGGATCATCTACACCGCCAACCGCCCCGTCGTCGGGTTCGATAAGTTCCCCGACGCTCCGTGGCACCTGATCGACTTCGAAGCGTACGTCGAACGCCAGCAGAACGCGGGGCCGTGGAAGATGCGGCACAAGTACCCGGACCCCTGGGACATGCCCGCCGGGACTCCGGTACGCGGCTTTAGCTACTTCTCTAGCTTCGGCTGCCCCGAGCCCTGCACGTTCTGCTGCTCGCCCATGGTGACCGGCAGGCGCTGGAAGGCCATCGGCGGTAGGGATCTTGGCGAGCGTCTCCTCGAGCTGCACGACCGCTTCAACTTCAACGTCATGCGCTTCCAGGACGCCAACTTTGGCGTCGCGGAAAAGCGCTCGAACGAATTTACGGACACGCTCATCGAAGCAGGCTCACCGTTCTGGTGGTCGGGCTGCTACGAGATCGAGACGATCGCGCGCTACAAGAAGGAGTCGCTGGACAAGCTCCAGCAGTCCAAGTGCCACATGGTCAGCCTCGGCGCTGAGGCCGGATCGGAAGAGCAGCAGGCGGTCATCAAGAAGAACATCGACACCAGTCACTTCGAGACGAGCCTCAAGGCGATGTACGACCGCGGCATCACGACCGGCTGCTCGTGGATCATCGGCTACCCCGGCGAGACCGAGGAGTCCATGTTTGCCACGATCAAGCGCGCGGCCGAGATGAAGCTGAAGTTCCCACGCGCCGCGTCGGACGTCTTCCCCTTCCGCCCGATCCCGGGCACCGAGGACTTCGACAAGTCCGTGCGTCTCGGCTACCAGGCGCCGCGCACGCTCGAAGAGTGGGGCGGCTGCCTCGAGTACCGCGAGGAGTTCGACGACATCCAGATCCCCGAAGACGTCCTTCGGACCTGGAAGCGCTACGGCGTGGCGTCGACGTTCTACGACGGCCTCGCCATGGAGGGCGCGGAGTGGTTCCGCTCGGTCCTGCAGAAGGTGTCAGGCTGGAGACTCAAGAGCGGGCGCTACGGCTTCCCGATCGAGCACAAGGCGTTCCACGCCTACGTCAGGCTGACCAAGCAGACCAGAGAAGACAAGCTCGGCAAGGCGGCGCACGACGTCATCAACCCGGGCATCGATCAAACCGCGGGGGTCTCCACGAGTGCCCCTGTGTACTCGAGACCGAGTGCCTGAGCACAACGTCCGACCCTGTCCCCCACTGTTTCCCTGAAACAGGCTCGCTGAGACTTCACCTCACCCGAGCACGCCTAGCGGCTACCTCGCTTCCACCGTTTTTCCATGATCCAGCGCAAGCAAAAGATCGTTCTGTTCCTTCCACACCGCGCCGACCCGTCGCGCGGTGAGCGGTTCAGTGCGGACCTCCTGCCGCTCGAGCTCCTTCAGATCGCCTCAGGGCCCGTCGCAGACGGCTTCGAGGTCATCATGATCGACGCGATGATCGAGCCTGACTACATGCGTAAGATCGACGAGGCCTGCGAGGGCGCGCTGCTCTTCGCTTCGTCCTGCATCCTCGGCTACCAGGTCTACGACGGCTACGTCGCGGCCCAGATGGTGCGCGAGAAGCACCCGAAGCTCCCCATCATCTGGGGCGGTTGGTTCCCGAGCGTCACGCCGGAGATGTACATCGAGAGCGGGATCGCCGACGCCGTCGGCATCGGCCAGGGCGAACTCACATTCCGCGACGTTTGTAACGCGCTGGCGTGTGGCGATAGCCTCGAGAACGTGCCCGGCCTTGCGATCAACAAGGACGGCAAGATCCACTACACGCCCCACCGCCCAGTCGTTGGGTTCAACCAGTTCGAGCCGGTTCCGTGGCACCTTCTGGAGTACGAGCGCTACGTCGCGCTCCAGCTCGCGCCATCGGGCAACATGAAGGTCCGCCACCGCTTCCCGCTGCCGGGCAAGTGGACGCCGGACAACCCGCCCAAGGGCTTCAGCATGTTCTCGAGCTTCGGCTGCCCCGAGCCGTGCACGTTCTGCTGCTCTCCGCAGCTGACGGGCCGCCGCTGGAAGGCGATCTCGGGCCGCGAGCTGGCCGAGCAAACGGCCGAGCTCCAGCAGCGCTTTGGCTTCGACGTGCTCCGCTTCCAGGACGCCAACTTCGGCGTCGCCGAGAAGCGCACCAAGGAGTACTGCGAGGGCCTCATCGATCTCAAGGTGCCGATCCACTGGAACGGCACGATCGAGATCGAGACGATCATGCGGTACAAAGAGTCGTCCCTGGACCTGCTCGAGGAAGCCAAGTGCCACCTCCTCTGGCTTGGCGCCGAGACCGGCACCAAGGAGATGCAGGACCGCATCGGGAAGCACATCGGGATCGACAACATCCCGATCGCAGTCGGCAAGCTGGTCAAACGCAACATCACGCCTGGAACGTTCTGGATCATCGGCTACCCCGGCGAGACCGAGGAGTCCATGGCGGCCACGCTCAAGGAAGCGGCGCACCTGAAGTTCCTCTACCCGGAGGCCGGCTCGGATGTCTATCCGTTCCGCCCGATCCCGGGCACGCCGGACTTCACCCAGGCGGTCGAGCTCGGCTACAAGGCACCGACCACCTTCGAGGACTGGGGCGGCTGCTTCGAGTACAAGTACAACTCGCACAACACGCCTCTTCCGGAGTCGATCCGGAACACTTGGGCCCGCTACAACAACACGGCGGCGATCTACGACATGCACGTCCAGGAAGGGCCGCAGTGGATGCGCAAGATGCTGTCCAAAATGGCGGGCCGCAGACTCCAGGCGGGCAAGTACACCTTCCCGGTGGAGCAAAAGCTGTACGACCTCTACGTGCGAGCCACGGGCCAGACCCAGGAGAACCTCTCCGAGGAATACGCCCAGCTCCAGCCTGAAACGTACGAGCAGAACAAGGAAACGATCGCCGCGGCGGCAAACTCGGCGCCCTGAACGTCGGTGTAGTTCCCGCAGTACTGTTCCGCAACCAAAGCTGCGGGAATGAAAGTCCCCCGAATCGCGCATCGGCTTCGC
>JBLIHL010000596.1:0-3767 GCA_047635895.1 Paracoccaceae bacterium | reverse complement strand
CTTGGTGTGAAGGACTTCACGTACAAGTCCACGTATCCGCGCATGAAGTCCCTCGTCGGACAGGGCTTTGGTTCGGGGGCCAGCGCGGAGCCTGCAGCGGGCGCCGGGCCTCTGATGGATAACCCCAAGGATAATCCTGACGGGACTGCCGCGCCCGCAGGTGAGATCAAGACCGCGAAGATGACCTTCGAGGAGTTTAGTGGGCTGAAGGACGTCGGGCGTCCGAACTTCTACCTCGACGAGCATCGTCAGATCTGGCCGGCGATTCAGCTCGCTGGAGTAGGTGATGTGAAGGACATCCCGCGGCTAGGTGATAACAGTCCGAGAATCATGCGCATCGGTGACTCGAAGGTTGGAGTGGACCTCGATCGGGATGGCACCAGTGACATGGACTGGCCGACGCGCGGCAAGCTCGACACGGTGGTGATGGAGATCGGCGACGGTGCGACCAAGCGCAATTGGGCCGTGCAGGCTGAGGTCGGGCGGACCCAAGATTTCTACCAGGGCCTCACGCTCAACCTCGCTCAGACCGACAGTCAGCTCACCCTTTACTACATCCCCGGCGGGGAGATGGTGGGTGAGATTGACGGCGTGAAGATAGAGCTGTTCGATGACAACATGGATGGTGTGTACGGCTCGGCACCGTCCAGCTGGGCCCATCGCGAGCTCCGGCCTGGCGTGTCCCAGCCCGAGCTGGACTCGATCCGCGTGGGTGGAGCGAAGAAGGCTCAGCCCATGAGCCAATACGTCGAGCTGGGGAAGGCTGGCTGGCACAAGCTCGAGGTCCTCAACGCCGGCAACGACGTGACGGCCGAGCCCGTGAACTTCAAGACGGGGACGATTCAGCTCAAATCGAAGGGCGTCAAGCCGGACTTCCTCATCCTCAAGGGCAACGGTGGGATCCTTGGTGAGACCTACATCGATATCTCCGGTGGCAAGAAGGTGGAAGTCCCTATCGGACGCTGGGATCTCTTCTACGGCCTGCTGCGCAAGGGCAAAAAGATGCAGATGGTGAAGGCGATGATCCTTCCAAGCGACAACACGCCGGCGTACACGGTCACGGAGGGGGAAACGACCATCGTGACCCTCGGCGCGCCCTTCACGTTCGACTTCGAGGTGAGCCGTGATGGGGACAAGGCGACCTTTAAGGGCATGAGCCTGCAGGTCCGGGGCGCCGGAGGCGAGGCCTATGATCGCTTCTACGGCGCCGTGCCGAGCCCCGAAGCTTCGATCCGCAAGACGGGCTCCAAGCGTAGCTACGCCTCCGAGAAGGCGCGCCCGGGCTTGTCCCAGGATGACATTGCCAAGTACGGATGGCACCAGTGCTGGAAGCCCCTGGACGTGATCTTTGATGTCAGGGGCGAGAACATCGAGATCCAGCTCGTGGAGAAGAAGAACAAGCTGTTCGGCAGCGTCGAATCGGACTGGCTGTAGTAACTTTCCCCGCATGCTCGACCTGAAATTCATTGTCCAGAACCCCGATGCCGTGAAGGCCGGGGCGGCCAAGAAGCACATTCCCTGCGACGTGGACCGGATCGTGGCTCTCGATGGAGAGCGCCGCGAGATGATCGGTTCGGTGGACGCCCTGCGCTCTGCCTCCAAGGCGGCCGGCAAGAAGATCGCCCAGGCTTCGCCAGAGGAGCGCGGCGCCCTGGTGGCGGCCCAGGCCGGTGACAAGGTGAGCCTGAAGGCCATGGAGGTCAAGCAGAAGGAGATCCAGGAGGAGCTGGACGGGCTTCTTCTTCTGGTCCCCAACGTGCCCGCCGACGACGTGCCGGAGGGCGCCACCGACGCGGACAACGTCGAGCTACGTAAGGTCGGTGAGCCCCGGGTCTTCGACTTTGAACCGCGGTCGCACTCAGAGCTTGGCGAAGCCCACAATTGGATCGACGTGATCCGCGGCGCCAGGCTCTCCGGGTCGCGCAACTACGTGCTGCTCGGTGATATGTCGCTCCTGGAGCATGCCGTGATGCGCTTCGCGTTTGACTCGATGGTCGCGCGCGGGTTCACGCCGCTTTCGGTTCCTACGCTCGTTCGTCGGGAGACGATGGTGGGCACAGGCTACTTTCCTGGCGGCGAGGACCAGGCCTACAAGTGTGACGAGCGCGATGACCTCTGTCTCGTGGGGACGGCCGAGGTGCCGGTCACCGCGCTGTACCAGGACGAGATCCTGGACGGAGCGGACCTGCCGCTCAAATTCGTCGCGCAGTCGACGTGCTACCGGCGTGAGGCGGGGACCTATGGCAAAGACACCAAGGGTCTCTACCGCGTCCACCAGTTTCAGAAGGTCGAGCAGGTGGTCCTCGACATCGCAGACGAGGACCGGAGCCTCGCGCATCACGAGGCCATTCTCGGCAACTCCGAGGCCATCCTCCAGGCGCTCGACCTGCCCTACCGGGTGGTCAATGTCTGCGGCGGCGATCTTGGCCAGCCCCAGATTCAGAAGTTCGACATCGAGACCTGGATGCCCTCCCGCGAGGGTTACGGCGAGACCCACAGCGCCTCGAGGTTCCATGACTTCCAGTCGCGCCGGCTCAACCTTCGCTATCGCGATGCGGATGGAAAGGTCCGGCACGTTCACACCCTGAACAACACGGTGGCCGCCTCCACCCGGATGTTGATCGCCCTGCTGGAGAATCATCAGAACGCGGACGGCACCGTTTCCGTGCCGGAAGCCCTCCAAAGCTATTTGGGCGGCAGAACGACCCTCGGTCAGCCGATTGACTGATAGGGACAGCCTGACTGTCCCTATCCGGCGCGCACGCCGGGTCTTCCGTGAGTCGACGCTCATCCTGATCGCTAGTTCATCTGTCCCCGATTAAGGGGCGGAAGCATGGGGAGGACCGTCACTCCTCTCACGGGCGTCCCGAAGCTAGCCGCCAAGTATCGGGGCTATCAGGGATGGACAGGATCACACAATTTCGAAGGGTCATCGGACTCTCCGCGGCGGGGCTTATCGCCGGAGTGGGCGTCAGCGCTAGTGCGCTGGCCGCGGGGCCCATCGTGGCAGCGGCGGCTCCAGGTTTCATTCCAGCGTCGACTCTGGGTCCAATTCCGGGTCCAATTCTGGGTCCAATTCAGGGCTCGGAGCCGTTCAACCAGGAGCTCCTCTCGCCAGCTCCAGCGGGTGAGGCGCGCTTCGGTAGCGCGGTAGCGGTCTCCACGAATACGGTCGTTGTGGGGGCGCCTGGCGACATGACAGCGGGGCCTGATGCTGGCGCCGTGCACGTGTTTCTGCGTGATGAAATCACCGGGGCCTTCAGCGCCGCCCAGGAGCTCCGGCCCACCAGCGTGGGGCCGTTTGACCGTTTCGGCGCCGCGGTGGCGGTCGGAGGCAACCTGCTGGTTATTGGGGCCAAGGGAGACGACGGGGCCGCCCCCAACGCGGGGGCTGCCTACGTCTTCCGTCGCTTCGGCTTCGCCGCGCCCTTCGTGCTGACACAGAAGCTGGTCGCGCCCAATGGCGGCGTCAGCGATTGCTTTGGAGCCTCGGTGGCCGTTCTCGGTAACAAGATCGCCATCGGTGCCCCACGGGCGGATGAGACGGCCTTCGACGCTGGAACGGTCTACTCGTACACCTTCGATTTCGCCACGGGCATCACCACGCTAGATGGAGTCATCCAGGATCCGTCCGGCCGCGCTGGGGATGGCTTCGGGGAAGCACTCGCGGTGTCGCCCGGGACCCTCGCCATCGGCGCCGGTCGCCTTGACGCCCCCTCGGGCGTGCAGAACACGGGTGGCGTGCTCATCTACGAGGCGCAGGGCCC
>JBLIHL010000595.1:0-3770 GCA_047635895.1 Paracoccaceae bacterium | reverse complement strand
GCGACCCCGCTGCACCTCGGGATCGGCGTCTACCTCGGCTACCTGAAGGACCGCTGCGGCAGTCTCCTTCCAGGAATGTGGCTCCACTTCTCCTACAACGGGACGCTGGCGCTGTTCCTGTCCCCCTGATTCGAGATCAGGTCCGGAGCGGGACCGGGAGGGGTCGATGAGCAGACTGGGCCGGAGGGCCCTACCTCATCATGCAGCAGCCACAACCCGCTCCCGAGGACGCCGTGTCCAGCAAAACCCACTTCCGCCTGGTTACCGAAGAGTCCGAAGGGGGCCCGGCCCCCGCGTCGGACGGACGCATCCCGTCGATGATGTCGGCGGCCCTCTTGGTCCCCGAAGCGGAGTTTGCGGCCCGCACACAGGGCATTCCAGGCGACTGCCGCCTGGCCTGCGCTGAAATTCCGCTCATCGCATCGCTCGCAAGGATTCGGAGCGAGGCCGACGCCGCGATCGCCCTGACGGGGGTCATCGAAACGCTGGCACGCCGGTTCCAGATCCAGCTGCCCTGCGGTGCCCTCGAGGACGGGATGATCGGGTTCATCGTGCCATCCAAGGTCGACTTGAAGGCCGTCGCGAGCACAATCGACGAGGCTCTTCTGGGACAGGTCCGTGCGACAGATCTCCAGGGTGCGCTGAAAGTGCGCGTCGAAGCCGCCGTGAAGCCCATCACGCGCGTTTAGTCCCATTTCTCCAGTCTCTCTGGGGAGCACGGATGGGGCACCTGGACGGTTCTCTTACCAATTGGGTGGAAGCAGGGGCATCAAGCGGCCTATGAGGTCTATTCTGTTTGGGCATTTTCCGAGCTGAACACGCCTCTTTCGACGATGAACCCAAACTCCGCTCAAGACCCCCAGGCGGGCGAGCTGCCGCTCCAGCAGCTCGACCGCGTTGTCCTTCGCTTCGCCGGTGACTCCGGTGACGGCATGCAGGTCACGGGAAACCAGTTCACGCGTACCAGCGCGATCTTTGGCAACGACCTTGCCACCCTCCCGGATTTCCCCGCCGAGATCCGCGCACCCGCAGGCACGCGGCCGGGCGTCTCCGGCTTCCAGCTGCAGTTCGCGTCCTCCGACATTCACACGCCCGGTGACGCTCCGGACGTCCTGGTAGCCATGAACCCGGCTGCGCTGATGGTGAACATCGGCACGCTCAAGAAAGGGGGCGTCATCGTGGTCAACACGGACGCCTTCAAGGAGATCGACCTCAAGAAGGCCAAGTGCGAGACGAACCCGCTCGAGGACGGTTCGCTCGACGGCTTCCGCGTCATCGAGGTGAACATCAACACGCGCGTCGCTGAAGCCCTCACCGACAGCCCCCTGTCCAACAAGGACAAGCAGCGCTGCAAGAACTTCTACACGCTCGGACTCATGTATTGGGTCTACAGCCGCCCGCTCAACTCGACGCTGGATTGGCTCGAGGAGAAGTTCAAGGGCAAGCCCGACCTCATCGACGCCAACCAGAGGGCGCTGCGCGCTGGCTATAACGCGGGCGACATTCGAGAGCTCTTCCAGGGCCAGTACGAAGTCCCCAAGGCGCAGCTGCCGCCGGCGACGTATCGAAACATCATGGGCAACGACGCGCTGGCGATCGGGCTCGTGGCCGGTGTCAAGCTCGCGAACCTGCGGGGCGTCTTCTGCTCGTATCCAATCACGCCGGCCTCCGGCGTGCTCGAGTCGCTCGCGAACTACAAGCACCACGGCATCGTGACGGTTCAGTCGGAAGACGAGATCGCGGCGATCTGCTCGGCCATCGGCGCCTCGTTCGCGGGTTCACTCGGCATGACCGGCACCTCGGGTCCCGGCATGGCGCTCAAAGGCGAGGCCATGGGCCTTGCGATCTCGACCGAGCTGCCGCTCGTCATCGTCGACGTCCAGCGCGCGGGTCCCTCGACCGGCATGCCGACGAAGGTGGAGCAGTCCGATCTGCTCAGCAGCATCTACGGCCGCAACGGTGACGCGCCGATGCCGGTCATCGCGATCAGCCGTCCCAGCGACGCCTTCCAGCTCGCCATCGACGCCTGCCGCATCGCGGTGCAGTTCATGACGCCGGTCATCCTGCTCTCCGACAACTTCATCGCCAACGGCGCCGAGCCCTGGGCTCTCCCGGACCTCGACTCACTCGAGCCGTTCCCGGTCCAGTTCACGACGGAGAAGGGCGAGGACTTCCTCTCCTTCGGCCGCAACGAAAACTATGCGCGCCCCTGGGTTAAACCGGGCACGCCTGGCATGGAGTTCCGCATCGGTGGCCTCGAGAAAGCCCCGACGAGCAACATCAGCTACGACCCCGACAACCACCAGGCCATGACGGATCTGCGTCACGCCAAAGTGCGCAAGGTCGCGGACACGATCCCGACGCCCGAGATCGAGGGCCCGGACTCAGGTGAGCTGCTGGTGGTCGGCTGGGGCTCGACAGTCGGCACGCTGAAGCAGGCCGTCGACACCTGCCGCGAAAACGGTCTTTCCGTGTCCCGGACGCACCTGACCCACGTCTGGCCGCTCCCCCACGGGCTCGATGAGATGTTCGCGAAGTTCGATCGGATCCTCGTGCCGGAGATGAACGTCGCGCAGATGACGACTCTCCTCCGCGGCGAGCTGCCGGACCACAAGTACATCCCCTACAACAAGGTGACGGGACAGCCGTTCCTCATCTCGGAAGTAGTCGAACGCATCACGAACGTCCTCGCGGAGAGCAAGAAGGCCTGAGGCCTTAGAGAACAGCTATGACTGACATCGCAGCAAAGACCAAGCTCACGAAGAAGGACTTCGTCTCTGACCAGGAGGTTCGCTGGTGCCCCGGTTGCGGGGACTACGCCATTCTGAACGCCGTTCAGAAGTACATGGCGGACAGCGGAGCTGATCCTGCCAAGACCGTGTTCGTATCGGGCATCGGCTGTTCCAGCCGCTTCCCGTACTACATGAACACGTACGGTTTCCACACGATCCACGGGCGCGCCCCGGCCGTCGCCACCGGCGTCAAGGTCGCCAACCCCGAGCTCGACGTCTGGATCGTCACGGGTGACGGCGACAGCCTCTCCATCGGTGGCAACCACCTGGCCCACATCCTGCGCCGTAACCTCAACGTGAACATCCTGATGTTCAACAACGAGATCTACGGCCTGACGAAGGGCCAGTACTCGCCGACCTCCCCGGTGGGCACCAAGAAGAAGTCGACCCCGATGGGCTCGATCGACCGCCCCTTTGAGCCCGCCCAGTTCGCCTTCGGCGCACAGGGAACGTTTGTGGCACGGACCATCGACCAGGACGTCAAGCACATGACGTCCGTCCTCGAAACGGCCAGGCAGCACAAGGGGACGTCGTTCATCGAGATCCTTCAGAACTGCGTCATCTTCAACAAGGACTTCTACTCCTCGACGGTCGAGCGCAAGGTTCGCCCGGACCGCACGATCAACCTCGTCGCGGGCGAGCCGATGATCTACGGCGCCGAGCGGGACAAGGGTCTCCGCTTCAACAACTTCGAAGTCGAGCGCTGCGCCGCCTCCGACGCTGGCATCTGGGATCCGACGGCTAAGTCGCCGGCCGCGGCGTTCCTGATCACAGGCATGCGCGAGGATCCGGAGATGCCGCTTCCTATCGGCATCCTGCGCAACGTCGAGGCGCCGAACTACGAGGTGGGCGTCAACGCCCAGGTCGAGGAAGCCATCGCTCGCAAGGGCAAGGGCGTGCTGAAGGACCTCGTGTACGCCGGCGAGATGTGGACAGTGGACTAGGGACCTCCCTCCCGACCACCCAACGAAACGACTC
>JBLIHL010000594.1:0-3780 GCA_047635895.1 Paracoccaceae bacterium | reverse complement strand
TCGCCGCCTTGCCCCAGTAGTCGAATCCGCGGCCCGCTTCGATGGCGTTCTCCACTTCCGCAGGTCGCAGATCGAAGCTCTCATCCCGGTCGCGTCCCGTGATGTAGAGCTTCTGCAGCGGAAGAGTGTGCGCGAGAACAAACGCGCCGGTGCAGTCCCAGCCTCCGTATTTATGCTCGCCCCCGGACATGCCCGCGCCGCCCTGATAGGCGAAGCTACCGTCGTGTGTCCGCGCCAGGTCGAAGTACCACCGCTGCGATCCCATGAACGCCGCCGCCGCTGCGGGCCCCGTTCGCGCGGCGCCAAGGGGTCCCCAGAGGAAGCTGAAGTAGTTGCCTGTGTGCCCACGTTCGCGCTCGTCGTAGGAGGCCACGGTCATGCGCGAAAAGAAGCGCGCTTCCGCCTTGAGGTCCTGCAGGCCAAAGATCAGCGCAGCAACGGAGTTTTTGCCGTTGTCATCGTGGGCGTCCCAGCCCGGACGATGGTCCCCGTAGGGAATGGCTCCTTTGCCCGCATAGAAGGTGGCGAAGCGGTTCGCTTGCTCGATCGCGGTGCGCACCTCGTCGCTCTTCACGCCGCACTTCTCCGCGAGCACCAGCGACAGGTGGCAAATGAGCCCCGCCTGGTTGAGCGCGCCGTAGCCGCCAAGCCGGCCATGCAGCCGTCCATCGTTGAGATCTGGCCAGGCCATCCCGTGCCCCCAGGTGCCCACGCCGCTCTGGCCCTTGGCGATAGCCTCGGAGTACTCCAGAATCGCCGGCATCACAAAGCGGTCGCGCGTCGCCAGGTAGTACTCGCAAAGAAAGACGTTGCGGTAGCCCCACTCCCAAGACAACAGCCCGGATGTGCGGCCCGCAAGCCTCAGCTCCATGTCGGGACGCCCCACCTCGTGTGCAAGCTTCTTGACGCTCTCGCGGTACTCCCGTCGACCGGTCGCCAGGAGGGCCAGAGCGTTCATCATTCCATCGATGTTGCCCTTCATGTGCTGCGAGATGTGCTCGCAGGCCTGGTCCAGGATGGCGTCAGACTTGGCGCAGTCCCATGGCGCCGTCGGGGCGTATTCACCCAGCACAGGTAGCTTCAAGAGGACGGTCTTGCGCTTGCCCCCACGCCAGCGCAAGAGTCTCAAACGTCCCTTCCCCGCGCGCGTCTCCGCAGCCGTAAGCGCCTCGCCAAACGCTCGCCTCGCATCGCTCGCAAAGGGCTCATCACCGACTCCGAGGACCACGTCGCCTACCTCGAGCACACCCGCAGCAGGGCTCCCGGGTGCCACCGAAGTGACGAGGATCTGTCGCGCCTCGGACGTCTCAAGCTTCCATCCCCAGATCCAGCCGCGGGCGCCGGTGGCCCCAAGGTTCCAGTCGTGCTTGTCGTCGGGCTCCCCTTCCGCGGTGAGATCGGGAACGGGCGGTTGCGTCCTCTGCGCGACCGCTAACTGGGGCGTGACGGCAAGGAGAAGGGCGGCGATCAGTCGAAGTTGCATGGCAGAAGTCTGCCTGAATCCAAACCGCTCGTCACTTCCGTCGCAGGAGCTTCACGCGGATCGCCGCGCCCACACGCTCGCCCAATGAGCCAGGCGCACGCAGCTTTTGGTAGATCAGGCGATGGACATGTGCCATCGGAAGACTGTCCCCCGAGTACACCTTGGTCGGGCTCCGGTTCACATGCAGCGGCTCGGTGGGCACGCCCTCGAATCCGAGGAACTCCGCGAGCTTCTCGGCTTCGCCACCTTCGCCCCAGCTGAGCTTGATGAGCTTGTCGGGCCGCCCCGCAAAGTGGTCCTCGACGGCGCGATTGTGCTCCTCGTAGATACGTACATGCTCGTCCCGACGGCCCTGGGGCATACTCGAGCCGTAAACCGACTGCTCATAGAGCGGTAAAGGACCGATGCGCACCGCCATATTGCACAGGCTCCGGTACCAGACGTCCGCAGAGGTCCGCGTGGTCAACACGAACTTCGCCTCGGGGAATCGGGCGTCAATCTCGCGATAGAGAAGCGGCCAAGGCCAGTCTTCGCAGCTATCGTGCGCATCGACGATGTCCATGAGCGCGTCGATTTCACCCGCTTCGTAGAGCCGAAACGAGGGCGACTCCGTCGTCGACTGTGAATCGTACGTCCGATGGCGCAGGCCCCAAGCGCGCAGATGATGCGCCATGGTCTTGGTTCCGGTCTTGTTGAGACCGATACCGATGACCTTGAAGCCCGGAGGAAGGTTGGGGTGTTGGCTCATGGTGAAGCAGCCTGAGATGCCGGCCGCGCATGGTAACCGCGCACCGCGGCAGCCGCCTGCCACGCCATGTGCGGCCAATGAGCGCAGCGTGCTGGCCCCTTTTCCCCGATTTCCGTGAACCCTCCTTACGATATGGGACGGCTCGCGCGCGTTCGACTCCCCCTCCCCGGCTGCCCCATGCTCAAGATCATCCCCATGTTGGCTCAGCTCACATCAGCATGAGCACCCAGCGAGGCTTCGGCAGGCTCAGGGCTTCCCTGCGCAGCGCCATGGACCGGGCGCGGCTGGGCATCCGGCCCGGCCTGTCGGAGCATCACGAGCTCGAGCGATGCTCGCTGGAGCTCCAAGCGGCGCGCGACAGCCTCGCCCTGGAGACTAGCCAGGGCCCTGCAGGCCGCAACGCCATCCTTTGCGGCTGCCCGCGGTCCGGCACTTCGCTGCTAGCCGCCGCACTGTTTCAACCACCGCGCATGGTGACGGTCATGGAGCCCTGGGAGGGCCTTCGGGAACCTCCGGGTGACGTCTTCCGCTGGCTTCGTGAAGAGGTCCGCGATGGGCGCCTCCCGAACACGCGCCTTGACCTGGACGCCCTGGAGTCTGAGGGCCGAGTGGCCTGGACGCGCGCCCCCAGGAGCCGCCGCGGCGTGAGCGCAGACAGCCAGGCCATTCACGCGGTCAAGTGGCCCTGCTTCTGGCAGCTCCTCGGAGCCTCTACGACGGTCAAGTTCCTCGTCTGCGTCAGGGATCCAGCGGCGGTCGTCTCGTCCATGGGGTGCGATACAGGGCGCCTTCGGCTCGGAGTCGACTACGACGTCCCCTTCAATCGCGAGCTGAACGAGCGGCTTCTCCTGGCCCACGATGACGACGAGCGGCGCCGGGTGGCGCTCTATGACGAGGTCTACACCCATGTGCTACGCCACGCGAACGACGCCAACGTGATGCTGGTTCAATACGAGCGGTGGTTCGAGGAGCCGATCACGCTGCTCGCCGAAGTCTCTGCCTTCCTCGATTGTGATCTCAGCGCGCCCCTCGTTCGGATACGGGGCCACGCCCCTATGATGCGGGCCCCGGGTGGTTCGGACGCCGCTGAGATCCGGGCGATGAGCCTGACCGCAGCCGCCCTGGGCTACGACTAAGATCGAGGGCCTCGCAGCCTCTCGGCACCTTCCAACACCTTCCCAGGCCCCCAGATGCTTCGCACCAGCAAGACCCGCACGCTTCTTTCCTTCATCAGTCTGCTCGCCGTCGCCCCCGCAAGCATGGCTCAGACGGAGCCCTTCGGACTCCTCGACTTCGTAGGCCAAGTGACAAGCGTCGCTCCCGTCCTGCCGGGCTACTTCAGTGATATCACCGTGGGCGATTCTGCATGGGGCGAGATACACATCGACCTCGCGGCGCCGCCGAGGGTGGGACCGGGCGGGGGGCTCCTCTACACCACCCTCGACGAGACGCCGAGGTTCTTCCTGGGCAGCCGCATACTCCCCCGCGAGTCGGTGACGGGACCTGATCCATTGACCGTCACGGATGGCCTGACGCCGGCCCCGGACAC
>JBLIHL010000593.1:0-3785 GCA_047635895.1 Paracoccaceae bacterium | reverse complement strand
GTGATCGACGAGGAGTCGGCACAGGGCGGGGAAGCGCTCGTCCAGCTTGCACGTGAGCCGGAGCTGCTGCACGTCTTGGACCTCCTCATCGCCTCCGTTGGCTCCGCTGTCGATGGCCACCCGGACCGCGTCGGCGCGCTGAAGGGACTGGCACATCGCTTCGATGCTCTCCGGGAACGTGGCGGAGAAGAGCGCCGTTTGCCGCTTGCCTGGGAGTAGCTTGACGATCCGGCGCACATCCGGCCCAAAGCCCATGTCCAGCATCCGGTCCGCCTCGTCCAGGACCAGTCCTTGGATGGAGCCGGGCAGCAGAGAGTGGTTCTGGAGGTGATCGAGCACCCGCCCGGGCGTTCCAACGGCCACGTGGACGCCGCGGGCGAGGGCCTCGCGCTGGGGCCGTGCGGGCTGGCCGCCCGTCAGCTCGAGAATCGTGAGGCCGCTGAGGCCGGCTCCGAATCCTCGCAGCTCGCGCGCTACCTGGCTCGCCAGCTCCCGGGTGGGGCAGAGGATCAGCGCCTGGACGCTTCGTTCCTCGAGCCGGATTCGCTGCAGGAGCGGCAGGCCGAAAGCCGCGGTCTTGCCGCTGCCGGTTCGCGATTGCCCGACGACGTCCTTCCCCTCGAGCAGCGCCGGAATGCAGGCAGCCTGCACGGGGGTGGGCTCTGTGAATCCAGCGTCGCGGACCGCGCTGAGGAGTTCAGGGGCGAGCCCGAGGGCTTCGAATTTCGGCGTGGAGGGGTGGGACACGCGCGGGAGCATAGCAGTCCAGCTCGTCGCGGGGATGACTACTGAGAGGCCAGTCCCGGACAGGGAGCAGCGCAATCCTGTGGCCCTCTTAACTCTTCCTTGATAAAGAGCCTCTACTGTCCTGTGCTCAAGGGCCCTACCCGACCGGGCTCCTAGCCTCGCTATGTCCAAGAAATCCGTTCTCATCGTCGAAGACGACCCCGATATCGTCGAGCTGCTCCAGTACACCCTGGAGCGCGAGGGCTACCCCGTTCTGGTGGCCATGAACGGCGAAAAGGGGCTCTCCGAGGCGCGTAGGCGGAGGCCAGGGCTTGTCCTGCTGGACCTGATGCTGCCGGGGCTCAGCGGCCTGGAGGTCTGCCGCGCCCTGAAGTCAGAGGAGGGCACCCGGGACATTCCGGTCGTGATGATCACGGCCAAGAGCGAGGAGAGCGATGTGGTGCTCGGGCTCGAGTGCGGCGCGGACGACTACGTCCCCAAGCCATTCGGCCCCCGCGAGCTCGTAGCGCGGATTCGCGCGGTTCTGCGTCGCGGTGAGCTCGCCAGGCCAGCCAAGACCCGAATCGAGACCGACGGGGTCGTTCTGGACCGCGAGCGGCATGAGGCGCAGGCGGATGGGTCGGTCCTCGAGCTCACCCGCTCGGAATTCCGGCTGATGTGGACCCTGGCGCGTCATCCAGGCCGGGTCTACGGCCGTGACGAGCTCGTGGAGCGTCTTACGGACGGCGAAACGGTCATTCTGGACCGCAATATCGATGTCCACGTCAGCTCCGTCCGGCGCAAGCTTGGCGATTTGGGCGGCCTGATCGGCACAGTTCGGGGCGTCGGCTACAAGTGGAATCAGGCGGCCTCGGCCTGACTCCAGACGCTCTGCCCGCCAGATTGAGGCGGGATAGGCGTCTTTACCGCTCCTTGATCTTCTCCTGACGAACCCTTGCCCGGCGCCGGGTCTCATCTCGGCCTCAAGGGTGCGATCTCTGCGACACGAACGACGCTGCGTCACCCTGGACCTCCTTTTGACCCACTCGGAACACCCGAGTCCACCTCTTCCTCCCCATGAAGCCTACCCTCCTCCTGACGGCACTTGCCTCCCTCACCGTCCTCGGCCTGACTGCCTGTGGCGGGTCCGCCAACAGGGCCGGCCTCATCCAGAACAAGGGCTCCGATACCCTCGTCAACGTCGCCCAGGCCTGGGCCGAGGAGTACGCAAAGGTCAATCCAGTGGTCTCAGTCGCCGTTTCGGGCGGCGGATCGGGGGTCGGCATCTCCGCCATGATCAACGGCACGACGGATATCGCCAACGCGAGCCGTGCCATGAAGGACAAGGAGATCGACCTCGCCAAGGGCAATGGAATCGATCCGAAGGAGCACATCGTCGGTTTCGACGCCCTGGCTGTGTACGTCAACAAGGAGAACCCGATCGAGTCCATCTCGCTCGAGCAGCTGGCTGACATCTACGGCGAGTTCGGCAAGACCACGAAGTGGAGCCAGCTCGGCATCACGATGCCGGACGAGAAGTCCGATGAGATCATCCGGGTCAGCCGCCAGAACAACTCCGGCACCTACGCCTACTTCCGCAACACCGTGCTCGGCAAGTCCGGCAACTACAAGCTCGGCTCGCTGGACCTCCACGGCTCCAAGGACGTTGTGGAGAACGTGGAAATCACGGTGGGCGCCATCGGCTACTCGGGCCTTGCCTACGCGACCGACCACGTCAAGCTCGTCCCCGTCATCAGGGACGGCGGCGAGCCCGTGGCCCCCTCGACCGCTTCCGCCGTGGACGGAAGCTACCCGATCGCGCGCCCGCTCTTCATGTACACTGCCGGCGAGCCCAAGGGTGAGGTGAAGGCGTACATGGATTGGATCCTTTCGCCCGTTGGGCAGAAGATTATCGAGGCCAAGGGCTACGCGCCCGTTGGCACCGGTACCCCCGCGGGCACCGGGAACTGATCACCCAAAAATCCCCCCTCCGTCACCCCCCCGGTTCGGATACCCCTGCTCAAGGGGGTCCGCCCGGTAGAGCGGTGGCTCCAGGAATCCTGCATGTCGAAAGGGAACTACGAAGCGCGGCTCGAAAAGGACCTGGGGTCCATCCGCAAGCGCATCCGCAAGATGGGTAAGTCCGTGGTGTCCGCCGTGCGGAACGCCACGCAGGCGGTGCTCGTCAGCGACTCTGAGCTCGCGACGGAGATCATCCTGGGCGAGATGCCGATCAATCGGCAGGCCCGGGATCTCGATGAGCGCTGTCACCGCTTCATCGCTCGGCACCTGCCAAGCGCCGGGCACCTGCGCTTCATCTCTTCAGCGATGCGTCTCTCCAAGACGCTCGAGCGGGTGGGGGACTACGCGGAGACCATCGCGCGCGCGTCGCTTCACTTCACCAAGAAGCCGCCCGAGCTGCTCGCACAGGACATCGAGATGCTCGGTGCCCACGCCGCCAACGTGCTCGAGCAGTGCCTCATGGCCTACGACAACGAAAGCGTCGTCGACGCGCGGGCTAATCGCTCGGTCGTCGTGAAGTACGGCTCGACGGTGGACAAGGTCTACGAAGACCTTCTGTCCGTGGCGCAGACGGGTGATTACCCGCCCGGCGACCTCTTCGCGCTGCACGCGATCGTGCACCGCCTCGAGCGGGTGATTCACGTTGGCAAGACCATCTCAGACCAGACGATCTTCTCCCTCACGGGCGAGCGAAAGGGCGAGAAGACGTTCGACTTCCTCTTCGTCGACAAGACGGGAGCCGGTGCGGCCCTCCTGGCCGCCTACTACTGCCGCAAGGCGTATCCGGACGCCGGGACCTTCCGCTGCGCGGGCTGGTCTGCGCCCGATGAGCCCAAGGAAGAGTTCGTGGAGTTCGCTGAGTCCAAGGGCATTGACCTCCGCGTAGCCGTCCCGGTTTCCTTCGACGACGTCCGCGACCACTTCGACGAGTTTGACTTCGTGATCGACCTCGAAGGCGCCATCCGCCAGCACATCCGCAAGGTGCCCTACCACACGACCGTGCTTAGCTGGAAACTCGATGACCTGTCGGACCCCCA
>JBLIHL010000592.1:0-3798 GCA_047635895.1 Paracoccaceae bacterium | reverse complement strand
GTAGCTCCCGGCTCTCGCTCGAGGAATTCACCCGCCAGGAGCGCCGTCATGAGGTCGGCGGGAACTGTCACACCCGTCTCGTCGACGAAGCAGCAGCGATCGGCGTCGCCATCAAAGCCCACGCCGACATCGGCGGCTTCGCTCTTCACGAGGGCGCGGACGTCGTCGAGGTTCTCTTCCTTGATCGGGTTGGCCTCGTGGTTCGGGAACGTCCCGTCCGGCTCCATGAAGATCGACTTCGCGTGCGCCCGCGGGAGCTTAGGAAGGATCTGAGGCAGCGTATGACCGGCCATTCCGTTGGCAGCATCGATGCAGATCGACACATCGGCGGGCATGTCGCTGAAGGACGCTACGTGATTGGCGTAGTCTTCGAGGAGATCGATCTCCTCCAAGGCGCCGCGCTTCTCCGCGGTCTGGCCAGGATAGTCTCCCTGGCACATCTCTTCGATCTCAGCGATCCCGTTGGCCTTTGAGATCGGCGTAGCTCCGCGGCCGCAGAGCTTCATGCCGTTGTACTCGCCGCCGTTGTGGCTCGCGGTCACACAGAGGCCACCGTCGACGTCCTGGCTGCCGATCGCGAAGTACGTCATGGGCGTCGACGCGAGCCCGATGGAAACGACGTCAGCGCCAGCGTCACGCATGCCGTTCATGACGGCCTCGGCGATCTCCGGCGAATGCACCCGCATGTCCTGCCCCACCAAGAGGCGCTTCGCCTTCAGAAGCGTGGCGAACGCGTGGCCGATTTTGGCGGCGGTGGCGGCGTCGAGTTCAGACGGAACGATCCCACGAATGTCGTAGGCCTTGAAGATTCCCATGGGGCAGAAGAGGTCAATGAGGGGTAGGTCCGGGCGGGTGAACAGCCTGAAGAATACAGGACTGACGCTCCGCCTCCTCGCTCATCGACACCTCTTTGGTGACCCTTGAGGCCACCAGGGCCCATCGTTCAGCTATTGGTGAGGAAGTCGTCCCCTTCACGGCGCCACCAGCCGCGCCACTGATCAATCCGCTTCTTCATTTCCAGCTCGCGGGCCGTCGGATCGAAGCCGAAGTTTTTTCCAGTCACCGTGCGAAGCGCGTCCCGGGCCGCCTCACGGACAGTCCAGCGCTTGTCCGCCAGGCCGTCGATCAGATGCGGCACGGCGGGCTTGTAGCCAAGGTCCCCAAGCCCCTGCGCCGAGACCATGCGCACGAAGCTGTCGGAATCCTTAAGCATGGGGAGGATGTACTCCGCCACTGCGGGGTCTTTCGTTTCGACCAGTTCCAGCACCGTGTTCAGCCGCAGGGCCTCATCGGGGTTGCCGAGATCTGGGAGAAGAGCCCCCCAAGAACCTTTTGGCGCTGTGCCGGCAGGCTGGCCGCCGCCTGCGAAGCCGGCCCCGCCAGCCCCCAGGATTCCGGCCCCGGGTTGAACCGTCTGAATCTGACCGGACGCCACCAGGGCCCCGGCCTCACGAATGCGCTCTCGTAGCTCCACCAAGCTGTCGCCGTGGAACTGAACGATCTTCTGCAGGCTCGCGATCTCAGAATCCCGTTCATCGATCGCCCCGCGGGCTTCGGCCCGAGCGTCTTCGAGCTTCTGACGCGTTGCATCCAGCACGCTCCGCAGCTCGGTGGAACGTGCCTCGGCCGTGGCGAGCCGCGAGTGCAGCACGTCCACCTGGGCCGATGTTTCTAACCGGGCCCCGCTCGCCGCTACCCCCGCGGACTTCACGGCGTCGTCGATCTTGCCCTCGAGGGGCCCGAGCAGCCCCGTGCGCTCCCGGCGCATCTGATCCAGCGCTACGACCGAGGCAGACCCATTTGCCTGGACCGATTGCTCCACACCGTCGAGACGCTCCGCCAGCATGAGACCGCCCGTCCCCGCGGCAGCCAGCGCGCCCGTTGCGACAAAGAGCGCGGCTGCACCAGCCCAGGAGGACTTCTCATGCGGCGACGGCCCCTCTAGCTCAGAGACTGCGTAGGGCAAACTCGGAGGTCCGGGCTGGGCCTGGGCAGCGGATGATCCTGCCTTTAGGTGCTTTCCCCCGGTCCGACCATCTTGCCTACCAGCCGTCGAGACGCCGTATTCGGCTCCCCCACCCATCGCTCGCTCACAGGTGGTGCAGATCACCTTGTCCTTGCGCATGAACGCAAGGCCCTTGGCAAAGTCGGACGCGGGAACGGACTCGTTGCAGAGATCGCAGAAGCGGATATCCATGGGATCTGACGGGGGGTTTGGGGCGTCGCAGGGGTCGTTGACGCGGGGGGGAGCTCGTTGGTAAAGCCATCCTCGCGAACAAACCGAACGGTCTTGGTCCCAAAAACGCTTCTAGAAGCCTAAAAGTGTCAGCCCACAGGCTCGCTCCCCATCGGATCATGGCGCGGGGTAGGCGATGTGCGGCTGGCGCCGTCGGACACAGCCAATACACGGATCTGCCACCTGTAGATCGATCCCTGCCTCCC
This sequence comes from Paracoccaceae bacterium, assembly GCA_047635895.1. Classification (GTDB taxonomy): domain Bacteria; phylum Planctomycetota; class UBA1135; order UBA1135; genus Saltatorellus. Next base: position 1,356 of record JBLIHL010000592.1, on the reverse strand, counting down.
GGCCCAGCGAAACCCGTACCCTTGGGCTCAACCATGATGGACTCCCTGCGAATCCCACCGGAAAGCACTGCCGTGTTCGATCGCGTCGGCGAGGAATTCCTTGCCGCGATCTACAGCGCAGCCACCGCTCGGCAGCCCCATAACATTGAGGCGTTGGCTGAGCTCGGACACGTCTATACGCGGCTGGGACGCTACCAGGACGGGCTGGAGGTCGATCACAAGCTGGTCGACTTCGCGCCGCTGGATCCCAACGTGCGCTACAACCTGGCCTGCAGCCAGGCGCTACTCGGACTGCATGACGAGGCCTGTTCGACCTTGGAGACAGCGTTCGAGCTTGGCTACGACGACGCCCCCCATCTGAGGGATGACGACGACCTCAGCTCGCTCCACGGCCTCCCGCGCTTCGAGGCCCTGCTCCGCCGCATTGCGGCGGACGATTCGGACCAGCCGAGCACCTAGGAGCGTGTCGCGCATAGCTGAATCCGTGTAGCGGGCCCCCAGCTTCCGGAGGCTGCGTTGCCCCAGCACCCCTGGGACTACTGCCACTAGGGGTGAGGGAGCGCCTTGCCTCCGAAACCTGGGGACCCACTACCCCAATCCATCTATGCACGAAACGCTCCTCTGAGCGCGCCCGCGCATTGCTGAATCCGGGTAGTGCGCTGCCTCAGCGCGACAGAAGCGTGTCCTGGTTCATCTCGGACCACCACTGGCGCCAGGCAGCCACGCTCTGGGCGCGCACTTCCTCAGAGTCACCACCGTGATAAGAGAGGTCCTGGTTGGTTCCGCGCTTGAGTGCCGCAATGCAGAGCCTGCGAATCCCGGGGCTGGATGACTCGAGGCCATCGAGCAGCACGGGAATCCCACTGTTGTCTCCGAGCATCAGCAGCGCACGCGCCATCTCGAAGCGACGCTGTTCGTTCTCGATGGAGTCGAGCGGTGCGGTCTCCCGCAGAGGCTGAAGCATACGCACGTCCCGCTGGGCCGCGATGACCGAGAGGGCGAACGCCTGCTGCTTCTGGTCTGGCGACAACACCATTTCGAGAAGCTTGGTGTACGCGGGCTCGCCTACCGTCTGGAACCAGTCAGAGTGACGGACGAAATCATCCGTCGTGGCCATCTGGGAGACTTCCAGCGCACGAAACTCAATATCACGAGCAAGGCCAGGTGTCGGCTCCAGCCAGACCATTTCGGCGGTACCCATGTCGCTCGCGGGATCGGTAGCGACCGAACTCTTGGTGCTCGAGCAGGCGGCGACGGCCGCCAGGGCGAGGGCGCAGAGGACCGGCCGCGCGGCTTTGGAAACGAAACGAGGGGAGCGTTGGGCGGCGATGGAAGGAGTCATGTGAGTGCGGGGAG
>JBLIHL010000591.1:0-3822 GCA_047635895.1 Paracoccaceae bacterium | reverse complement strand
GGCCCTTGAAGGCCAGTCCCTGGGGCAATGGCCCCGGGGGTAAGGCCCAGGTGCTAGACCCTGACGCCCGGGAGCCCCGCGCCGACCTTGCTCGGGTCGATCTCCTCGAGCAGGCGATCGACGAGATGGTCCGAGGTGATGTCCTCGGACTGCGCCTGGAAGTTGGTGACGATGCGGTGGCGCAGCACGGGGTGGGCGATGGCCTTGATATCGTCGATCGACACGTGGCTGCGGCCGGCGATGGCGGCGTGGGCCTTGCCGCCGAGGATGAGGAACTGGCTGGCGCGCGGGCCGGCGCCCCAGTCGACGCTTTCTTTGATGAAGCCGAGGGGCTCGCCGCCCCGAACGCGGGTAGCACGTGTGAGTGCCAGGGCGTAGTCGAGGATTTCGTCGGCGACGGGCACCTCGCGGATGGCGGCCTGGAGCTCGACGAGCTCCTCACCGCTGACGGCGGAGCTGACCTCGTCCTCGATGCCTCCGGTGGTGCGCTTGAGGATCTCGCGCTCTTCGGCTGCGTCGGGGTAGCCAACGTTGACCATGAACATAAAACGGTCGAGCTGGGCCTCGGGGAGGGGGTAGGTGCCCTCCTGCTCGATCGGGTTCTGGGTCGCGAGGACGAAGAACGGCTTGGGCAGCTCGTGGGTCTTGCCACCTGAAGTGACGCGACGTTCCTGCATGGCCTCGAGGAGCGCGGCCTGGGTCTTGGGCGGCGTACGGTTGATCTCATCCGCGAGGACGACGTTCGCGAAGAGCGGGCCGTTCTCGAATCGGAAGGAGCGGGCGCTCGTCTCCGGGTCGATGTGCAGGAGCTCGGTGCCCGTGATATCGGAGGGCATGAGGTCCGGCGTGAACTGGATCCGGTTGAAGGACAGGTCCATCGTCTTCGCGAGGCTCGAGATCATGAGCGTCTTCGCGAGGCCGGGGACACCGACCAGAAGGCAGTGTCCGTTCGTGAGGATGGCGAGGAGCAGCTGGTCGAGCACCTCGTCCTGACCGACGATCACGCGGCGCAGCTCGGCCTTCATCTTGGAGTGGACGTCGCGGAGTCGTTCGAGCTTGGCTTCGAGCATGGATCGGATCGCCTGCCGGGGTGAGCGACGGGCCAGGATGAACTAGGGAGGGGTAAGCGAGGGGCGGTGGCGCACGAAGTAGGTGCCGCGCCGGGCGTGTGCTACGCGCCGGGGCCGCTTTTTCGAGAGCTTTCCCCTGATGAATAGGACGCACAGTACCGGGATGCGCGCCTTGTCCCGCACTGTCACGCGAGGTTTACACGTGCCAGGTAGGTGTCATTGGCGTTTCGGGTGCATTCCCCAAGGGCTGCAGCGCCGCTATACCGCAGGGGTTTCCAGTGGGCATGCAGGGCGGTCAGAGGCCGGGCAGGCTGAAAATCCACACCGTGTCACGGCCCAGGATGTACAGGAACTGGCCCCGCCGGACGGCGTTGCCGCCGGTGCCAGCGCCCTGGCTGGCGAGGGGGGCGGCGCTCTCGAGGCTGAAGTCCCGCGGTGCGGCGAATCCACTCAGCTCGGTGGATCCGGCGAGCCAGAGGCGGCTTCCCGTGCTGTTGGAGGTGGCGATGCCGGTGAAACGGTCGTCCGAGGCGAGGTACGCGGCCGGTTGCCGCAGGCCCTCGGCGTGGTCCACCAGGAGGGCGGAGTGGCGGCCATAGCGGCCGAGGAGCACCAGCGTGGAGCGCTCACTCAGTCCCTCAGTGGGGGCTCCGGGGGTGCTGGAAACGACTTTCGGGGGTGCAGAGAGAACGGCGGCCAGGTCTATGGCGTCGCCGCGGCGGCGCGGAGCCTCCAGCAGCAGGGAACCATCCAAGGGAGCCGGTCCAGCCGGAAGCGCGTAGGCGAACCCAGAGTCGAATGGGGCGAACCAGGCGGCGATTCCTGTGGGCGTGGGGGTCAGAAGCGGTGGGCGGGAGCCGGGCCAGCCCCCCTCGTCAACGGTGCGGCGCTGGTTGCGGAAGGCCCAGAGGAGGCGGCCGTCCGCGACGCTATAGGCCGCCAGGAGCCCAGAGTTGGTGCCCACGAGCAGCGTGCCGCTGGTGCGCTCGATCGTGAGCGGCATGGTCGTGGTCGCGAAGTAGCCGCCTTCGCCTCGGCCGCTGCCATCCAGCAGGCCCCGCTCCTTGGTGACGATGGCGGACCAGCGAGGCGCGGCGGTGCGGGCGTCAAGAGCTATGAGGCGGACCTCATCGGCATGGTCGACCTCGTCCTCGCTGCTGCCGCCGAGGCCGCGAGCGAGTACGAACAGGGTGTCGTCGGCCATGACGGGTCCAGGTTGGAACTCCCAGCCTGTGCCAAGATCCCAGGCCTCTAGCGGCTTTCCATCGCGGGTGAAGGTGTCGATGAGGGTGCCGAAGCGGTCCCTTTCGCTGTTCGTAGCATTCCGCCGATCGCCCCGGGGATTCCGCGCGATGAGGCCGTCACGGAGGATCCAGAGGGGCTCCAGTGGGTCGACCTTGGGGCCCTGGGCGCAGACGCCGAGGTAATTGCCTCTGGCCGGGATTTCGACGTCCCTGTAGCTGCGGGCTGGTTCCCCGCGGCCCATGACGAGGGCCACTCGGCGCCCATCCGTGGCGGGGAGCGAGGGCCACCCTCCGGCGGATGGTGCGGCGCGGGCGACCGGCTGGCGGATGCCAAATAACTCCTCGTACTGGCTGCGGGGCGGGCCCATGAGGCCAACGGTGACGTTCTTGCCGTCTTCTGATGGGGTGAGCGACAGGACCCCGTGGGCGCCCTGGACCGTGGCGGATCCGTCTTCGAAGAACGCAATGCCCGAGGAGAGGCCGAGGCCGAAGGGTTCTTGGGAGCTGCGGAGTAGGCCCGTGACGCGCTGGGTAGTGACGGGGCGCGGGAGCAGCGAATTGGCTGGGCCCTGCGAATTCTCGCCGGCCTGGGGCGTGGCGGTTCCCGGGGCCTGCATGGGGGCCTGTAGGAGGGTGTGATCCTGGCCGGTTCGGCGGGCCAGGGAGCGATCGAGAGCGATTCGGCGGGTGTTGACGGCGCTGGCCCAGCGGGCGGCGGGGTTGGGCCCTGCAGCGGGGCGCTGGATGTGTTGAATGGCGCGCGTGAGCCACGAGCCTGCTGAGCCGCGTCGGTCTGCTTCGAGGGCAAGGTCGAACAGCGCGAGCGCCGCACGGGCGGCGGGGGCCGTGAACGGAAAGTCGCGCTCGACGCGCTCGAGGGCCGATTTGGCGTCGGAGATGCTGCTGGCTGGGGAGCTAAGCTGGTTGGCAGCGCGCTCCAGGGCCGTGCTTGCGAGCGGCGAGAAGCGGTCTCTCCACGCGGTCAGGTCGGCATCTTCCAGGGCGTTCAGCCGCCGCTTCACGGCTTCGGCGACTCCCTCGGCCCTCCTCCGATGCGTTCCGTCTGGGTCAGGGAACGCGGAACCGTCGGTGGGGTTGGGGAGGCGGACTCCGTCGCCCGGTACCGAAGTCGTGAGGGCTTCGCGCCAAGCATCGAAAGCCGCATTCCTGGGGCCGACTTGATCGCGCGTCTCGGCGCCTCTGGCCCGCACCCAGGCCGTGTCGCCCACTTCGAGAGCTTCCTCAGCGGATCGCTGGGCTGGAAGCGGCGTCGAATTCCGGATCTGACCTTCGTCGTCGGCTACCGCTCTAGGCGCGATGGCCAGGCCTGCCGCCACGCACGCGAGGCCAAGCAGAAGGCCGCGCCCTGGGGCGTGGGTCCGGGTCGCGGGTGCGTTGGAGGGCGTCGGTGAAGGCCGATGGGGGAGCGGTGGGCGCGTTTGCATGCGCCTTTACGGTGCCACGGACGCCAGCGGGGCGCGAGTCCCAATCGAGGCTATGGGGTAGGT
>JBLIHL010000590.1:0-3845 GCA_047635895.1 Paracoccaceae bacterium | reverse complement strand
GGCGATGACGGGTCTCCCCCACCCAGTGAATCGGATGATCTCCTCGCCGCTGCTCTCACCCCCTCCAACACCTTCCGTACCGACTCCGGATCCGTGATCACGGAGACCATGTGCCGACGCCCGCGGCAGCGTGGGCAGCGGAGGACGTCTTCTCCGAATACGCTCTTACGCAAATCCGCCCAGCGAATATATCTCTGGCCCTTCGACGGCTCCCCCGCACTCATCGCGGCATCTTCATCGGCGACGTCGACATCCTTCGGCTCCTTCCGGACCACCGGGCGCGGCACGACCTGATCGCGCAATGGCGAAGCAGGTGCCAGCACACCCTGATACGTCAGCTGATGCTCTCGGGGATGCGGCACGATCGCCGCCAGCCGCGCGAGGAACTGGTAGGGCGTCATGACGAATCCCTTGGTCCCATTGCGCCAGGCCTTGCGCAGCAGCCACGAGGCCATGCCGTCGCTGCGCACCCCCCAGTCGCTCCAGGCTGATCGCGGGCCTCGTCACATAGCGGCAGAGCTTCTCCAGCTGCGCGCGCTCGCCCTTCCGGATCAGCGTAGCGTCACGCGCGTCGCCAAAGTCCAGAAGCGGCTGCTCATGCTCACTCGAGTCCGCGAACTCGCAAGGTGCCTCGTCGCCTGCGCGCAGCGGAAGGCCGAGCGCAATCGGATCCAGACCGTAGCGCTCCAGCACGCGACGGATACGCTTGATCACGTCACCGTGGACACGTTCGACCTCACCCGACTTGAGAGGGCCCGCGGGCAGGAACACGGGAGTCCGCGTGTCCCCGTCGGTCGCCCAAGGCACGATCTTGCAGCACCATCCCCGCAGGAGTCCCGGCTCGTTTCACTTCGACGAGCCAATCGGCCCAAAGAGGACCCGCGGGCGTGAACACAGCCCCACTTCGCCCACGAACGGGGCAAGTTGAGCCTATCGTCAATCTGGCGGCGGACCAACGGCCAGCAGTGCGGCGATGTAGACCAGGTTCACCCCCAGCGCGATGGCAGTGGCCTTCTTGATCTTGCGCTCGGTGATCAGATCATACACAGGGACAGCGAGCAGGAAGACCAGCCACATGGGCAGGACCATGAAAGGGCTGAGCTCAAAGATATAGGTGACCCGCCCAAAGGCCGGCAGCATCAAGGCGAGGCCGGCATAGAGCATGAAGCGCTTGTGCAGGGCAGCCTCTGTCCGCTTGGCCAGACCGAGGCCATAGAAGATCAGGAAGACCGTCACGCTGGCGCTATTGGCAATGAGAATGTGGCTGTTACCGGTACGCAGCATGTTCTCGTAGGACACCCAGATGCCGGTTGGCAGCATGCTGGCGACCAGCAAGAGGCTCGCAAGACCGAGGCTCCTGTGCAGTCCAATGCGGCCGCGCCCGATCAGCCCGGTCTGCAGCACCATCAGGGCATACCAGCTGCCCAGCAACAGCGCATGAAGATGCAGCATCGGCCGAATCGGTGGCAGGTGATCACGATTGACCAGGGCATGGATCGGGAAGGCGGTCACCACGATCAGGAACAGCGCCATGCTGTACACGAAGAAGAAGCGCTCTCCACGCTGTGCTGTCATGATGGTTTTTCTCTGAACCTGCACGAGGCGGTGAATGGTCGGCAGTGGAGTGTCAATGCGAACTCGTTGACGGATCGTTGTGCTGAGGCTTCCGGCCTCCCATTCAGGTGACCTCGAGGGACCCAACGTACATCATGGGCTCGAGGCCGTGGAAGAAGACTCACCGTGAGTCAAACTACCATCAAGGAAGGGTTCACCGTCAACAACGACCTCGGAGAATAGGTCAGGTACACGCCAGTCCAGTCCGCCAGGAAAGCCCGGGGTCCCGTCCGCGATCGATCCATTCGGAAGTCGATGAGAATCTTCGGCTCCTCGCAGAGCCGAATGCTCTGAAAGGTGTAGATGAAGCCTGTCTTGGTGGTCTTCTCGCCTTCGATCCGCGTCGTGAAAGGCGTTTCGTCGGTGCTTCCTTCATCCGTTGTTGCTACGCGGCGCACCTGAGCCCCGCGACTGGTTCGTGATACGCCACCGCCCCGGATCTAACAACGGCAAAACGGGCCACGGCGTCCCAGGCCGTGAAGATGTCCCGGAGGCTGAGCTGGTTCCTCGCAAGACCGGCCTGCATCGCGGGCGTCCGCGTCACCTTCCCGAACCTCAGCGAGCTGTGCGGCGGCACGAAGTTGTAGAGGCATCGAAAGAGCTCCAAGTGATCATCGAGCGTGCGCTTCTTCCGTGCATGGCAGGGCGACCGACGACGCAGGTAGGCGCAGCCCTGACGGATCGTGAGGTTCAACCGCTCGATGAACGCGGTGTTCAGCTTCGTCGAGTCCTCGGACTCCTCCAGTGCATCGGCGAGTCTCCACTCCGAACCTACGATCAGCTTCGTCCCCACGCGCACGACTCGGTTGCACTTGATCTTCTTGATGACCTGCGCAAGCACGCAGCCGATGCCGAACACATGGCGGATGGTGGGCGCGTAGAACTTGAAGCCGTCAGTCGTGATCAGTGGGCATCCCCCACTGCGGCTGATGTCGGCGACGCTTCGGACCAACCGCTTGGTGTTGCGAGACGTGCGCGACCCAACGAGCGTTACTGGCCAGAGCCGGGACCAGACGTCGATGCTCGCGAAGACCCACGCCTGCTGCTTGCGGCTTTGCAGAAAGGTGTTCATCTCATCGAGTTGGAGCTCGACAAGATCGTGGTCGCGCAGGTGCTTCGCATTGAAGCGGCGAGCGAGGGTCGCGGCCAACTCCAGCCAACGAGCGACCGTGTTCCAAGAGAGGCCCTCGAGTCTGGCGATGGCCGACTTGTTGACGCCCTCGACGCTCAAGGGCGGCGACACGATCGAAGCGTCGCATGGTGTACTGGAGGCGCTGGTAGGGCGTACCCGTGGTCGCACCGAACGTCTTGCCACATGCTGTGCAGCGGTATCTGCGGCGCCTTCCGCCCTTGACCTTGGAGTAGCCGTGCAGACCGACGTTGCCCGTGTCGTGCCTGCCATGCTGTTGGCACTCGCCGTTCGGGCAGACCACGCTGGCTCCGACAGCCTTTCTCATCTCACCTCGTTCATGACCCATCGAGTCTAGATCGCGTGTAAATCGGTGTTCGCGGACGGTTTACGCTCGGTCCGTAACAGGCGATGACGGAAGCACCTAGAAGCGCCATCGTCGGCGAGAAAGTGGTGTGGCCAGCTGGCGTCTTCGTAGGGAGTTCGGAACCTCGGGGAATGTTGCCGGTTCAGCTGGAGCGGTAGGCCTGCACGCGGGCCGAATGGAACAAGTGAGCTGACTGACGCTGACTTCAGGCCTGGGAAGAACGCACCGTCACGCGCATCGCCGAAGTCGAGCAGCGGCTGTTCGTGCTCGGAAGAATCTAGGCTCGCGTCTGTGCCCTCTTCTCCGCGGCGCGGCGGTAGGCCGAGCTGCCGCGGGTTCAGGCCGTACCGCTCCAGCACACGGCGGATGCGCGCGATCACGTCACGGTGGACGCGGGCGACCTCGCCTGAGTCGAGGATGCCTGCGGGCATGAAGACGGGACGGTTAAGAGCGCCGCGCGTAATGTAGACCCCGTCGAGATAGAGGGAGTGCTGGTGAACATTGAGCTCGAGGGCCGACCCGAACCGATGGGCCTTGTTGACCGCTCCTGGGTGGAATTGAACCTGGCCTGTGGAGGGGCCGGAGGAGGGGTTCTCAGCTTCTCCGGCAGCTTTCGCCCGGCGAACGTAGGACGCTGAGACGGCGCGCAAGTGGGCGCGAGTCACGTCGCGGCAGAGGCTCGCATCCATGGCCATCGCCAGTCGGAGCGGCTTGGGCACCGATAGCACCCACTGG
>JBLIHL010000589.1:0-3851 GCA_047635895.1 Paracoccaceae bacterium | reverse complement strand
GAATTGGAAACATCCAAGCGCATCCGCGAAGCGGATGCACTTGGATGTTTCCAATTCATTCCCGCAGCTTTGGTTCCGGAACGGTACTGCGGGAACTACGACTACTCGACGCTATCGGACTTCAGCCAATCCAGCCGGCGTACGCCGCGGTTGGCCATGTGACGGAAGCCCGCCACGCCTACCAGGAATGTGGCCACCGTGAACGACGCTAGCATGGCGCTTTGCGGGACGATCAGGAGCGCTGCTACGAACTGGATCGCGATCGATGCGTACAGGAGGTTGGCCACGAACAGGCGGCTGCGGCGCTTGATGTAGTACGCGCCAAGCGGAGCTCCGAGTACGACGATCGGCACGCAGACCCACCAGAAGTTCCAGGCCTCGGGCGCGATCGCGTCCTGGCCAAGGCCGCGGTAGAGGGCGCCCACCACGGCGTTGCCCGCCATCAGGATCACGGATGTCGGCGTGGCGATGGACTCCGAGACGCGCAGTCGCAGGACGAGCAGCGAGAACGTCACGATGTCGAGGCCGCTGCCGGTGATCGAGCTGATGATGCCGCCGACGATGCCGAACCCCACCAGGAGCGCGGCGTGGCGCGGGAGGAAGTTCTGGATCGACTGGTGAACCTCGCGATCCTTGTAGCGGTTGATCCAGAACAGCGCGAAGGCGAACGCCAGCCAGGAAGCCGTGAACAGCATCTTGGCGTACGGCGGCGCGACGTGGGGGACGATGTACTCGAGGCCGGCGATGATGCCGACCGCGCCGCCTAGCGTCGACCAGATCAGGGCCGGTACGATGACAGGGACGCGCGTCCAAAGAATCGTCAGGGCAGCCGCTGTCATGCCCACGGCCTGGATCAGGAGCGAGAAGTCCCTCGCGACGTTGGGCGGGATCTTGAAGCCAAGCGTCATCACCGGGAAGGCGACGGCGCCTCCGCCCTCGCTCGTCGCGCCAGCGATGAAGGATCCGAACATCATCGTGATGCTCATGAACCAGTTGTCCTCGAAGAGGCCGAACCGGTCGCCGGAGATCATTCCATAGAGCCACAGGGCCCAGACCACAACGCAGGTGGTGGCGATCGCCACGGGGGTCGTGCGGAAACGCAGCATGGGGAGGTCGCTCGCGACGGTCAACCGGTCGCGGTGGGAGCCAGTGGTGGAGCCAGTGGTGGAGCCGGACAGCCGGTGCCTGGCTGGATCAGGTGGGGATGGGAGCCGAGCTGTCCGCTTGGATCAGCCCGTCTTCCATGAACAGTACCCGCTCGCAGCGGTGGGCGAGGCGCTCATCATGGGTCACGAGCAGAAGTGAGACGTCGCGCTCTTTCTGCTCGTCGAGGAGTATCTCGAGAACCTTTTCGCCAGTGCCGCGATCCAGGTTGCCGGTCGGCTCGTCCGCTATAAGGATCGGCGGGTCCAGAATGAGCGCGCGCGCAATGGCGACGCGCTGCTGCTCGCCCCCCGAAAGCTGGCCCGGGCGGTGACTGAGCCGCGAGTTCAGGCCGAAGCGCACGAGCATGTCGCGCGCCTTGTCCTCGAACTCGGATCGGCGGCGACGGAACTCCGAGCTCTTGAAGAGGATCATCGCAGGGAGGATCGCATTCTCCAGCGCCGAGAGCTCAGGCAGGAGGTGGTAGAACTGGAACACGAAGCCGATGCGCCGGTTGCGTAGCTCGGCGCGCCTCGCAGGGCTCAGGGACCAGGCGTCCACGCCCTCCACGCGAACCTTCCCTTCCGTGGGCCGGTCGAGCAGCCCGAGGATGTTCAGCAGGGTCGTCTTGCCGGCGCCTGACGTGCCCATAAGCGCAAGGCGCTCTCCGGGAGCCAGCGACATATCAACGCCGTGCAGGACCTCGAGACGGCGGTCTCCGACCGCAAACGAGCGGCGGACGCCCGTGCAGGCCAGTGGACTCGTGGCGGCAGGCGTGCCCGTAGGGCTGGTCTCGTTACTCATGGCGCAGGGCATCGACTGGGTCGAGGCGCGAGGCGCGCCAGGCGGGGATCGCTGCGAAGAGCAGCGTGCTGACCACGGCGCCCAAAATAATGAGGCCGACTCCGATAGGCGTGACCTCGCTCGGGATGTGGTCGAAGAGGTAGATGTCGCGGTTGAAGATCTGGAAGCCGAACGTGCTGGAGAGCCAGCGTTCGATTCCGTCGATCTTGAGGGCGCCAAGGACGCCAACGGCGGCGCCGAGTGCTGAGCCGATAGCGGCCTCCCAAAGGCCAATCAGGAGGAACAGCGTCATCACCCCGCGGGACGTGGCGCCGAGCGCCGTCAGGATGCCGATGTCGCGGCGCTTCTCGGTGACCATCATCGAGAGAAGCGCAAACACCGTGAAGCCGGCGACGACCAGCACGAGGCTCAGCATGATGCCCATCAGGCTCTTCTCGTTCTCGATGGCCGCCAGGAGCGTCGCGCGGAAGTCCTCCCAGGTGCGAAACTCGTTCGGGTTCTCCTCGGGCGTGCCGAGGAAGCCCGCGGCGTTGAGCTGGGCCCACAGCTCCTCGCGGACGACGTCCTTGTCACGCTCGTAGTCGTCGACCTTGACGATGACAGCGGACCAGTCGCGGTACTGCTGGAGGAAATCACTCAGCTCGGCGCGATCGATGTAGATCCGCCGCTGATCCATCTCGTTGTCCTTGCTCCGAAAGCTGCCGACGATCTGGAAGCGTGAGTTGGCGGGTGCCTCATCATTGAGCTCGCCGCTCTTGTCGAAGGTGGCCGTGATGATCGACACCTCCTGGCCCCTGTAGAGGCTCCAGAGGAAAGCAAGCTGCTCCCCTACGATGATCGGACGGCCCGGACGGCTGACCCTGGGGCCGCCGCGGAGGATGGGGGCGAAGGGGTCGCTGGGATCGTCGACGCGGGCCACGCTCGAAACCTTTCGGCCGTCGGGAGGCTTGGGCGAGAAGTCACGAACGAGCGACTCGGCGAAGTCCGAGGTCTCCGACTCGTCGTCGACGTCCACCCCGATCAGCTCGACCAGCTGGATCGCATCCTGCATCGGGCGTACCAACGCCGACTTGGCACCATCCGGCACGAACAGTCCGTACCACTGGAGCTGCGGCGCCGCCGAGATCACCCTGGGGTGCGCCTCGATCAGCTCGATCATCGCCTCGACGTCGTGGTCCGAGTCGATAAGGTCGCCGTCAGGGAGTCGTACGGACGCCGTGTAGCGGGGCTGGATGACGAAATCCGCCAGGTTGCCCCGCAGCGTCCGCCGGTGCTCTGCGAGAAAGCCGGCCATGATCGACAGGATGAGCACCAGCGCCGCCACGGCGACGAAGATGCCGGCCATGCCGATCCAGTTGGTTTTCCGCGCCTTGAGGTAGCGAAAGCTGAGGAACGTGCGGAACAAGGTCTACGCCTCTCCCTTATCAGAGGTGGCCGCCGGGGCGTCTTCTGCTTCGTGCTCGGCCGCCTGCTTGCGCATCGCCGGAAACAGCAGCACGTCGCGGATCGAATCCTGGCCGGTGAGCAGCATCACCAGGCGGTCCATGCCGATCCCGAGGCCGCCGGTGGGCGGCATGCCGTACTCCAGCGCCTGGACGTAGTCGACGTCGACCTCGCCCGGGGACTCGGGGTCCTTGGACGCGACCTGCTCGTTGAAGCGGCGCTCCTGTTCAGCGGGATCGTTGAGCTCGGTGAACGCGTTTCCGAGTTCCATAGACGCGACGAAGATCTCGAAGCGCTCCGTCAATCTTGGATCGGCCGGGTCCGCCTTGGCGAGCGGCGAGATCTGGACCGGGTAGTGGGTCACGAAGACCGGGCCAGACAGGTGCGGCTCGACGGTCTCGTCGAACACGTCGCTCATGACCTTCCAGAAGTCATCGCCATCGTGCTTGAGTTTGAGCTCC
>JBLIHL010000588.1:0-3852 GCA_047635895.1 Paracoccaceae bacterium | reverse complement strand
GCGCTGAGCTGGTCGGCGTGGAGTTTCAAAGCATCCACGCTCCCCCCGCCGTTCACTCCGCGTACCGAGGCGTGGCGAGCGCGCTCGTCGAGCGCGAGACGGCACAGATCGATGCAGAGGCCGCAAGAATCGAGAAAGTGTCGGAGGCCCAAGTCATCGCGGAGGATACGCGTCAGAAGGCAAACAGCGCTGCAGAGGCTAGACTGCTACTCACCGTAGCGACCGCCGAAGCCTTCGCGGCCATCGCTCAAGTGGACAAGGCCCACGACGGGGCCGTTCAGCACCTGATGACCCTCGACGCCATGAAGCGTGCCTTCGAAGCGGTCGGACAATCCAAGGCGAGTCGGTACTTTGCCGCCTCACCGTACATACACATCCTGAAGCGCCCTCCGTTCACCAGCGCCGGAGACAGCACCAACAGGACTCTCGGGCCCGACGATATGGGTAGCCGAGTTTTCGGCGGAGACGGACAATGAGACAGCCATCCACAGCACGGACCGCAAGGGCACGCGACGGCTTCGTCAAGACCACCTGGCTCTGGCTAGTTCTTGGCCTCGGCCTGCTCGCGATCTACCTGGGAAGCTTCACCGTCAAGGCCGGCGAGTACGCCATTGTGGCGCGCTTCGGCGATCCCCGCCGACTGATCGAAGAGCCGGGGCTGCACTTCAAATGGCCCGCCCCCATCGACGCACTGTTCCGCATCGACATGCGGACGAACGTGCTCGATCCGGAGATCGAAGAGTTCCTCACCGACGATCAGCGCAACGTCGACGTGGACGCGTTCATCGCCTGGCGAGTCGCCGATCCCCAGCAGTTCCTCAAGAGCCTTCGCGACCGCGAAAGCGCTGAGACGAAGATTGGCGAGGTGCTCCAGTCCGCGCTTCTTGAGGTGCTGAAAAGCGGCCCCTTCGACGACCTCGTGAGCCTTGAGGTCAACCGCGAACGAAACCTCGCGGACGTCAGCGCTGACGTGACGCGCAAGGTGCGCCAGCTCTGCCTCGACAACGGCTACGGCGTCGAGATTCAGATGGCCGGCATCGAGCGAATCAACTTCCCCTACGACAACCGATCCGAAGTGGAAGCGGCCATGCGATCCACGCGGATCAAGGAAGCCCGCGGGTTCACCGCCGAAGGGCGAGTGGCTGCAGGGATGATCAATTCACTTGCACGCAAGGAAGCCGCGACCCTTACGGCGACAGCCGAGGCCGACGCCGCCGCGATCGTCGGCAAGGCCGTAGCCAAGGCTAACGGCCTCCGCCTGGCGTCACGCGATCTCAACCCCGAGCTCTTCGACATTGTCGCGCGGCACGAAGTCGCCCAGCAGGCACTTCGCGGCGCAAACGTGATCTTCCCCTACGATTTCTGGCTGGTGCGCGTGTTCGACGATCCCTCCAAGGACGCGGCTAGCCCGAAGGGCTCAGAGGGCGAAGGGCAGCCCGGGGACGACCAGTGAAATTGCGCCCGATTGCACTGTTCGCTGTGGCGGCTCTCTTTATCGCCGCCACGCTCTTCCAGTCGTTCCTCACCATCGAGAACGGCGAACGAGGTATCGTCGAGCGCTACGGTCGACCGGTGCGGGATCTTCTCCCCGGCCTACACGTCAAGCTGCCCTTCGGCATGGAGCGCGTCCGCCGCGTCTCCGCGCCCGAGCGACTTCTCCCGATGCCCATCGGCTACCGATTGATCGACGAGAAGCTCGGCCGCAGCCCCATGGGGCCCGAAAAAGAGTGGCTGACCGGCGACAGCAACATCGTCGAGATCAAGGCGAGCGTGCTCTACTCCATCCGAGATCCGCGCGCCTATCTCTACGGCGTCGCGAGCGTCACGGACCTGGCTCCGCTCAGCGTTGAACCGCGGTCCCCAGACTTCGCGATCCGGCGGGTCGCCGAGGCCGCCCTGACCGAGATCATCGGCGGCATGGAAGTCACGGACGTGATCGCCAGCGGCGCGGAGTCCATCGCTGTCGACGCCAAGGCACGCATCCAGCGAGACGTGGACACGCTAGGTCTCGGCGTAGAGATCGTGCGCTTTCAGCTCCTGAGCGCAGGCCCTCTGGCTAGCGTCGAGCAGGCGTTCCGCGAAGTCCAGGACGCCAAGTCCCAGCGCGACCAGTCGCGAAACTACGCCGAGACCGCGGCCGCCGAGGTCCTGAGTAACGCTCAGCGTAAGGCGCAAATGACGCGGCAGCAGGCAGAGTCCTTGGCCGAGCGCCTTGTGCTAGATGCGAGCAGCGAGGCCGAGCAGTTCGCGGCTCTCCACGCCTCCCTGGGCGACGTTCGCTCCCCCGCCGCCATCGCGCGCCGGCTGGAGATGATCCAGGAGCTTCTACAGCTGGCCACACCTGAGTACATCTCAGCCAGTAAGGAACAGCCCGCCGTCTACTACACCGACCGGTAGACGCGTCCCATTCTGCGCCCCACCCGCTTGGGCCGCCCCTCCCCCGCCGCCGCCCCCGCCGGGGGGTGCCTCTGAACGGGACCCGGGGACCCGGGACGTGACACTCCAGCGCCCACCTTGGATCCTGTAGGGAACGCGGGCGACAACGGCGGCGCCGTCGAGCTTAGGCTGTTGGACATGCATCGATTCAGCGCGTCCCCGGCATCAGGCGTCACCCGTGCCCGTTCCACTAACGTCCCCGCCGCTGTGGTCCCCTCCGCTGTGGTCCTTGCGGCCGCCCTCGTTGCGCTTGCCCTGACGGGCTGCCGCGCCTCGTCCCCGGACGCTACGGAGTCAGCCCCGATGGTGGCCATCCCGGCCGCTATAGAGGCCCTTTCGTCGACGCTGTGCGAGGACGTGGCCGCCCAGCCGGGCGGCGCTCTCGCGCTCGATGGACCCGCGCTCGAAATCGTCGACGACGTCGTCCTGGCCATTCACGGCGGCGCCGGAACGATCCGCCGGGACGCCATGACCCCCGAGCTCGAGGCGGCCTACCGGGCCGCGCTCGCGGACGCCCTCCTCCGCGGGCACAGGGTGCTCGCGGACGGCGGGCGCGCCGCCGACGCCGTCGAGGCCGCCCTGCATCCCCTGGAGGACTCCCACCTCTTCAACGCCGGCAGGGGCGCCGTTCTCACGGATGACGGAACGGTCGAGATGGACGCCTCGATCATGCTCGGCCGCAGCGGAATGGCTGGCGCCATCGCCGGCGCGCACACCGTCCGCCACCCGATCAGCGCCGCCCGCGCCGTGCTAGAGAAGACGGAGCACGTCCTCCTGTCCGGCACTGGCGCCGACCGTTTTGTCACCGAACAGGGCCTCCAAACGATGCCGCCGGAGTGGTTTGTGACCTCGCATCGCCAGCGCCAGCTCGAGCTCCTGCAGGCCACCGACTCCGAGAAAGTGGGCCAGCACGAGCGCGCCCTCGGCCCCGACCACAAATTCGGGACCGTCGGCTGCGTCGCTCTGGACCACGAAGGGCACCTGGCGGCGGGGACCTCTACCGGAGGAATGGCCCGCAAGGCCTGGGGCCGGATCGGCGACTCCCCGCTCATCGGGGCAGGCACCTGGGCCGACGATCGGACCTGCGCCGTCTCCTGCACCGGCTGGGGCGAGTTCTTCATCCGCAAGGCGATAGCCCACCAGATTCACGCCAGAATGCTCTTCGGAGGGGCTGGAATCGGCGCTGCGGCGGCCGAGACGATCCTCGACGAGCTGCCCAAGGGCGGCGGATCCGGCGGCTGTATCGCCCTGGACTCAGGGGGGCGTCTGGCGGCTCCTTTTACCACTCCGGGGATGTACCGGGGGTGGGTCGACGCCCAAGGACGAGTCACGGTTCGCATTTATGGGGACGAGAGGCACTAAAAATAAGACCTTCAGGGTGGCTTCAGCCACTCTGATCGCTACCCTCCTGGGCCG
>JBLIHL010000587.1:0-3903 GCA_047635895.1 Paracoccaceae bacterium | reverse complement strand
CCCTGGGAAGAATGGCCCTGGAGCGACTGGCGCTCCCGAAGAGGGACGTCCCCAAGAGTCCGTGCCGAACCCGGACTCCCAGCTGGAGCCGGTCGGAGCCGAGGCCGCCCTCGCCGAGCGTCGGTGGTGGTCGGACCGTGATGACGGCATTGTCCGCGCCTGGCTGTCCCGAAGAGCTCAGAAGTAGCCCGTTCCGGCTTCGTCGAGTAGCTTTCTCGCCAGCGCGGGCGGATCTTGCCCGGGTCATGGTCCACAATGGCCGCCCCTGATTCCTGCGACTGTTACCCAGCCTATCTGTGACCAGCGACTCTCCTAACCAGTCCTCCTCCGCGCCCTCTCCATCCGGTGCCCCCTCCGAGGGTGGTTCTCCAGCCCGCGCGCGCACCGGACTCTGGCTCGTGGGTGCCCGTGGAGCGATTTCCACCTGCGTGGCCTACGGGATTGCGGGGATCCGCGGCGAGCTGATCCCGGCAGTGGGGCTCCCGACGGCCTTCCCGCCGCTCTCCGAGCTGGACCTCGTGTCGCTCGACGACCTGGTGCTCGGCGGCCATGACGTCTGTACGCGCGACCTCTCCAAATCAGCAGGAGAGCTTGTCGCCGCGGGGATCCTGCCGGCGGACCTGGTTTCATTGGCGCGGGATGACGCAGCGCGCTTTGAGGCGGCGATCCGTCCCGGAATTCTCGACGTCGCGGAGACGGGGCTGAGGGATCTAGACCCGCGGGCTGCAGCCCTCGGGAGCCTGTCGCCGCTGGAGCAGACGGAGGCCATTGAGGCCGACTTCGTCGCATTCCAGAAGGAGCACGGACTCGATCGCGTGGTGGTGGTCTACCTCGCCAGCACCGAGGCCGCACCGACGCGGCAGGAAGCGTGGAACTCGTCGGAGGCCTTCGAGAAAGCTGTGGCCGATGGAGTGCCCCAGCCGGCCTCGCTTCTCTACGCCTACGCCGCGATTCGCGCGGGCTTTCCGTTCGTCAACTTCACGCCCAGCATCGGCGCCAACATCCCGGCGCTCGTCGCCCTGGCGGAGGCGCGTTGCGTGCCAATCGCCGGTAACGATGGGAAGACCGGCGAGACGCTCGTCAAGACCGCGCTGGCTCCAATGTTCCGCGCCCGTGCGCTCCAGGTCCTCGCATGGCAGGGCTACAACATGCTCGGCAACCGCGACGGCGAGGTCCTCAGGGATCCAAGCCACAAGGCGTCGAAGCTCGAGACCAAGGATCAGGCGCTGCGCTCGATACTGGGCGCCAGTGAAACCGGGGGCAAGGAACCGCACACCCAGGTCGCGATCGACTACGTCCCCTCCCTGGGGGACTGGAAAACGGCGTGGGACTTCGTGCACTTCGAGGGTTTCCTCGGCGCGAAGATGTCTCTCCAGTTCACGTGGTCCGGCTGCGATTCTGCGCTGGCCGCGCCGCTCGTGATTGACCTCGCGCGCTTCGCCGACTTCGCCGCGCGGCGCGGCGAGGGGGGAGTTCTCGAACACCTTGGCTGCTACTTCAAGGCGCCCATCGATGGTACGGAGCACGACTTCCACCGCCAGATGGACGCCCTCTACACCTACGCTGAGGCTGCCTCTCCGCAGTAGCCATCGGGCCTTCCGCCCAGCCACTATTTGGGCTCGCGAGCCAGTCACTCACTGGGCTCACGAGCCAGCCACGATTTGGGCTCACAAGCCCGGGCCTTCCCACTAGAGCCCCGCCACGGCGGGACCAACATGACGCTACAGCACACCGCTGACTCCTTCTCCGCGCTCGTCGATAGCCACCTCTCCGCCGCTGAGAAGCAGCTTGAGGCCCTGCGTGCCCTGCCGTCCGATGCGACCGCCGAGACCGTGGCGCGTACCTTCGACGCGATCGGCGTGGAGGTCGGTGCCGTGACAGGGCTCGCCGAGATCCTGTCGGCCGTTCACCCCGACGAGGGCGTTCGGACCGCCGCCGAGGGCGCGATCCAGCGCATGTCGGCCTTCTCAACCGCTCTCAGCCTCGATCGCACCGCCTACGAGCCGTTCAGCGCACTGGACCTGTCCCAGCCGATGACCCCTGAGGTCAAGCGCTTCGTCGAGCACGCCGTGCGCGACTACCGCCGCGGCGGCGTGGACAAGGACGACGCCACGCGGGAGAAGATCCGCTCGCTTCAGGAGCAGCTTGTGCAGACAGGCCAGGAGTTCGACCGCAACATCATGACGAGCGGGAAGACGCTCGTTCTCAAGGGCGGGCACGCCGACCTTGTGGGTCTTCCGCAGGACTTCCTCGACGCTCACCCCGAGGATGCCGACGGCTCTGTGACGCTGTCGACGGACCCGACGGACTTCCTGCCGGTGCTCCTCTATGCCGAGAGGGACGAGACGCGGCTTGAGTTCTTCATGGTCTATCACAAGCGCGCGTTCCCCGAGAACGAGAGCGTTCTGAAGCGGCTGCTTGCCGAGCGGCACGAGCTGGCGACGACCCTGGGATTCGAACACTGGGCCCAGTTCTCCTGCGAAGACAAGATGATCGGGTCGGCCCAGGCCGCCCGCGACTTCGCGATGAAGGTGACGGACCGCGCCCGGCCGGTCGCCAAGGCTGAGTACGCCGAGCTCCTTGAAGAGCTTCGGACGCTGGAGCCGGAAGCAGAGAAGGTCCGCCCGTGGCAGTCACGCTTCCTCATGGAGCGCGTCAAGCGCAAGAAGCACAGCTTCGATTCGCAGTCTGTTCGGCCCTACTTTGCCTACACCAGCGTCAAGGAGGGGATCCTCCGCACGACGGAGTCGCTCTTTGGCGTTGAGATCAAGCCTGCGGACGATGCGCACGGCGAGATCCTGTTCTGGCACGAGTCCGTGGAGTGCTACGACGTCTTTGAGAAAGGTAAGCACACGGCACGCTTCTACCTGGACATGTTCCCGCGCGAGGCCAAGTTCAAGCATGCGGCGATGTTCCAGCTCTACGCGGGAACGGACGGACCGGGCGGGCGTCTCCCCGAGGCCGCGCTGGTCTGCAACTTCCCCGAGCCGACGGGCGGCGACCCCGCGCTGCTCCTGCACGATCAGGTCACCACGTTGTTCCACGAGTTTGGACACCTGCTGCACCACCTCTTCGCGGTGAACTCGTTCCACGGCTTCGCCGGGATCGCCTGCGAGTGGGACTTCGTCGAGGTCCCGTCGCAGCTCTACGAGGAGTGGGCATGGAGCGCGGGCGTGCTTCAGAAGTTCGCGAGGCATCATGAAACCGATGAGCCCATCTCAACGGAGCTAGTGGATCGACTGCGCTCCGCCGAGGAGTACGGCAAGGGTCTCGGCGTGAACGGGCAGATGCTGTACGCGCTCTATTCCCTAACGCTCTACGACCGCGACCCCCAGGGCGTCGACCCCGGCGAGCTGATGGGGGACATGCAGCGCGAGCTGACCCTTTACGAGAAGGTCCCCGGAACGGCCATGCACGCGGCCTTTGGCCACCTGCATAGCTACTCCGCGAACTACTACACCTACATGTGGTCGCTCGTGATTTCGAAAGACTTCTTCGGTCAGTTCGAAGGCAAGCTCATGGACACCGCGACGGCCCAGCGCTATCGCGACGAGGTGCTCGCCCAAGGCGGCGCGGAGGATGCCGCCGACATGGTGCGGTCGTTCCTCGGTCGCGAAGCCGGGTTCTCTGCTTGGGAAAGCTGGCTGAAGTCCTGATCGCCTCCATAGCGTTTTTAGGGAGGGCAGCAGGTCAGAAGGTGGGCTCCGGGTCCCCGTGGCCCATGCCACCCATCAGGTCCGCCATGATGTGGACCTGGGACTCGGCGATGAACTCCTCAAGGTCCTCGACGCGCGGGTCGGAGGCCATCAGGCGGCGTCGGCGGGCGTAGCGAACGCCGAGGCCCTGGAGGCCTTCGCCGAGTATGTCGTCCAGGCGTGGTGACGTCGTGATCGCGCTGCCTGG
>JBLIHL010000586.1:0-3907 GCA_047635895.1 Paracoccaceae bacterium | reverse complement strand
GAGATCCACGCGGACGGGTTCCACCTCCCCATGGGACACGCGGTACATCCGACCGTTCTTGCGGTCCCAGATGTCCTCCGTGATGTAGTGACAGGCCTGCTCGTCGTACCAATCGATCAGCACCACCGAGCCGTCGGGCCCATAGCGCAGGTTGATGCCGCGGAACCAAACGTCGTTGGAAACCAGCAGGTCTTGCCCGTGCTGACCGACGTAGCCCGAGCGATCCTTCGCGAGGATCTCCCGGTTGACGCGGTTCCCGTGGACGTTGTTGACGAAGAGGTTGTTGTGGAACGCCTCGGGCCAATCGCCGCCGAGGTAGATCATCGCTCCGCAGTGCGCGTGCCCACCGCCGACATCTGCCGAGACGCCGTTCCCATCATGCGCAGAATCTCCGACGTAATGCAGGTGATCCGCCGCCGTCTTGATGTCGTCGTAGGTGTGATCGTTGAAGTGATCGCCGGCCTGCCGGTGATAGCGTCCGCCGGGTACGAGGTGAAAGAGGTGCGGGATCACGCACGAGGTCACGAAGGCGCGGCCGTGGTCGTCGAAGTCGAGGCCCCACGGGTTGCTCGTGCCGTGGGCGAAGACCTCGAAGTCCCGACGCTGAGGGTGGTAGCGCCAGACGCCTGCGTTGATACCTACGCGCTCGTGATCCGGCGTACCGGGCTTCCCGACGTTCGAATGCGTGAACACCCCGTGGCAGCCGTAGAGCCAGCCATCCGGTCCCCAGGTGAACGTGTTGAGCGTCTCGTGCGTGTCTTCGTAGCCCCAGCCATCCAGGAGCACCTCGGGCGGGCCGTCGGGCACGTCGTCTCCGTTGGCGTCCGGAATGAAGAGAAGCTCGGGCGCGGCCCCGATAAACACGCCGCCGAAGCCAACTTCAATACCGCTGACGAGGTTCAGGCCGTCCGCGAACAGCGTGCGCGTCTCGTAGGAGCCGTCGCCGTCCTTGTCCTCGAAGATCATGACCTTGTCGTCCGCCTCTCCGTCGTCCCGCTTGTAGGGATACGCGAACGCCTCAACCACCCAAATGCGGCCGCGATCGTCGAACGTGAAGGCGATCGGCTGGTGGAGTTCAGGCTCCGCCGCCAGCACGTCCACCTGGAAGCCTGCGGGCAGTTCCATGGCCTTGGCCGCCTGCTGGGGCGAAAGGCCCGCGTGGTTCACGAAGTCGAGATGGTTGCGGATCTCCAGACCCGACGCGAACTCCGGACGCTCCGCATAGAGACGGAAGTGATCGAAGTTAACGTGCCCCCATCCGCCTGTGCGCTCATCCACGACGCGGAGAAAGACCACCTCGCCCACGTGGCTGGAGAGATCAAAAACGGTGGGGAGCAGCTGCTCGCCGTCATGCCCCGTGGAGCTGCCGATCGTGACCTCGCCCTCGAGGATGACCACGTCGACGTGCAGCCCGGTGTCGTGTCCCCCGGCGATCAGGAAGGCCGCGAAGGGGTGCGTGAGCTGAAAGGGCTTGGACGTCAGAGTTCCGGTTTCCCCGTCGCCCGCGAGTTCGAAGCCGCCCAGCCAGTAGTCGCCGTGATGGTCGCTAGCGTAGCCACGCCGCGCCTTGACGGTGTCGCCGAAGATCGGCTGGCCTTCGAAGGCCTTGCCTTCCACCGTCCAGTCGGAGAGATCTCCGCGCTCGAAGTCCAGGTTGAGCGCCTTGCCGTCCGTGCCGCGCGGCGCGATAGCACCCTCCGGAAAGCGAACGTCGGGCTCCGGGCTTTTCACCGCCGGCACCGGGATCACACGGGCACCAGGCGCACCGACCGTACGCTGCAGGAGCACCGACGTTCCGGCCTTGTTGCCCACGACCACGTCGGCCCGTCCGTCGCCGTCGATGTCCCCGGCGACGATCTGAGTGCCCACGCCGGAGGCGTCGTCGATGAGGTGCGGTGTGAACGAAACCTCGCCCTCCGCTGCGTCCCCTGCTGGGCGTTCCAGCTTGAACCACATGAGGTAGGGAGGGTCCGACGATCCGGGCTCGCGGTTCCCGTGGGACAGGTAGCGCTTGCCGGTGACCACGTCCTGGAGGCCATCTCCATCGATGTCGACAAGGGCGAGAGCATGGAGCTCAGAGACCGCCATCGCGCAGCCAAAGTCGCCTTCCGCCGCGCCCATGATCAGGCGTTCCTCGAAGACCTGCCTGCCGCTCACCTCTTGGGACTCAAACCACGAGAGTCCGTAGCCGTGTGCACGGACGCTGCCGATCACGTCGTTGTCTCCGTCCCCATCCACGTCGTGAACGAGCATCTGCGCTCCGCCGTAGTCCGGGCTAAACCGCTGCTTGTGAAACGTCCATTCGGGATCGCCCTCCAGGCTCTTCGGCTGCTCGAACCAGCCGATGTTCAGCAGCACGTCCGGACGACCGTCACCGCTGAGATCCCCCACGCCCATGCCGTGCGTGAACTTCGCCAGCCCGAGGTTCCGGGAGAAGTCGTGCCGCGTCCAGCGCGCCGCTGCGTCCGCCGGATCCCTGCCGAACCAGCACATGATCCCCTGCGAGTGGCAGACGAGATCCTCCAGGCCATCCCCGTCGACGTCCACGAAGTCGGGCGACTCATTGTCGACGCTGTCGTGAACGAGTGAGCGCGTCCAGAGCTGCTCCTTCTCGCCTGGGTTCTTGAACCACCAGGCTTCCTTGCCCGGAAAGCCGATCACGAAGAGGTCCAGCCAACCGTCCCCATCGATGTCGCGGCTCCAGGCGAAGAAGTTGTCCGAGTACCCAGCGACCTCGAAGGCTTTCGGCTCGTAGATCGCATGCCGCGCCTCGTACTCCGGCCCCTCGTACCAGTAAGGCCCCGACGCGATGTCGTTCACGCCGTCGCGGTTGAAGTCGCCGAACGTGGCACCCTCGGCAAAAAACTCAGCGCTCAGCCGGTGGGCCTCCCAGGCGAGCACCGGGTCGGACGCCTGACTGGGAACCGAGACAGGCGGCAGAGCCAAGCACATGGACAGAATCAGCATGACCCGGTTATACCCGAGCCCCTCCGAAGACCGCGTCCTGCATACGCCTCGCTTACATCAGTGCGTCACGAGCGGGACCCGGACGGTCCACGCCTCGAACTCGTCGAGCTCGGTCTCCTCCGCCTCCACGAATTGCCCCACGACCCTGGCCTGAATCCTATGCCCCCGACTCGACCAGCGGTTCCTGGGCTCGCCGTCCAGTGAGGACCGAAGGGCGAGCTGAAGCGTCTCCAGCTCGCTGCGCTGCACGCTCAATATGCTCAGGTAGGCCTGAGCTGCCTGCCAGTACGAATAGTCAAAGACCAGGCCTTCTGCCTCCCTGGCGGTGCGCCTCGAAGCCTCAATCGCCCCCTGCAGTGGCCGCTTAAGAATGCCCTCGAGCCTCTCGATCACAACGTCCTCGCGGTCTGCAAACTCTGTGACCAGGTCCAGTACGGCGGCCGCTTCCTCACTGTATCGACCCTCCGCGCCGGGGAGGCCTGCCTGAACCACGTTCCAGAAGTCCCACTGCAAGGCGCGCATATCTGGCTCAAGCAGCGTGAGCCTATGAGCCGTCATGTCCGCCAGTCGCTCCGCATCTGCTCGCGTCCACGGTACCTTTCGTCCCTTACGCCCCAGTTCGTCGCCAACGAAGCGCATCTCAAGATGACTGGAACCCACCAGTGAGCATAGGCCCCCGCCACGTGCGATCCACCATCCCCCAAGGCGATGGAGCGCGGCAAGGCCCTGGCACGCCGATTCAAGGTCGCCGCGTTCGAGATCACGCCTGATAAGAAGAGAGACCATCCCCTTCGCGGCCAGAGCTTGATAGGAGATCGGCAGTAGATCGTCCTCCTGCTCGCCTTCGAATTCCTCCGCCACGGCACCGAGTAGCGCGCTACGTACTTGTTCGAGCCCGGGCTCTGTGAACAACCACTTGGCGTCAGCAGACTCGAAGTGC
>JBLIHL010000585.1:0-3910 GCA_047635895.1 Paracoccaceae bacterium | reverse complement strand
CGGCCGTCTTTGTGAGGTCGATTGAACCTCGGCCGAAGCCGAAGGATCAGCCCATCAGGTCTTTCAAGGCAGCCATGGCGGCCTCGTCCTTGCTACCGAACTCCATGGCCTTCTTAGCGAATTCAGCGACCTTCTCCGCGTCGTCGAGCGGGCCTGAACACCAGCGTGCCGCCGTGAAGTTGAGAGTGAAGCCGAGCTCCTTATCCTTGAAGCCCAACGCGTTGAGGCTCTCAAGACCCGCGACCGCGGCGCGCGCCGTCACATCATCCTTGACGCCGGAGAACTGCGCTTCCACGGCGCTCTCGAACATGCCGCTCTCGTTCTTCGGGTCGCTCTCTTTGGCGAACTCAAGGACGGCGTCGTCGACCAGGCCCTTCGAAAGAAGCGCCTTGGCGGCCACCACTTTCTTGCCCGCCGCGTTGTCCGCATCGGTGTCGAAACCCCAGCGCACGTGCTCGACAAGGCTGCTGACGAACGGCGAGCCGCTGTCCATTTCGTTGAAGGCCGTGACCAGGTCGTCCCAAGCGGCCCACTTGGCGTCGCCATCTTCTGCCGACGTGAACGCGTCCGCGACGCGAACCGAGGCCACCATGGCCTTCTTGCCCGATGCCGCAATCTCGCTCATGTGCTTGAGGTACGCCGCCGGTCCGCCTTTCTGGTAGCCGGTCTGCGCGTAAGGAACGCCGTCCGTGCCCATCAGGAAGATCGTGGGGAATCCGCGGACGCCAAGCTCCTTCTTGAGCTCCTCGTTGCGCTCCGGGTTCGGAACGAGCGCCTTCGCCTCGGCCCCGTTGGGGAAGTCGAGGGCCACAAAGACGTAGCTCTTCGAAGCCTCGGTGATCCACTCGTCGTGGTCGAAGACCTCGTCGTGGAGCTTGATGCACCAGCCGCACCAGTCAGAGCCGGTGAAGTCCACGAGGAGGTCTTTGCCCTCCTCCTTGGCGACCTTGACGGCCTCGTCATAGTCGGCGAACCAACGGCCCTCAACGGCGGGCGCGAGGAGAGTCGAGGCGTTCGCAGTCGTGGTCGAAGCGAAAGCCGGGACGGCGAGAGCGAGTACGGGCGCCAGTGCGGCGACAAGGAGTGATTTCTTCATGGGTACATGGGGCCGGACTGGCCCTCCTGGGTCGGCGTTGAACTTAGGCCCCCAGGTGATACGTGTGAGGTGGCAATTGTGACCGAATCCGATGAGTCATGGTTCACCGGCCGCGCCTCTCACTTCTCGAACGAGTCCAAGGAGCGTAGGTCAGCCGCTTCGACCCAGCCGGCCGCCTGCAGCAAATGGCCCATAAGCGGCGTGCGTGCGGCGCTCCCGTCGCGCGTGAGCCAAACCTGGAGGTCGTTGTGCACATCCAGCACCGCGTGTTCGATACGAAAGCTGTACGTTCCCGCGTCGAGTTTTGCCGTCCGCTGAACCGGCTGGTTGTCGCCTGAGCACGCCACGGTCGCCGTTCCCAGCGTGAGACGTCCGACGCCGCCTCGGCTCTGGAACTCCAGGACCCAGTCGCCGGGCTCGTCGATTTGCACCTGGCCCTCAGCCACGACGGCGTGGCGTCCCCAGATCCGCGGCCGCGCAGGATCCATCGAGTCGCCCTCCAGGCCGAACGTAGTCCAAGAGAGCGGACGAAGATCCACGTGCGCTTCGGGGCGCACCTTGGCGAACTGCTCGCGGTTGATGGCCGCCAGCCGCTCCGGGTTGGCCGTCGCCAGGCGTCCGGTGCCGATGAGCGCGCCTTTCGTCAGCCCGCCGAAATCCTCGGGTCGGAAGCTCCCGCCGCGCGGCAGACGGTAGGCCTCAAACGTCAGGACCGGCTCGCCCGCCTCCACCCGAATCTGAGTGACGCCGCCGATCTGTCGCCCAGCCTCGGTGAAGAGCGCTGCGGCGATCACCGTGCCGCCCGGAACGGTCAGGGGCTCCATGGACGTGGAAAGCGTCTCGGAGTCGGCCGTGGGCTCCCGACCAAAGTCGCTCGACAGGTCGTATCGGACCACGCCGGGGTACGCATGCTCCGCCGTGCGGAAGCTGATCATGGCGCGGGTTCGGGACAGCAGACCGCCGCCGCCCAGGTCGCTCTCCACCACGATCTCCACGGGGCGCAGCATGTCCTGGACGACGTCACGCGTGACGTCGGCGAGCGGAAGGAACTCGTCGTGGGTCTCGGGAGCACCGTGACTCCCCCACATGCGCTCCGCCAGCTCCGGCGCCAGCCGCAGCACCGCGGGCACGATCGCCTCGGGACGTTGCTCCCAAACGCATATCTGCGCGCCCTCCAGCGGCGCATCTTCTGCGAGGTCTGTCACGCGCCCGCCGAAGCGCTGACGAACGCTCGAGGGCGACCAACCAAACGCGTCGTCTGGCCAGCTCGCCCAACCTTGGGCCGGGACGATGTACAGCGGCTCCCAGCCGCAGTTGATCACCGTGTAGCCAGCCTTCACAAGCGCGTCTGGCGCCTGGGAGTGCTGGTTCCAAGCCATCACCCAGGTGCTCGGATCCAGCGTTTGCCCCGCGGCCGCGACCGGCCGGAAGCCTTCCCAAACGATCGGCTGCAGCCCATTCTCGGCCACGTGGTCCGCCATCTCCTGGAGAAAGTGATTCAGGTGCGCGTTGAGCGCTCCCTCCTCCAGCGTGAGCGGCAACCCTTCGGCCGCCGCGAGGGCCTTGAACTCCGGCAGCTCGAGAAGAGCGGGCGCGTAAAACTCGTCCCCGCCCAGGTGAAAGTAGGGGCTTGTGTCGAAGATGTCGGCCACTTCGTCCACCAGCGCCTTCATGGCAGCCACCGCGCGCGGCGAGGCCATATTGACCGCGCCTGTGGAGTGGTGCTCGCCCGTCCCCGGGTCCTGGCGCCCGAAGAGATCAGGACGCGCACGGACCAAGACGCTGGAGTGCGCCGGCATGTCGATCTCGGGCACGAGAGCGATCCCGCGATCGGAGGCGTACTGCACCAGGAAGCGCAGGTCCTCTTTGCTGTACCCGCGATCCGGGCCACTCGCGCCAGGGTTCGTGCGCGGCGGCAAGCAGGTCGCGGGGAACGTGAACGCCTGATCGTCCGACAGGTGCAGGTGCACGACGCTCAACGAGAAGAGGAACGCGAGATCAATGGCCTCGCGCAAGGACTCCACGGAGTGCGGGAACCGGGCCGCGTCCAGCATGAGCCCGCGCCATGGGTAGGCGGGGGCGTCGTCAATCCGGGTGGCTGGCAGGGTCCAGGCGCCCTGCTCGCCGTCGTACTGAAAGAGCTGGGCGAGCCGCGCGATCGCGCGTGCGACGCCCACGGCGTTGGCGCCAGAGAGCGACACGTGGTCAGCGAAAACTTCGATGGCATAGGCCTCCGAGTTGCCCGCGACGGCGTCATCAAGGTAACCGGTGGTCAGGATGAAGTCCCCCGACTTGGCAGGCTTCTCGCCGACCGGAATGCGCCGACCCAGCCGCTTCTCCAGCGTCTCCTGCAGAACAAGCACCTGCCTCGAAAGGCCCTCTTCCGTGGCGACGATTCGCGCCCCGTCGGGCAGCACGAACGGGGCGAAGCGGGGCTGCGCCATCAGCGGAGAAGGAACGAGAGGAGGCGGCGGCGGAGGAGCCCAACCGCCTTCCTGAAGCGCGATGGCGCTGAGTAGTAGTGCTGTGATCACGCCCCCATTGTAACCGAGCGACCCGCACCCCTAGGACAGTGGCTCGAGATGGTGCAGCGTCGCACCGATGGCCGCTTCGAGGGCTTCGGGAGCATGCTCCATCGGATGAGTGGCATCGAATCCGTGGCTGGCGCCGTCCAGGATCAGTGAGGCTCCGCGCGGACCCGCTTGGGCCAACCGCTCGGCCGCCGCCCACGGCACCGTCGCGTCATCTCGCCCGTGGATCGCGAGGAGCGGTCCCCCGTAGCGCGCAGCCGCCGCGACGATATCCAACCGCCCT